>CAVALA010000007.1:0-68340 GCA_963589615.1 Prevotellamassilia timonensis
AAAGCCTTTTTTGTGCAAATATTTTAGTGTCAAAATCTAAATCCGAAACTTGAGTTATCAAAACAAGCGGAACTTATTTTTTACACATTACTAAACAAGATCTTGCCGCTCCTTCGCACCGAAGAAGCGGCATATTTTGTCACAAACCGCCCAAACAGTCCGAACCGACGCTTAATTAGTATTAAATTCAGAAGTTTTCTTAGTACCTTGCATTGCAATGTACTTATGTTTTACATACATTTGCAATGCGAGACTGGCAAACGACCGTAGCCAACTTCGCAAGAGTTACATTATAAAACCATTTTCCATGAACGTAGACAATGCAAAATCGCAAATGCGCAAGGGCATGTTGGAATACTGCATACTGCTCCTGCTGAGTCGACAGTCGAGCTACGCCATAGACATCATCACCAAGCTGAAAGAAGCCGAACTGATAGTGGTCGAAGGCACGCTCTACCCATTGCTCACACGCCTCAAGAAGGACGGACTGCTCGCCTACGAGTGGCAAGAGTCCAAACAAGGGCCGCCACGGAAATACTACACGCTAACTGCCGACGGACAAGCTTTCCTCAACGAACTCGACACGGCATGGAACGAACTGGCCTACACCGTAGGCGTGCTCAAGAACCCTACTGCAGCCACACCGCCTCCTCCCCCATCGGATGAGACGCCGCCCACGCCAACCGAAGAAGAGACTACACAGACTCCTTGCTGAGCACGCCTGCAAGCAGTTTTTCTCCGTAAGTCAATACCCACAAACAGAAAAGCATCATGAAGAAAAATATCACCATCAACCTTTACGGTTCGCTTTACGCCATAGACGAAGATGCCTGCCAGTTGCTCGAACAGTATTTGGCCAACATGAAAGCCTACTTTGCCAAGCGCGAAGGCGGCGACGAAATAACCGACGACATTGAACACCGCGTGGCGGAAATCCTCTCCGACCTCAAAGCCGAAGGCACCGAAGCCATCAGCATTGAACACATACAGGACATCATACACCGCATTGGCAACCCCGAGCAAATGGACGAAGAAAACGAGGAAGCCAGCGCAACCCCCAACAGCGCTGCCAACAACAGCGAGGACAGCGAAACGCCGCCAGACCCTCCCACGCCGTCGCCTAACGACGAGCAGAAACGCAAAAAGTTCTTTGCCGAACGCAAACTCTACCGCGACCCCGACGACAAGATTATAGGCGGTGTGTTGAGCGGCCTTTGCAAATATTTCGGTGCAAACGACCCCTTGCCCTGGCGCATCATCACCGTGTTGCTCTGTCTGGCCAGTTTCTCCACCGTAGGCATTGTCTACCTCATAGCCTGGGCCATCATACCGCAAGCACACACCGCCGAAGAGCGACTCCTCATGCAGGGCCGCCCCGTAAACCCAGCCTCCATCAACGAAGAACTGATGAAACAAGCCAATGCAGCACGCAACTACATGTCGTCGCCCGAATTCCAAAACTCGGCACACAGCGTAATAGGAACGCTGTTCCGCATTGTGCTTTTCATGGTACAGTTTATCATGCTCTGCATCGTCACATCGTTGCTGATTGGGCTCTTCATCTTCATCGGCGTATTGCTCTACGCCGTTTGCGCCTCACCCTCATTAGGCAACGCCGAGGTTTTCAGCAATAACGACTGGATAAGGATGATGCACACCATGCCCGAAATGCAATGGAGCGTTTGGGGCGCATGCGGCTTCGGCATCGCATTCCTCAGCATCGTGCTCTACGGCATTATCCGCTGGATGCTCAAGCGCAACAACACCTCGACGATGAGCGTGAAACGCACAACGACGCTTACTGTCCTGGCCACAGTGTCGTTCGCCGCAGCCGTCTCGTGTATGGTATATTCCGGCATCCGCACCAAAGAGGCCATCAACGAGATGCAACTAAAGGAGAACTCCACCGACGGTTACTTCTTGTGGAACGACCAGCGCGACGACCTCGAAGAAGAAGGTTGGACCATTGGCGCATACGAAAACTGCAACGCCAACGGCTACTGCTTCAACGACACGCAGGAATGGACAGCAGCCAACTCTCGCGATGACGATGACGACGACGATGACTATGACTACTACGGTCCCCAAAGCACCCGTTACCTCAACTTTGAGCACAACGACAAAAAGGCACAGCCTATGAAGGTGCATTTCTTCACCACATACAACAAGCCGGCGGGTTACTACCGTCTGGCCGTTGTGGGCCGATCGAACGGCGACCGCACGTTGGCGTACGCCCTCACGGACTCGTTCCCCGTCAAGTATGCCACCGTTTACGTTCCGCCATTCACGGAAGGCAGACAAGGCAACCTCTGCAACAAGAGCGTCGAAGAACTTGCCCGCCTGGGACTGCTCACTGACAGCGCATCAAAATACAACGCCAAAGGGCTGAACAAAATGGTCCGCTCATGGAGTTACGCAGAAAGCGACGTGTTCTACCACAAAGGCGGAACCATCAAGGTGGGATTCACCAACTGCCCCGAAGTCGCCACCCACACGCCGCCCACAGGACGACAGACGAGCAAGTTCAGCATACGCAGTCTGAAAATGATTCCCGTCAGTGCCCCGACGGAATCGGCTCCCGCCGCAACAAACGTTGCACCACAAACAACCACACAAACTTATCACCGTAAATAATAAACATTTGTAGCAGACCCATTGTCTGAAAACGGTTTCCGCTCCGTTGCATTGTGATAATGCATAACGGAGCGGAGTTTTTTTGTACGCAAACCATTTGCAGGCATACATATTTGCACATTTACAAAGCGACACATTCGCACATTTTTCTTACTTTTGCCCCGTCAAAAAGCAACGAACCCCAAACAACCAATCAATAAATGGACGACTATCACGCGGAAACTCACGTTTGATACCGACCGAAAACAGGCACGAACAAATGAGCAGCCGTTTCGCGTCGGGAAGCGGCAAAGCGCTTAGGCTAATGGACCTCACAGCCCACGCCTTATATATAACAACACGGATTTCCGGAACATACCGACCTGTTTTTTCTTATGCGTACCTACTGGAACTACAACAAAACGCTTCGCACACTCGACGAGTGGACTACCGACTGCTGGACACAAGTGACTTGTCCCACACCCGAGGACGAAGACTTTCTCGTCAACGAACTCCACGTTCCCGACTATTTCCTCGACGACATCCGAGATAAAGACGAACGCTCACGTTACGAATACGACGAAGGATGGTCGCTCATCATTCTCCGCATTCCTTACGTCAAAGAAGTGGCTTCGCGCACACCGCACACCACCATCCCGATGGGCATCATTCTCAACAAGGGCGTGTGTATCACCGTGTGTAACTTCGAGACCAACATGATGATCGACTTCGTCTCCTACCAGCAAAAGCGCAACCAAGGGTTCACCGACTCCGTCGACCTCGTGTTCCGACTCTTCCTATCGTCCGCCGTGTGGTACCTCAAGCGACTCAAGCAGATCAACGTACTACTGGAAGAAGCCAAGCGAAACCTCGACCGACAGATTGACAACGAAGACCTCATAGGTCTTTCACGCCTACAGGACAGCCTGACTTACTTCATCACCTCCATCCGCGGCAACGAAACGCTGCTTTCAAAACTGAAGTTCAAACTGCCCGTCGACGAACTCGACGCCGACCTCATCGAAGACGTCACCATCGAGATGAACCAGGCACGCGAAACGACTAACATCTACACAAACATCCTCGACTCCACCATGGAGACCTACGCCAGCATCATCAACAACAACATGGCCGGCGTCATGAAGCAGATGACATCCGTCAGCATTATTCTCATGTTCCCCACACTCATCGCCAGTATCTTCGGCATGAACCTCGTGAGCGGCATGGAAACAGTATGGTGGGGATTCCCCGTCGTCATCGTGCTCTCCATCGTGGTCACCGGACTCTTTTACGGACTTTTCCGCTGGAAAACGTGGATTTAGTCCATGTCCGCCATTTTTCGGAACCAAACGTTTGGTCAATAAAAAAGAAATACTTTCATTTGCAACTTGAGTCTACGGCTCAAAGCAACAAACATTTATCTCTATGAACGGCAGAGCAAGCAGCGCACAATAAAAAACATACGCGCAGCTCACCTCTGACCACCGACCCCATCCAAAGCCTTATGGACGAAATCAAAAATCCTACCGACGTAGAAGAACAGAAAGTAGCAGCCGAAGCCACAGAAGCTACGGCTGAATCCATAACCCCCGTAACGACCGCCGAGGAAGCACCCGCTGCCGAAGCCGAAGTTTCCACAGCAGCAGAAGAGGCCGCCGAGCCTCAGCCCGCCAGCGAGCCCGAACCCACCACAAAGGCAGAGGTGATAGAACGGCTCAAACAAATCGTCTACTCCGGAGGTGAAGTGGACCGCTCCACACTCGACCACTTCAAGTCGCTCTACTACCGACTCCGCAGCAACGAAGTGGCTGCCGCACGCGAAGAATTTGTCAACGCCGGCGGAAAGCCCGAAGACTTCATGCCCGCCCCCGACACCGAAGAAGAAAACTTCAAGGCGCAGCTCCAACTCATACGCGAGCTCCGCACCAAACTGGCCGAACAACTCGAAAAGGAGATGCAGAACAACCTTGAACGCAAGCAAGCCATCATAGCTCGCATCAAGGAACTCGCCGCTTCGCCCGACAACGCCGACAAAGGCTACGACGAAGTGAAGAAACTCCAGGCCGAATGGAAAGAAATAAAGAACGTTCCCGCTGAAAACGCTACCGAGCTTTGGAAGAACTACCAGCTCTACGTGGAACAGTTCTACGACCAGCTTCGCCTCAACCACGAAATGCGCGCCTACGACTTCAAGAAAAACCTTGAAATCAAAACACATCTCTGCGAAGCAGCCGAAAAGCTCGCCGACGTAGAAGACCCCGTATCCGCATTCCATCAGCTCCAGAACCTCCATCAGGAATACCGCGAAACGGGGCCTGTGGCCAAGGAAGAACGCGAAGCCATCTGGAAACGTTTCAAAGACGCCTCCACACTCATCAACAAGCGCCATCAGGACCACTTCCTCGAGATTAAAGAGCAAGAAGAGGAAAACCTCAAGAAGAAGACCGAACTTTGCCAGAAAGTAGAAACGCTCGTTTACGAAAACGCCAAGACCTATGCACAGTGGGACGAACTCTCAAAGAAGGTAATAGGTTGGCAAGGCGAATGGAAGACCATCGGCTTCACACCGCGTAAGGTCAACTCCGAAATATTCGAACGCTTCCGCCTCGCTTGCGACCGCTTCTTCCAAGCCAAGACGACCTACTTCAAGGAAATACGCGAAGAACTCAACAAAAACCTCGCCGCCAAGAAAGCGCTCATCGAAAAAGCCGAAGCACTCAAAGACAGCACCGACTGGGGCGCAACGACCAACAAACTCGTAGAGCTCCAGAAAGAGTGGAAGACCATCGGTCCCGTCGCACACAAACTGAGCGACTCCATATGGAAGCAGTTCAACGATGCTTGCAACGCCTTCTTCAACAAAAAGAACGAAGCCAACAAAGGCCAGCGCATTGAAGAAGAGGCCAACCTCAAGCTCAAGGAAGAAGTGATTGCCGAACTCGAGAAGCTCGTGGCCGAACCCGCCAGCAATCAGCTTCAAGCCGTGCGCGACCTTCAAGCCAAGTGGGGCGAAATTGGTCACGTTCCCTTCCGCAAGAAGGAAAAGGTTTACCTCCGCTACCGTGAACTCTGCGACAAGATTTACAACTCGCTTCACGAAAGCGCCGGACGCCGCCGCATGGACAACTTCCGCCGCAACGTGGCCGAAAAGGGCGGTTCCGAACTCACACGCGAACGTACACGCTTGCAGAATGTGCTCGAAGCCAAGAAGCAGGAAATCCAAACCTACGAAACGAACCTCACCTTCTTCCGCTCAAGTTCCAAGAAAGGTAACTCGCTCATGGCCGACGTAGAAAAGAAAGTGGCTCGCCTCAAAGAAGACCTCAACGTCATCGTAGAGAAAATCAAAGAAATCAACAAGCAAATAAAGGCCGAAGGCGAAAGCAAATAAAGCCTACCTTGCCATACTTTAGAATTGCCCCGACAGCACCATAAGGTTGTCGGGGCAATTTTTTATTTGGTTTATTTTTCAGAAAATTCGTAACTTTGCACCAGTTTTCAAGCAAGCAAGGCTTGGCGCTCCATATTATAATGACGTCCAAACCGACACGTTGTCACGCTGCTTAAGAAGACTTTCTGCGCCTTATGTCACTGAACTTTCAGCGAACATTTATCCGTACCTTCAACAAAGTGCACAAGTTCCACCAATGGGGAGTTTGTGTTCAGTTTTAATACCCCTTCTTTCTTTTTCCTTCGCTAAGGCCTGAGCCATCATAAAGCCCAGTCCCGAATCATCGTACCCTTCAGCCGCATTCGCCCGAGAATCGCGGTGAAGTCCTCATTGTATCCCTACCCCAGAAGGTAAGGGAGATTCCCTACTGTTTTAATTCATCCTCTACCCTTTCATTTTATGAACAAGTATGCAAAATGTCGCACCGCATTCGCAGTATGCATAGGCTTACTCGCTCCGTGCCATATGGCACTGGCCCAAACGTCGGCCTTGCAGCACGGACTGGAAGAACTCTTCCTGCAAGCCGACCGTTCCAACGCCACGCTGCAAAGCATGCGCTCAGCCATCACCCAAGCCGACGCAGGCATCGCATCGGCCCAAACACAGAAACTCCCCGAGATTAGCGGCACGGCCTCCGTGTCCTACCTCGGCAATGCACGCATTTGGAACCGCCATTTCGGCGAGAGCACTTCGGCCCCCATGCCCCACTACGGCAACAATTTCGCTCTTCGCGCCGAGCAAGTGCTCTATGCCGGAGGTGCCATCAAAGGAAGCATTGAACTCTCGCAGCAAGGCGCACAAATGGCACGCCTCTCTGCTGCCGACGAACAGCAACGCGTGCGCTTCGCCCTCGCAAGCCTCTACTTCCAGCTCCACGAACTCTACAACCAAGAGAGAGTCTACGCCAAAAACCGCGAACAAGCCAATGAGCAAATTACGCTCATGAAAAACCGTCGGCAGCAGGGCGTCTCACTCCGCAACGACGTGACACGCTACGAACTCCAACTCCAGCAAATCACCCTGGGCGAGACAGCCGTAAAAGACCGCCAAAGCATCGTAAGCAAACAACTGCTCACCGCACTCGGCAACGACTCTGCCCACATTGCACTGCTTGGCGAAGAAGCCTTCAACGTGGACGGCATTGAAGCCGGAAGCGAAGCTAGCTGGCAACAGCTCGCAGCCACAAACCACCTTGGGCTGCAGCAGTCTAGCCTCAGCGTAGACATGAGCCGCACACAAGAGAAAATTGCGCGCGCTGCCCGTCTGCCCAAATTTGCAATCGTTGCAGAAGACCACCTCGACGGCCCCGTGACCATAGAAGTGCCACCACTCAACAAGAATCTCAACTACTGGTATGTCGGTGTGGGCGTAAGTTACAATTTCTCTTCTCTCTACAAAGCCAAGAAGAAAATCAACGAAGCCAAACTCGCCACCGTTCACGCCAACGACCAACTTGAGGCTGCACGCCAAGGCGTGAGCGATGCCGTACATGCCGCCTACGTCAATCTCCAAACGGCACGCACCCAACTCCAGACCTGCGAGAAAAGCGTACAACTTGCAACAGAAAACTACGATGTGGTCAGCAACCGCTACAAGAACGGACTGGCAATCGTGACGGACCTTACCGATGCCGCCAACATGAAACTCGACGCACAGCTCGCCCTGGTCAATGCCCGCATCAACGTGGCCTATTCGTTCTACAACCTCAAATATGTAACCGCTTCACTTTGATACCCCATAAGCAATGAAACACCAAACTATTCTCCGCATTGTGTACAACGTCGTTGTACTCCTCATAGTAGCAGCTGGCGCCTACCTCGTAGTGGACCACTTCGTCCATTTCGGCAAAGGCGAATATACCGACAACGCCACCGTGCAGCAGCACATCACGCCCGTCAACACCCGCGTTTCGGGCTTCATCAAAGAAATTCGTTTTGCCGAATACCAGCAAGTCCACAAAGGCGACACCCTCGTCATCATCGAAGACAGCGAGTTTCGCTTGCGCCTGGCACAAGCCGAAGCCGACCTCGCCAATGCCTTGGCGGGCAAGCAAGCCGTCAGCACCGGAATTGAAACCACTCATCAGACCATGCACGTCACCGATGCCGGCATAGAAGAAGCCCGCGTGCAACTCGACAATGCCCGCCGCGAGGACACCCGCTACGCCCAGCTCCTCAAAGACGACGCCGTCACGCAGCAACAATACGACCAGATACACACCGCCTACCTCGCCGCTGAAGCACGTTATGCCCAGGCTAAGCGCAGCCTCGGCACACTCCAAAGCACCGAAAAGGAGCAGGGTCACCGTCTCTCGCAAAACGCAGCCGGCATCGACGTGGCGCGTTCGGCCGTAGAACTTGCCCGCCTCAACCTTTCCTACACCGTCATCGTTGCCACCGCCGACGGAGTGGTAGGCAAGAAAAACATTCACGAAGGACAGCTCGTGCAACCCGGACAAACGATGGTCGACATCGTGGACAACTCCGACCTTTGGGTTGTGGCCAACTACCGCGAAACGCAGTTGCCGAACATCCAAACGGGTGCCGTGGTAAAAGTAGAAGCCGATGCTGTGCCCAATGTGGAATTTGAAGGCACGGTAGAGCGCATCAGCGACGCCACAGGTTCGGCCTTCTCACTCGTTCCGCAGGACAACGCTACGGGCAACTTCGTAAAAGTGGAACAACGCATCCCCGTGCGCATCCGACTCAAGAACAACGCAGCCATCCAACGCCTACGTGCCGGCATGAACGTAGAGTGTACCGTAATGCCATAATCTCCTGATCTATGTCTGAACCCAATCAAAAACCAGCAGGCGGACCGCCCATGGTGTTTGCCATGCCCATGTACCACGACTGGATGCCACAATGGGTGCGTCCGTGGATTTATGTACTGCTGGCCTTCTGCTTCCAGTTTTCCAACGGGATGTATCTCGGCGCCATGAGCGACGTGGTAGGCGAATGGAGCCTCATGCGGGAAGACGTGCAGATGTGTCTCTACTGCACGCTCGCCGGCATGGCGTTCTACTTTCCCGTGCTGTTCCGCATGAAGTTTCGCTTCACCAACAAGTTCCTGCTCATGGCCTCGGCCGCCGTCATCCTTGCGTGCAACCTCGTGGCACTGCTTCATCTGCCCATGCCGGTGCTCTGGGCTGCATGCGTCGTTTGCGGAATGGCGAAGATTCAAGGCACGTTCGAATGTATGTCCGTCATTCAATTGTGGATGACGCCAAAGCGCGACTTCGGCGTGTTCTTCCCGTTGCTCCACATCGTACTGCTCACGTCCATCGAATATGCTGGCTACCTCGCCTCATGGTTCGCCTATTATGCCCACTGGACTTACATGCACTGGTTCATTGCCGGCCTCATGCTTCTCGTGCTTGCCGTACAGGCCATACTGACGCGCCCCGTCCATGCCATGCCGAAGATTGTTCCCCTCAAGGGAATAGATTGGATGGGCGCACTGCTTTGGCTCGTGCTTTGCCTGCAAGTTGTATATTTGCTCAACTACGGCGACTGGATGGACTGGTGGAACAGTGCCACGTTCCGTCTGCTCTGCGGCACCTCGCTTCTCAATCTGGCCTGGGCGCTTCACCATATGTGGCATCAGCCTGTGGCCTATTTCGAAACCGCAATGTGGAAATACCACAACGTGGTTCCCGTCATCGTGCTTATCGGTGTGGTGGAGATGCTTTTCTCGTGTGAACATGTGCTTGAAACGCTCTACTACGGTTCCGTCATGCACTACGACGACCTCACGACCGAATGGCTCAACCAATGGTCGCTGCCCGGCATATGGGTGGGCTGCCTTTTCTCCATAGGCTGGCTCAAACTGATGCGTTGGAACGTATACAAACTCATTGCATTCGCCCTCTTTGCTTTTGCCATCTATGCCGGAAGTTTCTACTTCCTTGTAGACTCTGGCCTGTCCATCGTGCAACTTCATGTGCCGCTCATTTGGCGCGGCTTCTCCTATGCGGTGCTTTGCATTGCCTTCATGTGGTGTCTGCACGCCATCATGTCGTTCCAGCACTTTTTCCAAGCCCTTGCCGTGTTCAACGTGCTTCACATGCTTATGGGCGGACTGGCAGGCGCTGCGTTGCATGCCCATGGTGTGAAGTACTACGTGGCCGACGGCTTTGCCCGCTGTTCGCAATACGTCGACGCAGTACGCATGAGTGCAGCGCGAGTGGACATGAGTGCCTTCATGAGCCGGTTGGCGGAAGGCTTTGTGGCGCAAAGCGTAAAGATTCTCTTCGGATGGACGCTGCTTGCCGCCCTCACGTTCGCCTTCCTCATGCTCCTTTGGGACATTCCCATGGTGCGCCGCAACGTGAAGCACATTCCTTCATGGCCCAAAGTGGGCATGGGCGTTTGGCGCAGCTACAGACGCTTGCGCCGCATCCGCCGTATGCGTAAAAGAGCTGTGGTACACTAAGCACAGCACACCTAACTGCCGCACAATGATTCCCGCAATTCGTGTTTTGTAAAAAGACGCGAATTGCGGGATTCTTTTTTCTGAAGAAGCCCTAATTTTGCACATTGATTGCCGTTCGGCCTGACACCGACATGGCGTTTCATGTTTTTCCAGAATGAAAAAGTTACTTCGTCCCCTATCCTACCTGCTCAGCATTCACGTTTTGGCCCTTGTGGCGCTTTCGTTGCTGCGCATTGTTTTTTTCTGCACCGTTCGCCATCAGCTTACTCCCGACGTGGCGGGACATCCTTTTCTCGTGGCCACCGCCTTCCTTCGCGGTGTTTGGTTCGACAACGTCATTGCCTGCTATCTGATGGCCCTTCCGCTGGTCGTTGTCTGCGCGATGGGATGCTTCGGTTGGTGGAAACGTCCGGTCTATCGTTGTCTGAACGTGTGGTTTGGCACGTGGTATGCCCTCGTGTTTATGGCTTCGGCTGGCAACACGCCTTATTTCGACTATTTCTCAAAAATGCTCAATGCCTCCATCTGGAACTGGGCGGAATATGGCGGCACCACCTTGGGCATGATTTTCGGAGAAGCATCGTACTACCTTCACATAGCCGTTTATTTCCTCGTCACCATAGGTTTCTGCTTTGCCTTGAGCCGGTTGCGCAAGCGCTATATTGCAGAAGATGCACGCACCGTTGCGGCGGCATCGCAGAAGTCTTCAGCTCACAAGTGGGGAATGGTTGGCGCGAAAGTCATCGTCAGCCTTGCGCTCTTCGGCTTGTGTTTCCTAGGCATCCGCGGCCGTTTGGGCTACAACCCGATAAAAGTGAGTGCCGCCTATTTCTGCACGAGTCCCGTACTCAACAATTTGGGGGTGAATCCCATGTTCAGCCTGCTCAACAGTACGCTCGACGAGATGCGTCCTGAAAACCGCACACTGCACCTTATGCCCGACGCTGAAGCCATCAGCAAGGTGCAGCAACTTTATGGCAGAAAGGGCATAGACGGCATTTCGCCCATTGCCCGCGAGGTACGTCCCGTTGGCGGTGCGCCTACGGGGCAGAACGTAGTGATTGTGCTCATGGAGTCGATGTCCGCAAAACTCATGGAGCACTTTGGCAACAACGAGCATCTCACTCCCCATCTCGACTCACTGTTCAACCATTCGCTGAGTTTCTCCAACTGCTATTCGGCAGGCAACCATACGAACCACGGCTTGTATGCCACGCTTTATTCGTTTCCGTCCATCATGTTCCGAAACGCAATGAAGGGAAGCGACATTCCAGTCTACACGGGACTTCCCAACACGCTGAAGAAGGCTGGCTACAGCACACTCTTCTTCATGACGCACGAAAGTCAGTACGACAACATGAATGCATTTTTCAGAACAAACGGTTACGATGAGATTTATTCGCAAGAGAACTATCCGAAGGATAAGATTGTGAACCACTTTGGCGTGGCCGACGACTATCTCTTCACCTACGCCCTTCCTGTGCTACGCAAGCACGCCGCTACGGGAAAGCCTTTCTTCGCCACCTTGCTCACCATCAGCAACCATCCGCCTTACGTCGTGCCGAAAGCATTTCAGGACGAACGTCTTACGGCAGAAAAACAAATTGTGCGCTACGCCGACCATTGCATTGGCGACTTCATGGAGAAAGTGAGCAAGGAGAGTTGGGCAAAGAACACGATTTTCGTTTTTCTCGGCGACCACGGCAAGTTGCTCGGCGAGGCCGACTGCGAGATTCCCGAATCGTTCAACCACATACCGCTCATCATCCACAGCAACTGCTTGAAAGCCGAAACGCGTACGCAGTTTGCCGGACAAGTGGACGTGGCGCCAACGCTGCTCGGCCTCTTACGCATTCCTTATGTGCAGAACAACTTCGGCCTTGACTTGCTCAACGATGCTCCTCGTCCGGCCGCTTTCTATACGGCCGACAAGACCATTGCGGCGCGCGACGAGAAACGCCTATATGTCTACAACGCGGAACTGAAAAAGGAATATGCCTACGACCTCATCGACGGCAAGCCACGAGAATGTACTATGAGCAAGGACTTCAAAAGTTTGAAGAACTACGTATTTTCTCTCTTGCAAACTACGGAATATATGGTGCAGCATGGAATGACGACCAACACACGGCACGCAAAATAGTCCTTTTACTGAGAAAGTAGCGCAACGAAACGCAATCAGCGCCATTACACGCTTTCGTGTAATGGCGCTGATGTTTGTTTTTGGAGAAAGAATACCGGACGCTTGCAAGCGCTGTCGAAAAAAGGAACGAATAGGATGACCGCGCTACAATGCGTCCGGAAGTTTGTGTGCCGGCCCGACTCCGTCACGGCATAGGCCAACACGTCTGATGCAAATAAATATATCTCTCTTCATTAATCTGTTACTGTGAGGCAACTTGTGGTGCAACAAGGAACCAAAGCGGCAGAGACTTCAGAGCAAATCGAGGCGTTCCTTGAGTTTACTGAAGTAGCGTCGTGAGGCTGTCATCTGCAAGTCGTCGAAAGGCGGACAGAATCGGCAGCGTTGTGAGTTGTTCTCAATGGCTGCGAGGTAGTTGATGTTGATGATACCCGTGTTGCTCACGCGAGTCAAGCTGCTGTCCATAGCAAGGATATCGTCGGCCGAAACGCTTTTGCGGAGCACGTGTGTGGTGCTGTCGGTCAGCGTGAGCACCCACGAGCGTTGTGCACTGGCATAGTTGAACATAAGCATCTGTTCAGGCTTTACGAGCAGTAGTTCGCTTACGGTCTGTATGGCCAATTTGCGGACGTCAGCAGCTTGCAATGCTCCGATGCTTCCTCTTCCTTCGGGTTCGTTGTGGTTCTCCACAATACGGTTGACGATGGTCTGCAACTCGTCTTTCTTGTAAGGCTTGAGCAAGAAGTCGAATGCCGACTGGCGGATGGCGTCGAGCATGTAATGGGAGAAGGCGGAGTAAAAGACCACATGAAACTTGAAGTTTATCTTCGAGTGAATGGAGTCGAGGAAGTCAAGTCCCGAGTGTCCCGGCACTTCTACGTCAAGGAAGAGCACATCCGGCTGAATTTCGAGCAGGGGCAGCATGGCTTCAGTGTAGTTGCTAAAGGTGTGAACGTCGCCAAACTCTGGCATCTGCTTTAGGTCTTCAGCAAGTGTGTTGAGTGCTGCGGGTTCGTCGTCCACAATAAACGCAGTGAGTACGTCTTTCTTGGTCATGTTGCGTAGGGTGTAAAAAAAGGATATCAGGAGCGCATTTGCCAGACTCGTCCTTCAAATGGACAATGCAAATGTACAAAAGTTTACGGTAATGAAAATTGTCCTTATCATTCCTCCGTGCATAAGTGGCAAGAAGAAAGCATGAGTGGTTGAAAATGGCGCATAAGCGGTTGCAATTTTTGTCAACTTCAGAAACGACTTCGCTTACAAAATTCTCAATTCTCGCTTACAAAATTCTCAATTCTCTCCTACAAAATTCTCAAAAGTCGTAGCTATACCACTGGCTTTTAAGCTATTGAGATTTTTCTAAAGTTACTCATAGTTTCCACTGACCGTGCTTTTCGGTGTGTTTACCAATTTGGATGGCAAACTTGGGACAATGGTGCAGACAGCGTAAGCAAAGCGTACATTGCGGGGCTGTCCAATGGGGTTTGCCATCGTTGATGGTGATGGCTTGTACGGGGCAGCGTCTGGCACATAGTCCACAGCCCGTGCAACGGTCGGGAACTACACGGAAATGCTTCGTTTGGCGCTGGGCGCCGTAGGTCATGTAGTAAAAGCGGGCGAGCCAATGGGGAAATTGAAGCCAGTCGAAATTGCCACGTCGTTGCTCGTTTATCATCTCAGCCACCTTTGCCGTTTTCCGTTCGGCCCGAAGCGTCTGGCGCCGACAACGCTCGGCGTTGGAAACGTCGAAGAGCGGCGTCCAAGTGTCCACCATGCGCACGTTGAAGCGGGCACTTACGCGGATGCCTTTCTGTTTGAGCAGTTGTGCCATTTGCCAATGGGCCATACCCGTGGTGGTGCCGAAGGTAAGTGCATGAAAAACGTAAGGCTGTGACTCGTAATGGAAATTGGCTTTGGCGAGGAAATCCATGACGAGAGCGGGTAGTCCCCAAAAGTGTACGGCCGTGACGAAGCCGAGCGCTTCGTTGCACTGCAGGGAAAAGTTGTAGTGCTCGCGGGCAAGGCATTCCGCCATGTCGACTGCGCGGTCGTTTGTGGCGTTAGCGAGCAGTTGCGCCACGTGTCGTGAGTTTCCTGTCCCGGAGAAATAGAAAATCATGGAAAGTCGGATTGCTTGTAATATCGGATTGTTGATAAAAAAAGAAGAGTCTGCCACCCCTCAAGCCTTTTGGACTTTGACGAGCTTGCAGACTCCTTAGATGTTTTAGAGCAGAAGGGACATTATTTGATGCCGAGCTTCTTGGCGATGGCAGCGGGGATGGCGTGCTTGTTGATGAGGATGTTCATGGTCTTGTAAGCCACGTAAGCCTTGGAGGCGTAGAACATGCCGTGATACTTGCCGTAGTCGCCCCAAGAGTTCTTCACCATGAAGTAGTCGTGACCGTTGGGATCCTTGGCGAGACCGTAGATTACCATGCCGTGGTCGTCGGTTGTTTCCCAGTTGTCGTAGCCCTGCTGGCGGAGTTCCTGGGTGATGGTGAGTTCGTCATCGCTCGTCACCTGGCTGCTCTTGGTTTCGATGGTGCCGCCCCAGCGTGCTGCGTCGGAACCGGTGAGGTCTTTCACCTTGAGGTCTTTGGGCACGTAAGCGTAGCCCTTGCCGTTGCGGCGACCGAAGTAGGTTTCCGTCACGTCGGCACCCCAAGCGAAGGTGTAGCCGTTCTTCACGGCGCTTTCCATCACTTCCATAAACTCGTCGAGGGGGAGGTTGTAGCTCTCAGCCCAACGCCAGTTGTCCTGGATTTCGAGGATAAACTTGGAGTAGAAGGGATGGTGTGTGTAGGAAGTGAGAGACACGTAGTCGTCCATGTTGAGTCCGAGGTAGTCCGTCACGTAGGTCTGCGGCGTGTAGGTTTTCTTGCCTACTTTCACTTCTGTGGGGAGTTCGCCAAAGTAGTTTTTGTAGATGTTGCTCAAGTCGTTCTTCCAAGTGAGGGAGATTTTCTTGTGCTCACCTTTTGCAATGGCGCCGACGTAGGCCGAAGCCACAGCGTCGAGTTGGTTGAAGTTGAAGAGTGAGTCGCCGTAGAGCGTTCCAGGTGCGGGCATGGCATCCTGGGGAACCATACCGTAGTGCTTCAAGCAGTAAACGGCATCGTAGAACGATCCGCCCTGTGAGAAGCTGACGTCGCCGTGAGTGCGGACGGCCTTGTCGGCGCGGTCCATATAGGTGTTGTAAACGAGGAACGACTCGCAAAGGTCGTGTGTACCCTTGCCCATACGGAGCAATTCAGCTTCGAAGAAGCCAAGTGAGGAGTATGCCCAGCAGGTACCGCTCTGGTTTTGGTCCTTGATGGAGGTGATAGGATTTTCTTTGACAACGGTAAACTTTACGGTGTCCTTGGCTGCGTCTTCAGGCTTCTGTGCTGCAACGCTTCCCGGCAGCAACACCATGGTTGCTGCGATGAGGAGTGACTTCATCATGTGTTTTGGTGTATGTTATGATTTTGTGTGTTCGTTAATATATAATGGGGCTTTCGTCCTTGTGTTCTTCGAGATATCGCTCTACGTCGTCGACGTGATAGGGAATGAGTTCCTTGCCGATGAAGCGGCAACCATCGGGGGTGATGAGCACGTCGTCTTCGATGCGCACGCCGCCGAAGTCCTTGTATTTCTCTATTTCGTCGAAGTTGAGGAATTCGGCATTCGTTCCGTTCTTCTTCCAAAGGTCAATGAGGTCGGGAATGAAGTAGATGCCGGGTTCGTCGGTGACCACGTGGCCGGCTTCGAGGCGACGGCCAAAGCGGAGTGCGTTCGTTCCGAACTGTGTGGATGGACGTGTTTCGTCGTCGAAGCCCACATAGGTTTGTCCGAGTCCTTCCATGTCGTGGACGTCCATGCCCATCATGTGGCCGAGTCCGTGGGGGAGGAAGAGAGCGTGGGCACCGGCGCGTACGGCTTCTTCGGTGTCGCCTTTCATGAGTCCAAGTTCCTTGAGTCGGTCTGTCATGAGGGCACACACGGCCATGTGTACGTCCCACCAGCGTACGCCGGGACGGGCGTGCTTGAGTGCGAGGTCGTGACATTCTGCCACGATGTTGTAGACGTTCTTCTGGCGCTCGGTGAACTTTCCGCTGATTGGTGTGGTTCGGGTGTTGTCGGAGCAGTAGTTGTCGTTGGTTTCGGCGCCGGCATCGACGAGGAGGAGTCGTCCTGCCTCGAGTTTGCGAGGCGAGGGATAACCGTGGAGAATTTCGCCGTGCATGCTGACGATGCTCTGGAACGAAACGATGCAACCGTAGCTGGCAGCGATGCCGTCGAGCACGCCTCCGATGTATTGCTCCGTGACGCCGGGACGGCAGAGTCGCATGGCGGTGGTGTGCATGCGATGGCCAATGACGGCGGCGCGTTCGAGTTCGTCAATTTCCTCTTCGCTCTTGATGCTGCGGAGTTTCACTACGGCGTGGATGAGCGGAAGGGATGCGGCTTCGCGCTGCTCGGAGGGGTGTATGCCGAGCAAGTCCATTATCTGGATTTTCGTGTCGTGGCGGTAGGGGGGAAGGAAGTGAACCTTTCGTCCGGCCTTTACGGCATCGTCAACGAGTTGTGCGAGGTGGGCCATGGGGGCCGAACCGGCGGCTCCGCATTCTTCAGCCATGGCTGAAACGGAGTGGACGGAACCGTACCACACAATGTCGTCGATGTCTATCTCGTCGCCGATGAGCGTGTCGCGTCCGGAGTCGGCATCGATGACGCCAACGAGTCCGTCGCGTTTCTGTCCGAAGAAATAGAGGAACGAACTGTCCTGACGGAATTTATAAGCGTTAGACGGGTAGTTTACGGGGGCGTCGTTGTTGCCAAACAAGAGGATGAGTCCGTTGCCTACCAGCTCGCGCAGCTTCTGTCGGCGAGCCACATAAGTGTCTTTACTGAATAGCATATGATTTCGCTTTTAATGTTGAACGCAGAAACTTTCGTTTCTTCGCTCTTTGCCATCTTTTAGGGCAAAAGTACGCATTTTCTTCGGGAAAAGGCTACCTTTGTGCTACATTTTGCTTTTTTAGAACTAGGAAGTTACATCTGTAGAACCTTATTTCCCCGAACAATGACTCTTGACGCAAACACTGGACTTGTACTTGAAGGCGGTGGCATGCGCGGTGTGTTTACCGACGGTGTGCTCGACTATTTTCTTGATGCTCACATCGATTTCAGTTATGCGGTGGCGGTTTCGGCCGGTGCTTGCAACGGTTTGTCGTTCAAGAGCCGGCAGCGCGGTCGTGCCAAGGTGACTAACATCGACCTCTTGGAGCGTTACCGTTACATCGGGATGAAGTATCTCTGGTCGCAACACAGCATTCTGGACCGCAAGACGCTCTACGACACCATCCCCAACGAAGTGCTTCCGTTCGACTACGACACTTGTTTTGCCAACCCCATGACTTTTGAGATGGTGACCACGAACTGCCGCACGGGCAAGGCGTGCTACTTGACGGAGGACCACGACGCGCAGCGTTTGCTCGACGTGGCAAAGGCTTCCAGCAGTCTGCCCTATGTGTGTCCCATCGTGTGGATTGACGGCGAACCGATGCTCGACGGTGGCATTGTGGACTCCATCCCTGTGATGCGTGCATTGGAAACGGGCCACAAGCGTCCGGTGGTGGTACTGACACGCAACCGCGGCTACCGCGAGAACGGGCGCGACATAAAAATTCCGAAATACATCTATCGCAAATATCCCCGTCTGCGTGTGTTGCTGAGCAAGCGCCACGCCATCTACAACGAGCAGTTGGACATGGTGGAGCGGATGGAGGACGAGGGAAGCATCATTGCCATCCGCCCTGTGCGCCCCATGGAAGTGGGACGTCTGGAGAGTAATGTGGAAAAACTCACCGCGCTCTACAACGAGGGCTACGAATGTGCCAAGCGCGTCATTGAAGCGTTGTGATTGTAGAGCTTGGGGAAAAGACATAAGAAGCCAACAACCCGGTATAATTCTTGACGAAGAGTTATACCGGGTTGTTTTTCGTTTAGAACGTGACGTTTTGAAAACTTCACCCCCATGGAAAGCGAAGCACGCTAAACCGTCCGTGACGGCCTATTTCTTCATGAAGCAAACGCAGGCCCAACCGTCGAGTTCGTGGGCGTTGACAAAGACGAGGCCTTGACGCTCGGCTTCTTCGCGCAGGCGGGGCACATCGGTGGTGTAGAAACCGCTCATGTAGATGCAGGCGCCGTGTTTCATGCGGGGCACGTAGCGGCAGAGGTCGTTGAGGAGAATGCCGAGGTTGATGTTGGCAATGACGAGGTCGAAGGGACCTTTGTCGGCGAGCGAGGAGGCGTCGCCAAGTTCCACGTCGATGCCGTCGAGGTGGTTGAGGGCGATGTTCTCGCGCGAGTTTTTCACGCACCATTCGTCCACGTCGATGGCGGTGCAGTGGGCCGCACCGCGCATGCGGGCAAGGATGGCGAGGATGCTCGTGCCACAACCCATGTCGAGCACTTCAAGTCCTTCCATATGGTCCTGGAGTATGCGGCTTATCATCTGCGATGTGGTGGCGTGATGACCTGTGCCGAAGGACATCTGCGGATTGATGGTGATGTTGTACTCCGCACGGGGCACGTCCTTGTGGAATGTGCTGGCAATGACGCAGCGACCGTCCACGACGAGGGGTTGGAAGTAGTTCTTCTCCCATTCTTCGTTCCAGTCCTTGTCCTCGGGTTCGGCGGTGGTGTATGTGATGTCCACGCCGGGAATGGGGAAAGATTCGAGAGCGCTGTCGAGGGCTTCCTGGCTGAAGAGCGCCTTTTGGATGTAGCAACGGAAGTGGTCGTCGCTATCCTTTTCCTCAAAGGCTGGTGCTTCGGGATTGTCGCTGTGTGCCTTTGCGCGGCGGTCGAGTTCGTCGGTATGGACAAAGCTGTCGAAACCTATTTCGGCGAGTACGGCAGAGAGCACGTCCTGCACGGCTTCGGTGGCAGGCGACGTGGTGAAGGTGAATTCAAGATATTGCATGGATGAATTTTCAGAGATAACGAAAAGACGCACAATATGTACGCCCTACATACATTAGTAGTTACGTCCAAAACTTTTAAAACGCTTCGCTTGATTATCGGCGCACTGTTTTATTCGTTTTAGACGTTTTATTTCGGGCTACAGCCTGCTTATTCTTGCGCGTCCCCTGCGGCAACGGCTTTGTTGTAGCAGCAGCGGCAGAGGGGTTCGTACTGGTTTTGTTCGCCGAGGAGCACGCGCTCTTTGTCGGCCACGATGCGGTGGGAGACGTAGGCGAGGTTGCCGCAGCGCACACAGATGGCGTGTACCTTGGTTACTTCTTCAGCCACGGCGCAGAGGGCGGGCATGGGACCGAAGGGTACGCCTTGGAAGTCCATGTCGAGTCCGGCCACGATGACGCGCTTTCCACTGTCGGCAAGTTGGGTGCAGACTTCCACGAGCGACTCGTCGAAGAACTGTGCCTCGTCGATGCCTATCACCTCTGCTTCGGAGGAGAGGAGCACGATGCTGCGCGCCGAATCGACGGGGGTTGAGGCTACGGCATTGCTGTCGTGCGAGACGACGTCGTCGTCGGAGTAGCGTGTGTCGATGCTAGGTTTGAATATCTCTACGCGCTGTCGGGCTATGCGTGCGCGCTTGAGGCGACGGATAAGTTCTTCGGTCTTGCCTGAGAACATGGAACCGCAGATGACTTCTATGCGGCCGTGTTGGAAATGGGTTTCCTCTTGGTACATTGGGTTAGTAGGAATTGATTGGGGCGACACCTTCGGGATGCCGCCCCAATATGTTATGGTTGTATGCCTAAGGAAGGCTTACTTGATTTCGCTGAGGTCCACGAAGCGTCCGCGCTCACGGCGCTCCTTAATCAGTATGTTGAGCATGGTGGCACGGTCCTTTGCCACCCAGCGGCGGGCAAACACGTTGGGGATGGCCACACCGAGGGCAATGCACATGATGGTGATGGCGGAGGCCATGCCGAACTTCATGGCGTCGGTGAGTTCGCCTACGACGCCGTTCATCTCGATGAGGCTGACGAGCGCACGATACATGAGCACACCGGGCACCATGGGGATTACGCTGGGGATGGAGAGTACGTGGTTGGGGGCGTGTACCCAGTGGACAGCCTTGACGGCAATAAGACTGACGAGGGCACTTCCGGCGAGAGAGCCGATGGCGAGTCCCATGTCGAGTCCGATGTTGTTGTTGCTGGGGCCGAGGTTCACGAAGTTACGCGTGCAGACGGCAATGATGCCGCCGATGGCCACTACCCAAAGCAGGCGGCGCGGTATGTTGAAAATCATGGAGAAGCCCATGGCGGAGATGGCTGCCGCAGCGGCATAGCTCCAGTAGGTGTTGTGGGGAATCATCGGTATGGAGGCGAACGACTTGAGGTCAAAGTTCACGATCTTCAAGAAGAAGGCTATACCGAAGCTCATGGCAACGACCATCAAGAAGGTGTTGATGGCACGCGTGAGTCCCACTTGTATGTAGTTGTCGAGCATGTCGTCCACGAAGTTTATCAACGGCACGCCGGGCACGATGAAGAGGGCGCAGGCGAGCAGCGGATGGAGAGGCGTGGAGGTCCAGGTGGAGGGGAGGAATGTGGAGCCCCAGGCCAGGAGGGTGCTGATGAATGCGGACACGGCGATGGCCATGTATACGTTGATGCCTTTTTCGGTCAAGAGTCCCTTGAGGCGCATACCGATGGCGGCGGCGATGGAGGCGTAGAGGAAGGCTATCCAGTCGCAACCGAACTGTATGCAGAATCCGCCGCAGGCGAAACCTGTACCGATGGCCACTTGGTTGGCGGTGTAGTTGCGCGGACGACTGGCGATGGCCTCGAGTTCCTCGCCGTATTGGTCTATGGTGTAGTCCTCGCGGATGGCTTTCCAGGAGAGTTTGCTGACGAGCGAAATGGTGGTCATGTTGATGCCGTGCTTGTCGCAGCGCTGAAACTTTGTGAAGGAGTGTCCGTTGTCGCTGAGGTTGACCATCAGCATGTTGTACTGCACGAAGATGTGCAGGTTTTCCTCGGGAAGCCCGAGGAATGCTGCGGTGCGCTTCATGTTGCGCACAATGCGGTTGGTGTCGGCGGCGCTCTCAACGAGCAGCTGACCGGTACGCAACAGAAGGTTGAGTCTGTGGCGTATCTGTTGTTCGCGCGAGTAATCTTGTGTCGTCGTAATCTCTGTCATGTAACGTTTTGTGTTGTATGATTTTTCGGCTGCAAAATTACGAAAAATTAAAGGAAGGGCAAAGGGGCTTTGCGATGTGTAAATATGCTAATGTACAAATGCACGAATGAGTCGTGCCTTCCATGTAAGGTATACGCGCACGCGCGCGTATACACAGAAGTTTGTGCAAGTTGCTGTCACCCGTCACCCCGTACAGGGGGCTTTGTGAGCGCGAGCGCATGGGGGTCACGTCTCCGACGTGACGTTTAGCGCGGCCTCACGGAGGCATTTATGTGCTTCGCTTTGTTTCTTCGCACTCATCAGTCACGTCGGAGACGTGACCCCCATGCGCTTGCGCACGCAAAACCGTCCGTGACGGTGACGGCATTAATTCGCAGTCACAAATGTTTTGCTTTATTAAACCTTTGCCGTCAGTTTTTTCGGTACATGCGCATGACCGAAATTTTCAGAGGCTGACGAATTTTTACCCCCTCGTGAGAATTTGCTGTCACCCCCTACCGAAATACATTCTACATTACTTTCTTTATTCATCTACAAAGCATTTACATATTTACCCATTTACACATCTGCACATTTGCACATTTGCGAAGCACGGGGTGACAGATGAAAGTAGAATGTACAAACTTCGGTGAAGCGCGCGCGTACGCGCGCACGCGAGGCGTCGGTATTTGTACCGAAATAGCGCGAGAACGCAATTATAAACGTTTCTAAAATTTGGGCTGCGTGCCCAACACGTTGGGCCCGCAGGAAATTTCAATTCCATGCCTTGGAATTTGAATTCCATGCCTTGCCGTCACGGACGGTTTTGCGCGCTTGCGCCTTGTATGGGGGTGAGGTTTTCAAAACCTCACGCTCTATACGGCATAGGCAAGCGCAGCACGCATAACCGTCCGTGACAGTGCAAACAACTTTCTGCGAGCTCAACGTGTTGAGTAAGGCGCAAATTCCGACTTGCGGCCTTGAAAAGCTGACGGCTTGCGCACACATGAGGAACGAAGAATCTTCGCCGACAAAAAGATTGCCGTTCCAACCGAATCTCGTAATTTTGCGCGTTCCACAACATTCACGTCATCCATGCACTTCATAGACACCCACACACATATCTATACGGAAGAGTTCGACGCCGACCGCGCAGAGGTGGTTCGCCGCGCCACGGAAGCGGGGGCCGACATGCTCCTGCTGCCCAACATCGACGAAGCATCCATCGCTCCTATGCTCGACCTCTGCAAGGAACGTCCCACTTTGTGCCGCCCCATGATGGGACTCCACCCCACGGAACTTCCCGTCGACCCCTACCCGCTCCTGGAACGGATGGAAGCAATGCTCACGGCAGACGACTCACCCTTCGTGGCCGTTGGCGAAGTGGGCATCGACCTCTATTGGGACGACACGCGGCGCGACGAACAGATTGCCACGTTTCGCCTTCAGGCGGAATGGGCGGCACGGCTTGGTCTGCCGCTCATAGTGCACAGCCGGAGTGCCCACCGCGAACTGGTAGACACGCTCCTTCCCCTGCGCCACGACCTCTGCGGCGTGTTTCACTGCTTCGGCGGAACGGACGAGGAGGCACGCGAACTGCTCACAACGTTTCCGGGCTTCGTGCTCGGCATTGGCGGCGTGCTCACGTTCAAGAAGTCGAAACTCCCCGCTGTGCTCCACGCCGCAGTGCCGGCGGACCGCATCGTGGTGGAGACGGACGCTCCTTACCTCGCCCCCACCCCACACCGAGGCTCGCGCAACGAACCGGCCTATGCCGCACTCGTGGTGGAAAAACTCGCGGAAGTCTATGGGCTGCCGTGCGAAGAAATGGAGCAACAATTGCTCGCCAACACGCTGCGCACGTTCCCAAAACTTCAAGAATAACCCGAAAAGTGCAAAAAAAGTGCGGTAAAATTTGGAGTGTAAAATATTATGCTTACCTTTGCACCCGCAAACGCAGCTAATGCGTCCGCAATTGATCCAAATTAAATGGGTAAGTGCTGTACGGCCAGCTCCCTACGAATCCTCCAGGGCTTGACCGCAGCAAAGGTAGTTGGTTGTAGCGGCGCGATATAGTTAGCTTACCCACCCGCCTCTTTAGCTCAGTTGGCCAGAGCACGTGATTTGTAATCTCGGGGTCGTTGGTTCGAATCCGACAAGAGGCTCACAAAACACTTTCAAGGTTATGCAGTACACCATGTGCTGCGTAACCTTTTTTCGTTTAGGCGCTGCACCTTCCATGGGGGTGACGTTTTCAAAACGTCACTGCTCTACACGGACATACGCAGTTTTGAGCCTAGTTATTATTAGGGTGTACAGTTTCGTATTCCATTTTAAGTTTGAAATAGAAATCGCTTCTACTTAATTCCAAAAGAAAATATGCGCGAGGAGCGGGCTGAAAGCCCACCCTTCGTAAGCCCTGGTCACGGCACGAAGTGACGCGGCCTGGGTTATTTGTTGAGAGCGGTCGCGGGCTGAAAGTCCGCCACATCAACCGCTCCGAAACGGTTACGCAATCATTGTGGTGGGCCTTCAGCCCGCTGAGAGGCGGAAACGAGGGACCCAGGCCGCGTCACTTCGTGCCGTGACCTGGGCTTACGAAGGGTGGGCTTTCAGCCCGCTCCTCGCGCTTTACAATTTGCACGTTTAAAACAGGCATACAAAGTTGTACACCCTAGTTATTTTTATAATCGTGTAGAGCGCGAGAAAGCGAAGCACGCAGAAGCCTCCGTGAGGCCATTACCCCTTCCACAAACCTCATCTCCTCATTTATGATGAAAAAACAACGCGTCTAAGCGAAAAGCCCCCCACGCCATATATCCCCTCTCGTACATTTTCCTCCCAAATCACCACATGTAGGTATATACCCCGCTTTTTCATACATCTACCTTTGCACCTCGAAAATTTACAGCAAGGATATTCAGCATGAAAAAGAAGTTCAAGAAGAAATACGCACTCTTCGTACTGCTCGCCGTGGCACTCGTCGGAGCGCTCGGCGCGGCTTGGAATGCGTGGATGAGTCCCACACGCATCGCATTTCTCAACTATCAGGCCATAGAGCTCGGACAGATTGCCAAGGCCAACGACAGCCGCATGATTCGCCTGAGCGAAATCACTGCCGACAACTTTGACGACCTCGACGACTACGACATGATTCTCGTCAACGGCATGGGTCTCCGCCTCGACTCCGCACAACGCGCCAAGCTCCAGAAAGCCGCCGAGAGCGTGCCCACACTCACCCACGCCGCCACCAACCCCGACAACAACATCTGCTCCGTGGACGGATTCGACGCCGACTACCTCATGCAGTACACCGAAAACGGCGGACGCAAAAACTTCCGCAGCATGCTGCAGTTCATCCGCAAGTTCATCGACGGCAAACGCTTCTTTGCCCCCGAACCCGCTGTGGTGGAAGAGCGCCCCGACTACCTGCTCACCCACTTCGACCCCACCGACGAGGAGGGCGACGAACTCGGCTTCAACAGCATAAAGGACTACAACGCCTTTCTCCAGAAACACGGACTCTACAAAGCCGACGCGCCGGCAGTGGTGGTGAGTGGATTCATGGGCGCTGCCGCCGACCTCGAGAAAGCCTTCGAGAAGAAGGGGTTCAACGTGTACCGCGTCAACCAGTTGCAGAAGTTCATCGCCTCCCACGGCGCCGACAGCATTAACCTTGCCGCCGTGGTCAACATGGCTCACGGCCGTTTGGGCGACTGGTTCGTGGAGTTTCTCAAAACGAAAAACGTGCCCCTCTTCTCTCCGCTCAACGTGAACCGCCTCACCGCCGACTGGCAGAACGACAAGCAGGGCATGGGCGGCGGATTCATGTCGCAAAGCATCGTCACCCCCGAGATTGACGGCGCCGTGCGTCCCTATGCGCTCTTCGCCCACCGCACGAACAGCGAAGGGTTGCAGGAAGTCTACGGCATGCCCGACCGCATGACCGACTTCGTGGAGAGCGTGGCAGGCTACGTGGGCCTCCGTCAGAAGAAAAACAGCGACAAGCGACTCGCCATTTTCTACTTCAAAGGTCCTGGTCAGAACGCCCTCGTGGCGTCGGGCATGGAAGTTGTCCCCTCGCTCTTCAACCTCCTCTGCCGCTTGAAGGCCGAGGGCTACAAGGTCGGCAATCTGCCGGCCTCAGCCGATGCGCTCGCCAAACTCATCCAGCAGCAGGGCGCCGTGTTCGGCACCTATGCCGAGGGGGCTTACACTAGCTTCATGGCCAATGGTCACCCTGCGCTCGTCAGCGCCTCGCAGTATAAGGACTGGACCACAAAGGCGCTTTCCGAAACGCAGCGGAAGGAACTGACCGCACTCCACGGCGACTTCCCCGGCAAATACATGTCGACCGACAATGGCGAACTCGCCGTGGCGCGACTTGAGTTTGGCAACGTGGTGCTCCTGCCGCAAGTGATGGCGGGCGAAGGCACCGACGCATTCAAGATTGTTCACGGAACGGACCAGGCACCGACCCACACCTACGTGGCCTCCTACCTTTGGGCACGCTTCGGGTTCCACGCCGACGCACTCGTACACTTCGGCACACACGGTTCGCTCGAATACACGCCTCGCAAGCAAGTGGCGCTCGGCAACGACGACTGGAGCGACCGCCTCGTGGGTCCGCTCCCCCACTTCTACGTCTACACCATCAGCAACGTGGGCGAGGGCATGATAGCCAAACGCCGCACCTACGCCCAACTCCAGAGTTACCTCACGCCGCCCTTCAAGGAGAGTCAGCTCCGCGACACCTACAAGGAACTCTCTGAGGCCATCGCACTCTACGACAAAGCACCCTCCACCGCACAGGCGCTGAAGGTGAAGGCCATCACGGTGAAACTCGGCATTGCCCGCGAACTCTCGCTCGACACGAAAAACCTCAGTCAGCCCTACACGGCCGACGAGATAAGCCGCATTGAAAGTTTTGCCGAAGAACTGGTCAACGAAAAGATTACGGGCCGCCTCTACACCATGGGCGTTCCCTACGCCGAGGACGACATACGCACCAGCGTCTATGCCATGGCCACCGACCCCATTGCCTACGGACTGCTCAACGTGGACAAACTCAAAGGCCGCGCACGACCCGACGTGGAGAAGCACAAACAACTTTTCGCTTCCGTTTACCTCAACCGCGCCAAAGCCACCGTCACCTCGCTGCTCGGCGGAACGCAGGTCACGGACGACTACATTTGCCGCTACATCGGCATCACGCCCGACGAACTGGCCATGGCACGCAAGGTGGAAGCCATGCAGGCTGCACCCGACCCCATTTCCATGATGATGCAAATGGCGGGCAGCTTCGGCAAGAAGGACAGCAAACCCAAGAAACCCGAAACGCGCACGGTGAGCGAACTGCGCGCTGCGAAGGTGTCACACAAGAGGGACATCCCGCAGATGAGCCGCGAAGCTTTCGACAAAATGGAGCAAAGCGGACGTTTCCCGCAGAAGATGATGGATGCCATCAAGAAGGGACAGCGCTGGTACATTGCCGAACAAAAAGCCGCCCAAGGCCGCGCCGGGAAGTCCGCCCCCGCCGCCAAGACTGCCAACGGCAAAGAGCCTGCACGCTTCTCGCGCGAACAGATTCGCTTGGCTGAAGCCATCACCGCCGTTGAGAAAGCGCTCACTAACGTGAACCGCTATGCGGATGCACTGCGCCGCAGTCCTGAGGAAGAGATGCGTTCGCTCGTCAATGCCCTCGGCGGTGGCTACACGGCCCCCTCACCCGGAGGTGACCCCATAGTGAATCCGAACACGCTCCCCACGGGGCGTAACCTCTTTGCCGTGAACGTGGAAAACACGCCCAGCGAGGACGCTTGGGAGAAGGCCCGCGATCTCTGCAACAACACGCTCACCATGTACCGCCAACGCCACAACGGTGCCTGGCCACGCAAGGTAAGCTACACGCTTTGGAGTAGCGAATTCATCGAAACGGAGGGTGCCACCATTGCACAGATTCTCTACATGCTGGGCGTGGAACCGGTGCGCGATGCCTTCGGCCGTGTCACCGACCTGCGCCTCATCCCCTCACGAACGCTCGGCCGTCCGCGCATCGACGTGGTGGTGCAGACAAGCGGACAGCTCCGCGACCTTGCCGCCTCGCGTCTGTTCCTCATCAACAAGGCCATCGAAATGGCGGCCAACGCGAAGGACGACGCTTACGAGAATCTCGTGAAGGCGGGCGTAACGGAGAGCGAACGCATACTCGTGGAGAAGGGCATGTCGCCCAAAGAGGCCCGCGAGGTGAGTCTTTTCCGCGTGTTCGGCGGTGTGAACGGCAACTACGGCACTGGCATTCAGGCCATGGTGGAAGCCGGCGACCGCTGGGACAAGGAGAGCCAACTTGCCGAAGTGTATCTCAACAACATGGGGGCTTACTACGGCGACGAGAAGAACTGGGAGAGCGTGCGCAAGGATGCTTTCGAAGCTGCGCTCTCGCGGACCGACGTGGTGGTGCAGCCACGACAGAGCAACACGTGGGGCGCACTGAGCCTCGACCACGTGTACGAATTCATGGGCGGCATGAACATGGCGGTGCGCAACGTGACGGGTAAGGACCCCGACGCATATCTCGCCGACTACCGCAACCACAACAACATGCGCATGCAGGAAGTGAAGGAAGCCATCGGCGTGGAAAGCCGTGCCACCATCTTCAACCCATCTTACATCAAAGAGAAGATGAAAGGGGGTGCAAACAGTGCCGACGGCTTTGCCGACATCGTGAAGAACACCTACGGCTGGAACGTGATGAAGCCGAAGGCCATCGACAAGGAGATGTGGGACGAGATCTACAGCGTCTACGTCAAAGACAAATACAACCTCGGCACGCGCGAATTCTTCGAAAAGCAAAATCCGGCCGCACTCATGGAGATGACGGCGGTCATGATGGAAAGTGCCCGCAAGGGACTCTGGAAGGCTTCGCCCGAACAGCTCAAGGAGATTGCACGCCTCCACACCGAAACGGTCAACAAGTTCAAGCCTTCGTGCTCGGGCTTCGTTTGCGACAACGCCAAGCTTCGCAGCTTCATCGCTTCCAAGACGGATGCGGCCAGCGCCAAGGCTTACGAGCAGAACGTGGAACAGATCCGCAACGCCGAGGCTTCGCAGAGCACCGACAAGGGCATGGTCATGAAGAAAGAGTCCATGACGGACGAGGCGCAGAAGACCACCACGGTCATCAGCGGAATAGTAGTGGCCGTCATCGTCATAGCCGCGCTCGCTGCCATCGCCCTCCTCGTGCGCCGCAGAAGAAAGAATATGGACGAGGAATAACTGCCCATGGGGGTGACGTTTTCAAAACGTCACTGCTCTACACGGCAACTCACTCTTACAACTAACATACACACATGCAAACGCTTATCATCGTAATGATGCTCGCCGTCTGCCTGACGTTCGTACTGAAACAAACGTTCCACGGCATGGTGGAACTGATGGCGGCCACCGTGGTGCTGGCCTTCTTCACCGGCATGATGTGGCCCTTCGCCATTGAGCAGTCGACCACGCAGATTGCCGCATGGATGGCCAACCAGCAACTCATGCTCGACATGGCGGTGCTACTCAGCATTGACGTGGCTCTCACGCTGCTCTTCTGCGTGACGCATGTCGACATCCACACCGCCGAACACGTCTCCGCCCGAAAGCGCTTCGCATACCGCGCGCTGAAGTTCTTTCCCGGACTGCTCATCTTCCCCGTGCTCTTCTGCACGCTGGTGAAACTGATGTTTACGTTCACAGGCGTGGATTTCCAAGTGATTTCATGGGGCATGGCAGCGGCAGTGTTCGTCCTCATCCCCTCGCTCACGCTGGGCGCGAAATGGTTGCTTCCGGAGAGGCCCATCCGCCTGGAGATGCTTTTCCTTCTCGACGTGCTGCTCGGCCTCATGGGCATTGTGGGCACGGTGAACGGACGCACCGCCGTGAACGGCATCAGCGAAGTGGACTTCAAAGCGCTCCTTGCCGTGGCACTCATGGTCGTGGTGGGAATAGCAGCCGGCCTAATGGTCTACCGCATCAAAATGAACAAAAGAAACAAACAGATAATATAACCTCACAATGAACTACATATCCGACATTCTCTTTTGGATTTCCACCGGACTGCTCGTGCCCGTGGTGGTCCTGCTGATTTACTTTTTCCTCCGTTCGCTGCTGCTCCTCGGCGGCTTCTTCGGACAGTACCTCGTGAAGCGCAAAACGGAAGCGGCCATACGCAAGGAACTGAACGCGCTGACGGGCGAAAACCTCGACACGCTCCCCGAACGTCTGCCCCGAAACAAGCAGGCGGTCGTGGTGACGTTCATGAAGCGCATGGTGGAGGACCGCCACAGCGCAGCCCGCGTGAACCGTGCCGTTGACCAGTACGCACAGTTTGTGGACAAGGACATGTCGCTCCCCACCACCTTGCTGAAGATGGGGCCGATGCTAGGCCTTATGGGCACGCTCATCCCCATGGGACCTGCCCTCGTGGGACTCTCCACGGGCGACATCGCCTCCATGGCCTACAACATGCAGGTGGCATTTGCCACTACCGTAGTGGGTCTCTTCTCCGCTGCCATCGGTTTCGTCACGAAGCAAACAAAGAGCCGCTGGTACAAGGAGGACATGGCGAACCTCGACTTCCTTGCTGACTTAATGGAGGAGGAAAAGAAGGCATGAGACTACGACGACGCAACAGACTCTCTCACGACACGGACGACGACGATCCCATGAGCGTGGTGAGCAACCTCTTCGACGTGGCCATGGTGTTTGCCGTGGCACTCATGGTGGCTCTGGTCACACGCTACAACATGACGGAGATGTTCTCCAAAGAGGATTTCACCATGGTGAAGAATCCCGGCAAGGAGAACATGGAAATCATCACCAAAGAGGGAGAGAAAATCAACAAATACACACCCTCCAACGACCAAAGCGCAAAGCAAGGCAACAAGGGCAAAAAGGTGGGCATTGCCTACGAACTCGAGAACGGCGAGATTATCTACGTTCCGGAGGACTAACCTCACTCACAACTTATGAAACGCAAACTTTTCACTTGGAGGAACTACCACAAATGGGTGGGCATCGTCTTCTGCGTGTTCTTGCTCATTTTCTGCCTCTCGGGCATCGTGCTGAACCACCGCACGCTATTCTCCGCCTGCGACGTGGACCGTTCGCTCCTTCCGCAGGGCTACCGCATAGCGCAGTTCAACAACGGCATTGTGAAAGGCACGGAACGTCTGCCCGACGGACGCATCGTGGCATACGGCTGCGGCGGCACGTGGCTTACGGACAGCGCAGCAACGCAATGGACGGACTTCAATGCGGGTTTCCCCTCGGGCGTAGACCGTCGCAACGTGCGCAACCTCGTCCGCACAAAGGACAACGTGCTTTGGTGCGCCACTAACTTCGCCCTCTTCCGCCACGATGGCAAACAATGGGTCGCCGTTGACCTTCCCAAAGGCGACGAACGGCTCATGGACCTCACGCTTGCCCAAGACAGCGTCACGCTCGTGGCGCTCTCGCGTTCGGCGGTCTACATCGTCCCCCACACTTCGGACGGCACGCCTATATATAATAAGGTACAGCGCCGCGAACTGAAAGCGGCAAAGGACTTCGCTCCGAAGGAGACGCTCTTCCGCACTGTGTGGAAGCTCCACAGCGGCGAACTCTTCGGTCTCCCTGGCCGACTCATCGTGGATGCCATAGCCCTAGTGCTCATCGTGCTCTGCCTCACGGGCATTGTGCTCTTCGTCCTCCCCTACTCCATACGCCGCAACCGGCGCAAGGACCGCAAGGAGGCGTGCCGACGCGGCTCACGGCGCATGGTGTGGCACCTGACGTGGCACAACCGCTTCGGACGATGGACCATCGTGCTCACGCTCTTTCTCACCCTCACGGGCACTTGCCTCCGTCCGCCGCTCATGATTCCCTTTGTGCTCTGCAAAACGGCTCCCGCCAACTTCACGCACAACGTTTGGCACGACCGCTTGCGCGCCATCCGCTGGGACTGCACCGAGAAGGCTTGGCTCGTTCACACGGCCGACGGTTTTCTCTATGTGGATGCCACTTTTAGCAAGGCGCCCACGATGCTCCGCGCTTCAAAGGCGGCTCCCGTAAGTCCCATGGGGGCGAACGTGTTCCGCCAAGAGACGGACGGCACGTGGCTCATCGGGTCGTTCAGCGGCTTGTACCGCTGGAAGCCTTCCACGGGCGAACTTACGGATTGGTTCACGGGCGCAGCACCCGAACTGGGCTTCGGCGGAGCGGTCTCGCCACACCTCGTGAGCGGAATGTCCACCCACTTCGGCCGCCCCGTGGTCTTCGACTACTCTACGGGGGCCAACGGCGGCGAGGCGTGGAAGGCGCAGCCCGAAGTGCTCGCACAAGTGCCGCTCTCGCTTTGGAACTTTGCACTCGAGCTTCACGTAGGTCGCTGCTACGCGCCGCTACTCGGCCCGCTCTCCGAACTTTTCGTGTTCCTCTGGGGCACACTCTCCACGCTGGTGCTCCTCTCGGGCTACATCATCAACCGGCGAACAAGAAAAAAGAAATCACTTCATTCATCCAACAAATAAACCTAACTGAAAAATGAAAAAGTTCTTCTCTCTGATGGCCTTCGTAATGGCCATGGTATGCACAACCGTAGCATTCAACGCTTGCAGCGACGACGATGACGCTGCTGCAACGCCCGCCGCAGCAGAAGTGGCCGGCACCTACAACGGCAACGGCACAATGACGGTTATGGGACAGTCGTTCGACTACCCCAACGTGAGCTACACGCTCACGGCTGCAAGCGAAAGCACCGTGACGCTCACCATTCCCGCCACAGGCGAGGGCAGCATGAAGTTTCCCGACCTCAAAGTGGAAAACATCAGCGTAAAGAAGGCTTCGGACGGCACCTACACGCTCGGCGAAACGGAATACAAAGGTTCGGTAACGGTCGACGGAGCTACTAAGAACTACACCGTCACCGTGGCTAGCTCCACCGTCAGCGGCTCTACGCTCAAACTCAACTACAGCTTGCAGTATGGTTCCATGCCGATGGCCATGGTCACTACTTTTGAAGGAACTAAAACGAAGTAACGCCCAAAAGATGAAAAGAAGAACCGTCACTGCGCTCCTTCTTCTCTCCGCGTTGTGCCCGAATCTTCAAGCCGCCGCGACGCCCGACGTCGTGGGACGCGTGCTCGACGATTCGGGCGCTCCTTTAACGGGAGCTACCGTGCAGATTGAAGGGGCGAAGACTTTCGTCACCACCGACAGCGAGGGACGCTTCCGTCTCTCTACCGCCACAGAGAAGGCCGTGCGCATCAAAGTGAGCTACATCGGCTTCCGCACGCAGAGTTTCGTGCTGCGTACGGACAACCACGCCGAGAACCACACGCTACGCCTCCAACCGAACGACACGGGACTGGAACAGGTGGTTGTGACCGCCACACGAACGCCGAAAGCGCTGAAGGACGCACCGGTGGTGACGAAGGTCATCACGGAACAGGACCTGCAGATTGCCGATGCCACGAACATACAAGATCTTCTCACGGAACGCATGCCGGGACTGGAGTTTGGCTACGCCATGAACCAGGAAACGTCGCTCAACATGAACGGCTTCGGCGGAAATGCCGTGCTCTTCCTCGTTGACGGCGAACGACTTGCGGGCGAAACGATGGACAACGTAGATTACAACCGACTGAACCTCGACAACGTGAGCCGCATAGAGATTGTGAAAGGGGCAGCCTCAGCGCTCTACGGCGCGAATGCCGTGGCGGGCGTGGTGAACCTCATCACAAAGGAGAACTCCGAACCTTGGACGACGAACGTCAACGCACGTTACAACACGTTCAACAAGGAATGGCGCTACGGCGGCACGGTGGGCTTCAACGCGGGGCGTTGGAATTCGCAGACGAACGTGCAGCGCACCACTTCCGACGAAGTGAAACTTACCAGTGCGCTGGACACGGAGTCGAACATCCTCCGCATCTACGGCGGCGAAACGCTGAACCTCAAGGAACGCCTAGCATTCCGCCTTTCGGACAAGGTGAAACTCATTGGTCGCGGTGGTTACTTTGCCCGCATCAGCCGACGCGGCACTTACGACGACCACTACAAGAGCTACAGCGGCGGACTCAAGTCGGTCATAGAACTTTCCACCGCCGACCACCTCGAACTCTCCTACGCCTACGACCAGTACGACAAGGTGCGCTACATCAGCAACGCCCGCACACACGACCACGACTACAGCAACCGCCAGCACGTGGCGCATGCGCTCTACTCTCACGTCTTCGACGCCCACACGCTGACGGTGGGTGCCGACTTTCTCAACGACTATCTGACGACTTACCAGTTTGAGAACAACACGTCGCACACGCAACGCTCGGCCGATGCCTTTGCACAGTTCGACTACAACCCCTGCCGCTGGTTCAACGCCGTGGCGAGCGTACGCCACGACTGGTACTCGGCGTCGAAGGAGAATGCCACCACGGCGCGCCTCGCCTTGATGGGCAAGTGGACGGGTTTCTCGGTCCGGGCGAACTATGCGGGCGGATTCCGCGCACCTACGCTGAAGGAGATGTACATGGCGTTCGACATGGCGGGCATGCAGATGATTTACGGAAACCCTGATCTCAAAGCGGAGAAGAGCCACAACTTCAACCTGGCGTTTGAACACACGGGACGCGTAAAGGCTGCGGGCTTCTTCGGCGGACAGTATAGCCTCACGCTGACGGGTTACTACAACCGCTACACACGACGCATCACTACGGAGGACTACGCCGACTTCGTGCCGGGCGAAGGCCAGCCGGACGTGGCTTCGCGCTACTGCAACGAGGACGGCGTGAAGGTGAGCGGCATTGACTTCAGTGCGCAATACCGCTCGGACATGGGTCTCGGCGCAAAGGTGGACTACAGCTTTCTCCACGTGGGAGGCCGCAGCGTAGACTCGCAGTTCTCGCAGCCCCGTCCCCACTCCGCCACCTGGCGCATCGACTACGACCGCCAGTTCTGCTCCTTCTACCGCCTCAACGTGGCGCTCTCGGGCCGTTACCTTTCCACACCCGACACGGAGCGCGAGAAGCACGACCGTGCCTACCAGCTCTGGAAGTTCACGCTCCAGCAGCGCCTTTGGGATGCGGTGAACGTGAACTTCACCATAGATAACCTCTTCGGTTACCGCCCGGAGAAGTACTACTGGAGTTCGGCAATGACCACAGGCCGCACCTACACCATAGGTCTCTCCATCGATGTGGACCGCCTCGCGAAGGTGTTTTGACCCACACCTCGCTTACCATCCACAAAAAACCATCCCCACCGGATGGCTTTTTTTGTGCTCAGTCAACAATATTTTCGCCTCCCGCACCGCCCAAATCTCCTAAAAAACGTCTCTTTTCGCCCAAAAACACGGATTTAAAATAAAAGAACACAATTTACCCCCCCAAATTTGTTTGCACTAATAAAAATTAGTGATAATTTTGTGCGCGACTGAGAAAGAAGCGTTTCGACTTCACTAAACTTTAACAAGCCACGCTTCTTCCTCACGTAACCGAGAACGAAATAATACTAATAAAACCACAATAACGCGTATGAAAAAATTTACGTCTTTCCTTTCGTTGCTTCTGCTATTCTGCGGAGCAACGACGCAGGCCGACGCCCAGGTTTTCAAGAGCCTGACCACAGCCGTCGACAACGCAAAAGCTGTCACCTCGCTTTCAGCCATCACAGAAGGCGACTACGTGCTTTACAACAACGGACGAAGCCGCTACCTCAAGTACAATGCCGTCAACGGAAACATGAGCGTGTCCAGCGCCATTGACGTGACGTCCAACGAAGCGGGTCTTTACGTGTTCCACATCACGCCGAAGACTACCGACGGAACGACCACCTACTCCATCCGCACGGCTTTGGACGGCTACTACATGCCAGAAACGCAAACCTCTGCAAACTCTACTCCGGTTGCTACGACAGCCGACGAGGCTTACCAGTTCACCATCGAAGAGCTCAACGCCACAAACCACTATTTTGGCATCAAGACTTCCCAAGGCGTTTACTTCAACGGCAACCCCAACGACTTCGTGGGATGGACCGGTAACGGCGATAATAGTTGTTTCCTGATTATTCCGGTAACGACGGGCGATGCTAACGCTGCGGTTGTGACGGCAAAAGTGGTTTATGAGAACGACTCTATAGCTTCAAAAAAATTCGTAGGAGCATTCAATGCCACATTCAGTTCTTATGCCTCTTCTGTAATCGGTGTAATCGGCCCCCATTCGAACTACTTTACGCTTAGCGCCGACGGAACAGTAAGTGCTGAAAACTACACGCCAACCTTCACCGTAACAAAAGGCACCGCTCCCGTAAACTTCGGTACGTGGTATGCCATAAACACGCGCAACCAAGATAATAGATATGTCAAGGTTAACGACAACGGAGATGGTATTATAGCCTACTATACCCTAGCCAATGCTTCTACCTACACCGATTTCAACAAGAGCCTTTGGGCATTTGAAGAAAGCGGCCTTGGCGTGAAGATTAAGAACAAGGCAACAGGAACGTACCTTACGAGTTCCAGCACATTAACAACAAGCGCAGAGGCCAGCACCTTCTACTTCAACGCTGCTAGCAGTTCCGACTACGGCTTCACGCTTTGCGATGGAGTAGCAAATACCACCAACTATTTCGGAAACCACACAGGTTGGGACAACTGGAACGGCAACACCACTCTGGGATACTGGAATAACGGCGGTGCTGCCGCCGACGCAGGTTCGCAATACAAAGTTCGTGCGGTAGACACCGATGCCGACCTCCTCGCTCTCGGCAAGACTTGCGCAAAGAACAGCCCCAACACCGCCGATGAGACTTACCTCACCGCAGGTACGGACTTCACCGCTAGCGCTTCGACCATTGAAGCTGCCACAACGCTTGAAACACTTGATGCTGCCTACAAGGCTGCACTTGAGACCGTCGTTCCCGACGTCAATGCCTACTACCGCATTATCAACTGCAACGGCATCAACAACAAGTACGTGACCACCGCCAACGTGAACGTAGACAAGGACGGCACGTTGCTCACCGCTTACAATGCCGACAACGACATGGACCGCAAGCTCTCGCGCATAGCAGAAGGCGGCGCACTCGTTCCGCAACTCTTCCAGTTTGTCAGCGACAGCAACAACAGCGGTGCCTACTTTATCCGCAGCGCCAACCACAACATCCGCCTCGGCATTACAGCTGGCAATGCCGTAGACATTCCCTCGCAGGACGCTAACGCCACGACTAGCGTTACGCTCAGCGCCAACACCACCGTCCAGACGGGCAGCGACAAATTCGTCAAACTCCAAATGAAGTTCGGCGATTCGCACATCATCAACGCCTATGGTGGAAACAGCAATACTATTCTTCAGAACTATGACGTCGATAGCGACGAAGGCGGTTACTGGAAGTTCGAGAAGATTACGTCCATCCCCGTAACCATCGGCGAGACAGGCTTCACCGGCGTATGCTATCCCTTCGCCGTGCAGATTCCCGAAGGCTCCAACGTGAAGGCTTACTACGGTAAGGAACTCACCGACGGCGCCATGCTCCTCACGGAACTCACCGACGGCATCATCCCCGCCAACCAGGGCGTCATCCTCTACAACGCTGAAGGCTCTACGAGCGTAAACCTCGCCATCACCACCACCGACAACACCATCACCAACGCACTGAGCGGTGCTACCGCACGCCGCATCAACTTCGATGCTTCTTCGACCTACGGCCTCGGCAAAACTTCCACCGACGAAGTTGCCTTCATGGTGAACACCGCCACGGCTGTGCCCGCCAACAAGCCCTACATCGCAAAGAACTCACAGAGCACCTCTGCCATCAGCCTGAACTTCGGCACGGTAGACGGCATCGACGCTACGACAACTGTTGACCACAGCGAGAAGAGCGTGAAGTACTTCGACCTCAACGGCCGTCCTGTGCTCTACCCCGTTCACGGCCTCTACATCACAGACAAGGGCCAGAAGGTGCTCGTACCCTAAGCGTGCGATTACACACATACCTTTTTCAAACTTAACAACGAACTGCATCATGAAGAAATCATATAGCACACCTGCTCTCAAGACCATCGTGCTCGGCCCCGAAAGCGCCGTGATGTTCAATGGTTCCATAAGTACATCTGAAGAGACCATCGACGAAAGCGGCTTCCTTTCCGGCGACCACGCTTGGGATTCCAGCAACTGGTCCGGAGCCGACGAGGAGGAATAACCTTTCTCCCACCGTCCTTCCCTACAAGGACCACACACAAAAAGAATCAACCCCGTGTAGCCCACCTCGGGCTACACATCGCATAAGCTGAACAAGCTGCGCAGTGATGCGCGGCTTGTTCTTTTTTGTGTCTGCATCACGGAGGCTTTCGCAACAATCGCAAGCCTTCCCGTCAAAAAAAGTTTGCCATTTCGGAAATAATAACCAACTTAGCCCCGACAAAAAGTTGGAAAAGCGGCAAAAACCACCCCAAAAGTGGTTGGAAAAGTTCCATTTTCACCCCTCAAAACGGTTGGAAAAGTTCCAAAACTCATCCTTGCAACGGTTAGAAAAAGTCATACTAATATGCTTAATAGGAAGATTTACAATTACTTACGCACATATTTCAAAACAGAAAGAAAAGCGCTTCTCATTACAGGCGCTCGCCAAGTAGGCAAAACATTTGCTATCCGCAAAATAGGAAAAGAATGTTTTGACCATGTCATCGAAATAAACTTCCTTAGCGACCCCAAGTTCAAAAATGCTTTTGAAGAGTCTTCCGATGCGAGCAACATATTGTTGCGTCTCTCGGCCCTTACTCAAGAAACGCTCATACCAGGAAAGACCCTTATCTTTTTTGATGAAGTACAGGAATGCCCGGAAATAGTTACTGCCATCAAGTTTCTAGTTGACGAAGGCCATTACCGTTATGTGATGAGCGGTTCGCTGCTTGGAGTTGAGATGAAAGACATACGTAGCGTTCCTGTAGGATATATGGCAGAGAAGGAAATGTTTCCGCTCGATTTTGAAGAGTTTGCCGAAGCCGTAGGAATGAGCCGTGGGGTAATGCAGCACGTAAAAGCGTGTTACGAAACCAGCAAGGCCGTCGACAAGGTTGTACACGAAAAGCTGAATTCACTTGTGCGGCTATATCTCATTGTCGGCGGAATGCCAGAAGCTGTCCAGAAGTATATTGAAACCAACAACGTTCTGACCGTCCGTGAAGCGCAACAAGAAATCATGCACCTCTATGGGAAAGACATCGCCAAATACGACCCTAACAACAAACTTTACATCAAGGACATCTTCGACCTTATGCCTTCTGAGTTAAACGCGAAAAACAAACGTTTCATCCTGAAGGCACTAAACGAGAAAGCGAAATTTGAACGATACAGGAATTCGTTCCTCTGGCTCGCCGACGCAGGTGTGGCTCTTCCCACATACAATGTGGAAGAACCCAAACTTCCGCTAAAACTCGGCGAGCATCGCAATTTGTTCAAACTGTTCTTGAACGATGTCGGACTCTTAGCGAGCCAATATGCTGCAAACATCGCCATAGACTTACTTACCGGACAAACCGAGATAAACTTCGGTGCCATCTACGAAAACTTTGCTGCACAAGAGTTGCGTGCCCATGGTTACGACCTTTATTACTACAACAACAAAAGGCAAGGCGAACTCGACTTCATTGTCGAAGACCGTGGACAGGTGCTTCCGATAGAAATCAAATCCGGAAAGGACTACAAGCGCCACAATGCACTCTCAAACGTGTTGAGCAACGAAGGCTTCAACATACGCAAAGCCATTGTCTTTTCCAATGCAAACGTAGAAACAACGGAAAAGGTAGACTACCTTCCCATCTATATGCTAATGTATCTTCAGCCCGCGACCATTACAGCCCCCATTTTCAAATTCTCCCCCATATAAGATTAGAACAACTTTTGTGCAAGCAAAACAGCATTCCGTCAAATAAATTACTGAAGTTCAACCAACTCGTAGCAGAATTCGTATATTTGCCAAAACGTGTGCCTTATGCAAACGTTGACATTTCCAAACCCCATAAATCACTTCATCACTATGAAAAAGTATCTTGCAGAACTTCTGGGCACCTTCGTGCTCACGTTCCTCGGCTGCGGTGCAGCCGTTAGCCTGAACTGCGGAGTAGACACAGCGTCAGTGGTAGGCACAGCCTTTGCCTTCGGCCTTGCCGTTGTAGCCATGGCCTACACCATTGGCGGCATTTCTGGTTGCCACATCAATCCCGCCATCAGCCTTGGCGTGTTCCTTTCCGGCCGAATGAGCGGAAAAGACTGCGCAGGCTACATCGTAGCACAGGTCATCGGTGCCATTATTGCCGCAGCACTCCTTGCCGTGCTCGTAGGCACAGATCCATCGCTTGCACAAGGCACCCACACGGGAGCCAATGCCTGCGCTTCGGACAACGTCGTGAACGGACTCGTGGCAGAAGTGATCCTCACGTTCGTCTTCGTATTTGTGGTGCTCGGTGCTACAAGCAAAACAAACGGAGCGACCAACAACTTTGCCGGACTGGCCATAGGCCTTGCCCTCATCCTCATCCACCTCGTTGGCATCCACTACACTGGCACCTCCGTCAATCCCGCCCGCTCCATCGGCCCCGCTCTCTTTGAAGGCGGCAAAGCCCTTTCGCAGCTTTGGGTATTCATTGTAGGTCCGCTCGCAGGCGGAGCAATTGCTGCCGGCTTCTGGCGCTTGCTTGCCAGCGATGGCCAATAACACATAAGCCCCCTTTACTTTTCTGATATTATGCCTTGAGAATCCCGCAATAGGGATTCCCAAGGCATAATTGCTAACGCAGAGCCGTGTGTAAGTAGGCGCTTTTGTGTAACTTTGCAGCGCTGCAAAAGTTGGAGGACAACTGCGCGGCACGAACATAACGACACAATACTCAATAACAACAATAACAATGGCAAAGAAAGCTCTTCTTATGATTCTCGACGGATGGGGCATCGGCAAGCACAACCACGGCGATGTCATCTTCGAGACTCCGACTCCCTTCATGGATCACCTCAACGAGACCTACCCCCACTCACAACTCCTCACCTGCGGCGAGAACGTAGGTCTCCCCGACGGACAGATGGGTAACTCCGAAGTAGGCCACCTCAACATCGGTGCCGGACGCATTGTCTACCAGGACCTCGTGAAGATTAACCGTGCCTGCGCCGACGGAAGCATCCTCAAGAATCCCGAAGTCGTTTCAGCCTACGAATACGCCAAGAAGAACGGCAAAGGTCTCCACCTCATGGGCCTCACCTCCACTGGTGGCGTGCACTCCTCCCTCCAGCACCTCTTCAAACTTGTGGAGATTGCCAAAGAATATGGCGTTGCCGAAAACACCTACGTACACTGCTTCATGGACGGCCGCGACACCGATCCCAAGAGCGGTAAAGGCTTCATTGCCGACCTTCAGAAAGTGTGTGACGAAAACGGCGCACACATCGCCAGCATCATTGGCCGTTTCTACGCCATGGACCGCGACAAGCGCTGGAACCGCGTGAAGATTGCCTACGACCAGCTCGTTGAAGGCAAGGGACGCCAGGTAACCGACATGGTAGAAGGCGTGCAGAGCTGCTACGACAGCGACAGCGAAGACCACAAGAACACCGACGAGTTCATGGAACCCCTCGTCAACGCCAATGTGGACGGACGCATCAAGGAAGGCGACGTAGTCATCTTCTTCAACTACCGCAACGACCGCGCCAAGGAACTCACCATCGTCCTCACCCAGCAGGACATGCCCGAAGAAGGCATGCACACCATTCCCGGTTTGCAGTACTACTGCATGACTCCCTACGATGCTTCCTTCAAAGGCGTGCACATTCTCTATCCGAAGGAAAACGTGGAGAACACCCTCGGCGAATACATCTCCAAGCACGGACTCACGCAGCTTCACACGGCTGAGACCGAGAAGTACGCCCACGTCACCTTCTTCTTCAACGGTGGACGCGAAACGCCCTACGAAGGTGAAGACCGCATTCTCGTGCCCTCTCCCAAGGTTGCTACCTACGACCTTCAGCCCGAGATGTCCGCTTACGAAGTGAAGGACAAACTCGTTGCTGCCATCAAGGAGAACAAGTACGACTTCATCGTTGTCAACTTTGCCAATGGCGACATGGTAGGCCACACGGGCATCTACGACGCCATTTCCAAAGCTGTCGTAGCTGTTGACGCTTGCGTCAAGGACGTTGTGACTGCAGCCAACGAAGTTGGTTACGAGACTGTCATCATTGCCGACCACGGTAATGCCGACAATGCCATCAACCCCGACGGCACGCCCAACACAGCCCACTCGCTCAACCCCGTTCCCTTCATCTACGTGACGGAGAACAAGAGCGCAAAGGTAAAAGACGGTGTGCTCGCCGACGTAGCTCCCTCCATCCTCCACATCATGGGCTTGGAACAGCCTGCCGACATGACTGGCAACGACCTCATTGAGGACTAAGCCTGACGCGAAAAGACGATAGATTTATTATACGGCCACGCTATGCAACGAATGCACAGCGTGGCCGTTTCCTATGGCGTCGAAACCGAAACGCGATTCTAGTCCAAGCACAAAAAACCTCACCTACATATTATATATATAGATGAGGAAAAAATCTTTTATGAAAAAATTAAAAAGTTGGGGTACCCGGACTCGAACCAGGAAAGGCAGGACCAGAATCTGCAGTGTTGCCAATTACACCATACCCCAAACAAGGAGGTGTATGAGAGATACGCTCTCGAATACGGCTGCAAAAGTAGTGCATTTCGACGAATATGCCAAATCATTTCCGCGTTTTTTTTCAGAGAAAGGTGTAAAATCAAAAAATGTCCGGCAACACACCGCGTGTTGCCGGACATTTTAAAACGAGTGCGCCACGAAAGGCGGAAGGGTTAGAAGCAGACCTTCATGCTCTTGGTTTCGCCCTTGGCAGAGGTGGCTACTACGATGTAAGTGCCGCGCGAGAGCGAAGCGGTGCTGAGCGTGTTGCCCTTCTCTTGGCGGAGCTGACGTCCGTCGAGACTGTAGAGGCGGAGCGACGATGCGCCGTCGCAACTGATGTGGCCGGGATTGAAAGCAAAGCGAAGGTTTCCCGTATTGTTGCCTTCCACGGTGGCGATGCCTTCGGGATAGAGACCGATGACGGTACACTCTGCCGTGCGCTCGCCACAGCGTACGGTGATGGTGCAAGTGCCGGAGTTAAGACATTCAATGGTGGCGGTAGCACAGTTCCCGTTCGTCTCTACGCTCTTCACGTTGCAAAGCACGGGGTTGGAACTTTCAAACGTGATGGCATCCGTCAGTTCGCTCACACCATAGAGCGTGGCTAAGAGCGTGGCAGTACTTTCTTCGGGAATCATGAGTGCATCGCTACTCAGCGCAAGGGAGATGGGCTGGTTCTCAAAGTAGAGAAGCGGGAGCTTGTCCGAAGCCTTCCAAGGCATGTCGGCTGTGGTGCCGTAAGCATAACCGAGCGAGGTGTTGAAGTAGCTGCTTGTCATGTTGTCGTCGTCGAGCGTTGCGCCGTCGGTCGAAGTGGCGGCGGGAGCGGTCGGGAAGGACCATTGCTTTCCGTTGAGCATTGTGGAGCCTGTGGCGTAATTGTTTTTGATGTAGCCTTCGCTTGCCTTCGGATTGTCGTTGACGTAGCTGTAACCCACAATGCGGTGCACGGTGTTGGCCGAGTCGTTGTCCGTTACGGCATAGTCAGGTACATTTACAGCCGTGATGGCAGCCACACAGTTCTGTACGGGATACGTGGGCGTAGAAGTGGAGGTGTAGAGCGGAGTGAGCGAACCTACAATGCCGCCCACCTTCACCATGTCGTTTGTGACCACGCCGTCGTAGGTGTGCGTACCGCCCGAAGCCACAATCGTTCCTTCTGCATAGCAGTTTGTCACCAGGCCGCGGGAGTTGTTGTCGCCCACAATGCCGCCAATTGTGTTCTCGCCATTGAGTTCTACATCAGCATGGCAATTGCTGATGTTGACATCGCGGTCGGTGAAGCCTGCTATGCCACCAATGGAACTATTACCGATGAGGGTAGCTTTCACCACGCTAGCCTTCACTGAACTTGAGGTGCGAAGGTCGGCCACAATGCCGCCTAAGGGACTTGCATCGGTAAAGACGCCGCCGGCGGTAAACGAGCACGAGGTGAAGGTACTGTTGAGCGAAGCGCTTCCGACAAGACCGCCGACGGCAGCCGAAACGTTGAACGCATCGTCGCTGATTCTGGCACCTGCCACATGAACGCTGTCGAGCGTAGCGCCGAGTGCATCGCCAGCCACTATGCCGCAGTAGGCATTCTGGCTTTGAATCTTCATGGTGGGGGTGACGAAGTTTACTTTCTTCACCGTAGCACCGTTGAGCATGGAGGACACGAAGCCTACGCGGTAGGACGAGTTTTCGATGCGGAGGTTGGCAATGCTGTGGCCGTCGCCGTCGAACTGTCCGCTGAAGCTTTCAAGCGGTGTCCACGCTGTGGGCACGGTGGCCATGTCCACGTCGGCCGTCATGCGGTAGCACGTTGATGCGGGGAGGGAATGCATCTGCATGAGGTCGCCCGGAGTGGCCACGAGGTAGGGACTCTGTGCCGTACCGTCGCCGCCTTGGGTGAAGCGTTCGAAGGGAAGGCTGTGGAAGTCGAGTTTATACTGTCCGTAGCGGTCGTCGTCGGAGTAGGCATAGGCCACGAAGAGTTCGGGCGCACTGGTGCCGTAGTTTGTGATGGCGCCGGAGTAGTAGCTCATGTTGTCGTCGCCGCGATAAGTGCGGATGGGCGTTCCGTCTTCGGAAGCTACCACGAGCACGTTGTCCACTTTGTTGGAACCGTCGTCGCGCGCCATCTTGGCAATGTAGATAAACTCGCGCTGACTGTCGGTGTTGACGAGGTAGGGGTCGAGACCGTCGGCACTGAGGTAGGGCGTGAAGTATTCGCCGTTCTGACCGAGGTTGAAACTCGTCATCTTTGTGGGTGTGAGGTCTTTGGCATACCAGCCGATGCGGGCAATGACGTTCCCGTCGTCGTCGCTGGCGCTCTGTCCCATGCTGATGAGATACTGATAGGTGTTGCCCGTGGGCACACGGTTAAGTGTGGTGGAAATCAAGTTACCGTCTATGTAGGAAGGAATGACGGCCTGTTCCGTACAACTGGGAAGGTCTACCATGTGGACTTCCACGGCGCTGTTGACGGTTTTGAAGAATGCCACCTGCTCTTCCTGGCCGGCAATATCGTTGAGCGTGGACCACTGGTCTACGTTCTCGGCGATGGTCTTGACGAGTTCGCCTTTGGAGTTGTAGACCTGGAAGGTGTATACGTAGTCGTCAGACGAAACGATGTAGTCGACAAAGGTTACCACGAAGTTGAAGTCACCGTCTTTGGTGTAGAAACCTTTGCTGAGGTCCTTGCCGCCGAGCACGCCGAAGCCTGCCATACGCATGTAGCTGTTTTCGGGTTTTACGATGGGCACTTCTATCTGCGCCACCTGGGCGTAGTTCTTGTCGTAGGCGGTGATGCGGTATTTTACGTTGGAGTCGATAATGGGGTTCTCGTCGCTGTCGTAGCCTGTGACGTACTCTCCGGTGTAGGAGGCTGTTACGTAGTAGGGCGTGTTGTCGTCGGTGACGTAAGCGTTGAAGTAAGTGCCGAAGGCATAGTTCGTGTCGTCGGCATGGAGCTTGAAGGTGTGGTCAACGGAAGCCGCGTCTGCTCCCCACGATGCGGGACGGAGGATGTCTATGCTGAGGCTGTCGTTCGCGTCGGCTTCGTCGGTGTCGAGCACGGCCATGCGCTGGTAGGTGGTCCAGGAATTGGTGGAGGCGTCGATGAGCACACTGCTGCTGGCCTCGTAACTGCTGACGAGCGTGCCGTCGAGGCGGTAGGCGTAGATGGTGTTGAGGTTGGTGTAGTTCTCACCGATGGCATGGACGTAGACGGTCACTTCGTACGACTTGTCGTCGCGGTCGAAGAATTTCTTCGTGATTGTGCCGTAGGGCTGAATGTAGTTGACGGTCTGTCCGTCGGGCACGTTGAAGGTGATGGTGCCCATCTCTTTATGGGAGGCATCGAAGATGGTGATTGTCGACGAGGCGTAGTAGCCCGAATTGTTGGTGCTATAGTTCTGCGTGTAGAACCACGACTTTCCGTCGGGACCTTCGAGCATGCCCCACCCTGCGGCTTGGGGGAGTGTAACGGAACCGTCGGCAGCGTCGGCAAGTGCCTGCACGGACTTGGGTGTGAGGGAAGCTTTCGTGAAGGAACCGCCATTGGGGGTCATGCGGGCCACTACGGGGGCGTGCTGTCCGTCTTTCCAAAGTGCGAGACCGCCAACGGGGGCGTGCTGTGCGATGCGCGATTTCCACGAAGCAAGGGGCTTCGTGCCTATGGTGCGGCTTGCTGTTTGTGCCGTCAGCGGTGCTGCCGTTGTGAGTGCAGCGGCTACGACGAAGGAGAACAAAGAGGTAGTTTTGCTCATATCAGTAGTCTGTTTGGTTTTTCTTGTTTGTCTTGTGCTACGACGTAAAGAATGGATATGTAGCACCATTAACGAATGCAAATATAGCAAAATGACAGAGAACAGCACTTTTCGCTTGCGTTTTTCTTTGCGGTGGTGATTAAATTATGCAATGCATTGCACTCCCCAAGCGTACGCCTAAACCTTCACGGTGAGGATGTCGCTAAAGTCGGTCAGGTAGTTGGGACTGCGGTGGGCGCTCTTCACTTTCCACGGCTGCTCCTTCTCGCCTTCCACGGCGAGCTGCACGGTTTTCAGTCCGTAACGCTGATTGAGGCGATCGAGGGTCTTCATTAGCTGCATTCGCTGCAGACGATTGGGAACGGGGTCGAACAGATCTTGGGTGAAGGGGGAGGCCACAGTGATGTCGGTCAGCACCACGCCGGACTTTTTGTAGTGGATGCCGGGACGGTAGATTTGTTCCAACAGACGAAGGGCAGCGGAGGTGATTTCCAGATTGTCGGCCGTTGAGACGGGGAGCGTGGCGGTGGCTGCGTTCTGATACTGCGGAAGGTCGTCGCGAAAACTGTTGCTGCAGAGAAAGACTACCACCGTGCGGGCCACCGACCCTTGGCCGCGAAGCTTGTTGGCGCAGCTTGCGGCAAACGTGGCTACGGAAGAGCGCAGCGAAGGCAAGTCGCAAACCATCTGTCCGAAGCTGCGACTCGTGCAGATGGTCTTGTGGCGCTTCACTTCTGTGGTGTCGATGCAGGGGTGTCCGTTGAGTTCGAGCCAGGTCTGCACGCCGGGTTTGGCGAAATGGCTACGCACCCACGACTCGCTTTTGTCGGCAAACTCAAGCGGGGTATGTATACCGAAGTAGTTGAGTTTCAAAAGGTTCTGAAGTCCCACGCCCCACACGTCTGAAAGTTCGAAGAGGGAGAGTGCCTTGCGGCGCTTCTCTTCGGTGTCGATGGCACACACGCCGCGGTAACCGCGGTGTTTTTTGGCGAACTTGCTCCCCATCTTTGCCAACGTTTTGGTGGGGGCTATGCCTACGCTGACGGGGATGTCGGTCCAGCGTTTGATGCGCTCTGCCACGGTGCGCATATAGTCCGTCAGGTTGTAGAAACGTTCGTAGCCGCGCAGGTCGCAAAAGCTCTCGTCTATGCTGTAGTTGTCCACCCGAGCGACGGACTTGCGCAGTATGTTGGTCACGCGGCGACTCATGGCGGCGTAGAGATACATGTTGCCGGAGAAGACTTCCACGCGGTGGGCTTCCACAATGTGGCGCACCTTGAAGATGGGGTCGCCGCGGTGGAGCCCCACGGCTTTTGCTTCGGGCGTAAGCGCCACGATGCACCCGTCGTTGCTTGAGAGCACACATACGGGGCGATTGGCCAGTCCGGGATGGAACACTTTTTCCACGGAGCAAAAAAAACTGTTGCAGTCTACCAGTGCGTACATTGAGGGTTTTGTTTTTTCGGGCAATTCAAGTTGAGCCTTGAATTCTTTGGCGCAAAGGTAAGCATTTTATTTTTCGTATTACAGAAAATGCGACGGTAATTTTTCGTCCTCACATCTTTTCTTTTTTACTGCGCTTTTACGCGCGCGCGTATACACCGAAGTTTGTGCAAGTTGCTGTCACCCGTCACCGTCACGGACGGTTTTGCGTGCTGCGCCATGAGAATGTGCAAATGTGCATATGTGCAAATGAGGAATGAAGAATATGCTGTTTTGACGGTGACAGCATTAAAGTGCAGTCACAAATGTTTTGCTTTATTAAACCTTTGCCTTCAGTTTTTTCGGTACATGCGCATGACCGAAATTTTTAGACCGTGACGAATTTTTACCCCCTCGTGAGAATTTGCTGTCACCTTTGAAAGAATTTTTAGATTGCTGATTATCTGAGCGATAAGCTGAATTCCGCGAACAAGGGTGACAGATGAAAGTAGAATGTACAAACTTCGGTGGAATGCGCGCGTACGCGCACGCGCGAGGGAGGGGATTTGTACCGAAATATTCGGGAGGAAGACGTTGTAAAGTTTTGCAAAATTTGGGCTGCGTGCCCAACGTGTTGGGCTAGGAGGAAATTTGAATTCCATGCCTTGCCCAACACAGATTCAACATTTTGAGTCTCCCACAGATTTACACAGATTGGGCTAACGCCCGCATTCGGATAAAAAATCTGTGTAAATCTGTGAGATCTGTGGGAGTCTATAGAATTTGAGCTCCTAGCTCAACGTGTTGAGTAAGGCGCAAATTTTGATTTGGCGCCTTAGAATTTGCGCCTTGTATGAGGGCTGAGGCGTTCAAGACCTCTAGCTCAACACGGCGTATTGATATTCTCGCCGAAATCGTAGTGGCGGGGGATGACCATGCGCATGAGTGTGCCGTGGTCGGGAGCGGGACGGTTCTTGATGGTGAACGAAGCGGGGTGCGCGTTGCGCCCGTTGAGCATTTCAAGCGTACGGCTTAAGAGACGAAGCCCCGTGCCGGTGTCGCGCTTCGTGCGCTTCACGCTGCCCGGGTCGTAGCCCCGTCCGTTGTCGCACACTTCCATGACGAGGGCGTCGCTCTCATCGGTGGTGATACGGACCGCTATGCAGCACGTTTCGTTGAGCGTAGGGAAGGCATGTTTCAGTGCATTTTCCACCGGAATCTGTATGGACATGGAGGGGATGGTGCGCTCGTCGGTGCGCAGCGCATCGGCTATGTGCCATTCCACTTTCGGATAGTCGCCTTTGGAGAGGTGGTGAAGACTCACGAAGTTTTTCACCAGTGCCACCTCGTCCTTCAGGCTCACCGCCATACGGCCCGAAGTGAGCAGGTTGCCGCGCAGCACGTCGATGAGCAGTTCGAGGGGGACGCCCACATCGTTGTGGCGGGCAAGGCGTGGAAATATTGTGCCGAGCACATTGAAGATGAAATGGGGCGACACGCGGTTGCGCACGATGTCCATGCGGAGTTCCATGATTTGTTCCTTCTGGCGTCCTATGCGCCGGCTCGTGCGGAGGCGGTACCACATCATGCCTATGCCGGCCGTGAGCATCACGATGAGCACCACGGCCAGTCCCGCAAACATCACGGTGCGCTGCTGGGCCGTTTGCGCCTTGTAGTCGGCAATGGCGAGGCGCTGGGCAAGGAGGGTGGTGTCGCGCTGGTAGCGTATGGCCATTTCGGCCACGTTGTTGGCCGTCTGTTGTCCGCGCAGTGTGTCGGCATATTGTGCCGCCTTACTTTGGAAAAGGTAGGCTTCGCGCCATCGCTCTTCTTTGGCGGCATAGTGCTGGAGGCGTTCGTAGTGGAGCATGAGGTAACGCGGCGAAGTCACACTGTCTTTTTTCGGCAACGTGTCCAACAGTTTGCGGGCCTCTTTCTGTTTGCCTTGGGCAATGTAGAGGTCGGCTCTCAAACTTTGGATGTAGAAGAGCGTACCGACTTCTACGCCTTGTGTGCCTTTGAAGAGCGAGGTGGCGCGTTCGAGGTGCAGGCGGGCTTCGTCGAGATGTCCGCTCATGAGGTACGTTTCGCCCAAGTTGGATTCCGTTTGGAGTTCGGTGATGGGTTGGTGGAGTTGCTGGGCTATGGTCTGCGCCTGGCGGAACACGGCGATGGCCTCATCGTAGCGTTTCTCAAAGTAGAGGCAGTTGCCGAGCGTGGTGTAGTAGTAGAACCGCGACGTGAGTGGTTCGCCGTCTATGGTTTTGGCGGCACGGTCGAGATATTTGTGTGCCAACGGGAAATCGTTGAGTTCGGCATAGACCTGTCCGAGTCCACAAAGTGTGGCGTTGAGACTGCTGCTGTCGTGGAGCGAATCGCAAAGAAACTGTGCGTAGCGGTAGTAATTGGCGGCTTGCGGAATGTTGCCATCGCGCTGGTAGAGGTCGGCCAGATTGAGTGTGGTGGAAATGGTGCGCTGGTTTTTCGCTGCGCTGTTGAGCGAACGGAACGCGCGTTCAAAGCAGACAATGGCGGAATCTCTCTGCCCGCCTTCCATATACATCACGCCGCGATGGTTCCAGAGCTGTCCTTCCACGCTCTTTTCCTTCGGATTTTGTCGACACCAACGCTCCACTCCGGCAAAGAGCGTGCGGGCAGTGGCGGAGTCGGCCATGTGAAGCCGAGCCGAAGCGCGGAATAGGCGCAAGCGCTGAATTTGGGCACTGTCGGCAGCCATTTTTTCAATGGCGAGGAAAGCGCTGTCGGCTTTTGCGGGAGCGGTGTAGAGGAGGTCGATGTGGGCATTGGTGAGACTGTCGATGCGGGATGCGTCGACAGTTGTCTTTTTCGAGCATGCGCTGAAAAGCGATGCGAGAAGAGGAAGAAGTGCAAGAAGGGAAAGAGAAACGGGAGGTATTCTCATAAAAAAGCTAGAATATGGTGCTAGGCAAAAATACGAAATCCGCAGAATTTCCATGTATATTGCCGAAACGATTTGCGCCGCTTATGGAAAACATTTTTCCATAGGCGGCGCATATTGTCAAATTGGAATTGCTCAGATAGGGGGTTCAAAAAAAGGCAAACGGTATGTACGCCCACCTACCAGAGTAGTTAGCTCCCACAGATCTCACAGATTTACACAGATTGGGCTAACGCCCGCAGTCGTCTAAAAAATCTGTGTCATCTGTGAGATCTGTGGGAGACTTTCTGCGCCGTTTAGGCGTAGATTCGTGTTCGTCTTAAATATCTGTGTCATCTGTGCCCCCAACCTGAGTAGTTACGCTCGTTCTCAGGAGAACTTCTTTCGTGCATTTTCGACACACGTGCGGAGGTAGTCGGAGAGTTCCGGCGAGTTCACCACTTCGATGTCGTCGGCAAGCCCTAGGACAAAGCGGCCCACGCCTTTCATACTGCACACTTCCATTTCTATGCGATGGCGGCCGTCGGGTTCGACGGTAAGGTGGTTTTCGGCAGCGGGATATTCCTCAAGAAGCACATTGGTGGCCAGGTGGCCAAGCAAGAGCGTGACGGGTGTGCGCTTTTCGCCCGAGAAGTGGAAGAGGTCGGTGAAGAAAGGCTGGTGCTCCTTTTTGTTGGTCCAAAAGATGTCGAGTGGGACGACCGACTCCATGCGTCCGAGTTTGAACGTCTTGTTCGTGTGGGAAGCCAGTTCGTAGCAGCGCACTTCTTCGTTGTTGTTAAGGAAGAGGTAAGGCTCCACAATGCGATTGCTCACCTTCCCGCTCGAGGGCGAGTCGTATTTTTCAATGAGCGCCACACGTTCTTCGCGCATGCAGGCATAGAGCGTGGTGAGGTTGGCGGCAAAACGTTCGCTCATGCCGTGGCGTGCCAAGAGTTCGGGGTTGTAGACCTGGGCCAGTTTGTCGCGCAAGGCGCGCATCTGCTGCGAGTTGTCGTAAACGGAATTGAGCGCCTGACTGATGAGGAGCGCCTCGTCGTCGGTGAACTGTATGCCCGTAATCAGCCTTTTAAGGAATGGCGAGGTGTGCTCAATGCGATATTTCGTACCCGTCTTCGTCATGTTGAATCCGAGCGACTTGAAGGTATCGATGTAGCGGTAGATGGTGCGCCGGCTCATGTTGAGCTCTTTGCCCAAATCGTCTACGGTGAGTGTGACATTTTGCGTCAGCAGCAACAAGAGTTGGAGCTGGCGTCCGAGTTTTTCAAGTTCCATAATGGAAATGTTGTGAGTTCCTATTCGTTATTTGGTTGCGAATATACTAAGGTTTTGTGGCTTAGACTCTATTGTTGTGCATAAAAAAATACGACCCAAGCAGCCGAAAGTATTTGTTCTCCAGATTATCGTAACTATATTTGCATTGGCTTTACTTGTGTAGACCAAGAACCGAAAGGCGCATAATTAAAGAATTAAGGATATGAAACGCGATGTCAATGATAAAATAGAATGGACTGTGGTATTTCTCTCTGAGTTTGGGAAACGTTATGGGCTTACATTCAAACAGGCTTTCAACTACCTTTCGCGCTACAAAGGGATCAATTTTATAGAACGGCATTACGATTATCTGCATACTCAATCGTTTGCGTCCGTTGTAGACGATATGGCCCAATATTGCGAAAAAATGGGAGGAGGCGTGCAATGAAACTATATTATGGAACCAATCAGGCTTTTGATGTGATAGACTTGCAGAAGTCAAAGCCCAACAAAGACTTTGGGCAAGGCTTCTATCTGTCTGCGGACTACGAGCAGGCTCTCTCAACATGGCTAACATCAAAACGGAACAAATGCAGAGTGGTAGCCCCATAGTCTTGGAATTTGAAGTAGACGAAGCGGCTATGGGAGCATTACGTTTGCTACGTTTTGATGATTACAGCAATCATTGGGCAGAGTTTATCTTAGCTAATAGGAACAACCATACTGGCACTTGCATTCACGACTACGACATAGTCATCGGCCCTATCGCTGATGACCGCGTGGGGTTACAGCTATGGAAATACGAAAATCAGCTGATAGACTTGCCTATGCTTGTTCGCAACTTGAAATACATGAAAGGTATAACTTTTCAATATTTTTTCGGTACTGAAAAAGCTTTGGCGATATTAAAACAAATACGGAAATGACAAGCGAAAAAGAAATGATGAAGATTGATATGGTAGCTAAGCTTGCCATATTGCTCATTGAAGACGGAAAGGCGCATACCATGACAGACGCGCTCAATACGGTCATTAATTCCGAAACCTACCAAAGAGTGATTAACGACAAGACTGCGCTCTACTATCAAAGTTCACGATATGTCTACGACTTTTTGAAAAACGAATTGACAATAGGAAAAGTGCTATAAGGGTGGTTCCATTAATTACCACCCACTCGGTGCGCATTGCACATGCAAGAAAACCGACCGCTCTGCATTATATATGAAGATAAACCTCACGTCATACCGCATGAAAATAGCCACCACATTGCTCACAGGGTGCATATCCATCAGTGCCTGCGCCCAGTCATACGATGCACTATGGAAAAAGGTGCAAACCAACAGTTCGAAGGACCGACCCAAATCGGCCCTTGCCTCCGTGGAGCAAATACGCCTCAAAGCCGTAGCGGAGAAAAACGATGCGCAGTTTCTCCGCGCCAGCTTGATGAACCTTGTGTTCAGCGTGGAAATCAGTCCCGACAGCCTGACTACCTGCATTGCCGCCATGGAAGAGTCGCTCGCCAGCGAAACGCGCCCCGTGGTGCAGGCCCTTTGGCATTCGGCTCTTGCCAAAGCCTATAGGACCAATACGTGGAATTCCGGCGTGGACCGCACCGACATGGCCACAAAGAGCGTTGCCCATGCCGAGGCTTCGCTCTCAAACCCCGAAGCGCTCGCCGAAGCCCGCATCAGCGACTATTTGCCCCTCTTCGTGGAGAAGGACGACAGTCGTTTCTTCAACAACGACCTGCTCCATGTGCTCTTCAACACCTACACCAGCTGTGTCGACGATGAGGAGAAGGTTCGGGCCATGCGTCACCGTGTGGTTGAGGTCTATCGGCGAATCCATGCCGACAACGCCGTCGTTCGGCTCACGCTCGACGAGCTACACAGCAGTCACCGCGCATACGAAGTGAAAGGCGCAATAGAGAACGACGAATATTTCCGCACGCTTTCCACGCTTCACCAAACTTATGCCGAGGCCGAACTCGCTCCTTGCGTGGTGGAGAAAATGACAACACTCCACAGGGCTTACTCCGCTGACGACGCGTTTGCCACGCACAACGACAGTTTGCTCATCGCCCTCGCAGAGAAAGCCATTGACCGTTACGGGAAGAACGAATATGCCAACTCGCTGCGCAACTTCGTCGCCCAAATGAGCCAACCGCGGGCTGAGCTGAGCAATCTGCCCAGCTACATTGCTCCTCAAGCCAAAGCGACGTTTCACCTCAAGAGCCGCCACACGGAGCGCATTGCACTTCGGCTCACCCGCATTGCGGACGACGACATGAAGGGCGAACTCAGCGGCAAAGACCTCGAAAAACTGGCAAAGGCCAACCGCAAACAGGCCACACTCACCACCTACAAAGTGGACCCCGCACCCCATTACGTGTGGAGCGAGCGCGACGTGGAACTCCAAATTCCCGACCAAGCCGGCATCTACGTGGCGGAACTCCTGGTAAAAGGAAAAACTGTCAACACCAAGCTCCTCCACGTTTCGGCCCTGCAAGCCATGGTCTTCGCCTATCCCGACGGAAAAAACCGCGTTGTGGCTGTGGACACCCGAACCGGGCGTCCTGTAAGCGGAGCTAAGGTTTCGCAGTATGTCAGGAGCAAGCAGACAGGAAACTACACGCAGGCAAAAGTCTACAACTGCGGAAAGAACGGTGCCGTGATCATTTCCGGCAAAAAGCGCGACGGCTTGTATTACTTGTGGACCGACGAGGACCGCGCCGCTGAAAACTTCAGCATCAGCGACCTCAAATACTACGGAGCCAACGAACAGAACACGCGCACCACGGTAGACCTCTTCACCGACCGCCCCATCTACCGCCCCGGGCAGAAGGTCGAAGTGAGCGGAATTGCCTACACGCGCACGGCCGACGAGATGCATACCGAAAAGGCTTTCCGCGCCAAACTCACGCTCTACTCGGCCAACTACAAAGAACTCGATTCGCTCTTGGTGGAGACCGACAACTACGGCATGTTCAGCGGTTCGTTCACCCTTCCCAAGACCGTGATGCCCGGCACGTTCAGCCTACAGCTTAAAGGCGGAAGCGTAAACATCTCAAAGAGCTTCAGCGTAGAAGAGTACAAACGACCCACATTCACCGCCACCACCTCGCCCGTAACTACGGCCTATGCCCTGGGCGACACCGTGAAAGTGGAAGGAAAGGCCGAAACATACACCGGCGTGGCAGTTGCCGGAGCGAAGGTGAATTACACCATAAGCCGCAACGTGTGGTTCCGCTACGGCAGGTCGGACAACAACCGCACTATTCGTGGAGAAGCCACCACCGACAGCGAGGGAAATTTCAGCATTCCCGTTACGCTCACGGGCAACGACGAGAAGAACGCCAGGCCGCGCTGGGCACGCTATTTCTACACCGTGGACTACACCGTGACAGCCGCCAACGGTGAGACGGCGTCAGGCTCCTTCTCGCTGCAGACCGCCACCCGGCGCAGTTGGATAGAGCACGACGTGCCCCAACTCATCTGCCGCGAGAGCGGAAAGGATATTGCCCCCTTCCACGTACGGCAAGTCAACGCATCGGGACAAGAGTTGGAAGGAAAAGGCAGTTACACTCTTCTCAACGCCTCGGGAGAGGAAGTGACGAACGGCATGTTCGATACAAGCACACCCTTGAAGATAGACGCGCTCAGCGCATTGCCCGAAGGCGTCTATTCGCTCACGCTCCTTGCCGAAGGAGCTGAGGAAGCGGACACGGCACGCTTTGCGCTCTTCTCAGAGGGAACGAAAAGTCCGGTCGACAAGTCGCAGTCGCTCTTCGCCTTCGACCGCTATGCCGACAAGCGCGACAGCGTGCACGTCATGGTGGGATCGCCCCACAAGGGCGTGACGCTCTTCGTGGACGAACTCGCTGAAGGCAAATTGCTACGCAGCAAGCGTTACGAACTGTCCGACTCGGTGCGTCATTTCGACTACGTCTACCGCCCCGAATACGGCGACGGCCTCACCGTTTACTATGCCTTCGTTCACGACGGTAGGCTCTTCACCCACCGTGTGTTTGTGGAGAAGCCCATTCCCGAAAAGAAACTCAACCTTTCGTGGCAGACGTTCCGCTCGCGGCTTCAGCCGGGACAGGACGAAACGTGGACGCTCCGCGTGACGAACCCCGACGGTTCGCCCGCCAACTCACAAGTGATGGCGGTGCTCTACGACGCCTCGCTCGACGCGCTCAGCAGTCCGCTCGCATGGAACTTCTCCAATGTCGGCTTCTACCGTTCGGGCACTCGAGCCTCGTGGAGTTGGCAACGCCCATTCTGCGATGCGGTGCTTCGCTACCATAAGAAGTTGAAGTTACGGAAAGAGTATAGCGCCAACGATTTCACCACATGGCTCTCCACACTCTTCTACTATCGTGAGCCAAAAGTAACAATCATGTACAGCAGAACCAACGCGCGAAAGAGTGAAATGCACCCTAGCGCAGCGTTGTTTTCCGCTGAATCAATGGACTTTGACGCTTCGGACGACAGAATGGAAAACGGAGAAGAACTCTCCGCTATGGCGAACGCTCCAGCACTCGGTTCATCGGCTTCTGCTCCTAAGGCCCTAGTGCTGCGTAAGAACTTTGCCGAAACGGCTTTCTTCCGTCCCAACCTCCACACCGACGCCGACGGAGTGGCCACCATCAGCTTCGCGCTGCCTGAGAGTACCACCCAATGGAACTTCAAGGCTTTGGCACACACCACAGCCATGGACTACGGCACTTTGGACGCAACGGTAATAGCCCGCAAAGACTTCATGGTGCAGCCCGCCATGCCGCGCTTCGTTCGCGAAGGCGACATCACCACGCTGCCCGTGCAGCTCACCAACCTTTCGGCCGACGCCATCAGTGCAACCGTGAATGTGGAGTTCCGCGACGCACTGACCGACAAGGTGGTCTACACCGAGAAGCAGACCGTAAGCCTCAGCAGCGGCGAAGTGAAGGTTGTTCCCTTCACCTACACCGTGAAGACCGATGCCGCCATGCTCGTATGTCGCACTACTGCCACAAGCAAAAACTTCAGCGACGGTGAGGAACATTACCTCCCTGTGCTTTCGGACCACGTGGAAGTGACGCGAACTCTGCCCTTCTCGCTCACAGAAAAAGGTACGCGCACGTGGCAAGTCGACACGCTCTTCAACGCGACCTCCGCTCAGCACCGCCGCCTCACGGTGGAACTCACGAGCAACCCCACCTGGACTGCGGTCAGTGCTCTTCCAGCGCTTGCCGCCGACGGTTCGTCATGTATGAGTGCTACGGAATGGGCCACACGCCTCTATGCGCTCTACCTCGGCCAATACATTGCCAAGAGCAATCCCGCCATTGCCGAAGCCGTAGCAAACCATCCCGAAGAGGTGGACGCCTTGAGCCGTTTGAACCTCGACAAATTCACCGAACTCACGCCGTGGCTCCAAGATGCACGCCGCGAGAAGCAACGCATAGCTTCGCTGCGCAACCTCTTCAACGAAGAGCGTGCAGCTGCTGACATAAGTACCGCATGGGAAAAACTCCGTAGTTTGCGAACTGACAAGGCCGGATGGAGCTGGTATCCCGGCATGCCTACGAACCGCTATACCACGGTGGACGTATGCATTCTGCTCGCACGCATCAAGAAACTCACGGGCGAAAATCCCGACCCAACAGGAACCATACTTTTTATGGCTCTTGAGTATTTGGAGAACGAAATAGCCTCCGACGTGAAAGCCATGAAACGCACCGAGAGCGACGAAAAAAGGAAACTCACGCCTTCGGAATTCCAGTTGCGCTACCTCTATCTGCGCTCGCTGCTCGGATACGGGGCCACCGATGCCGACTCGCGTTTCCTCCTCGAGCGTGCCGCATTGATGTCGAAGGATTACACCATGTACGGCAAAGCACTCACCGCAATTGTCTTGGCTGAAAACAACCGTAAAGAAGAGGCCAAGGATTTCGTTGAAAGTCTTTTGGAACACACCGTGACGACCGACGAAATGGGACGCTACTTCGACACGCAGCGCGCCGAATGGTCGTGGCAGTCATACCGCATACCCACGCAGTGTGCCGCCATCGAAGCCATGAACTATTTTGGCAACCGTGCTGAGGCCAACGATATGCGGCTTTGGCTCATGCAGAGCAAACGAACGCAGATGTGGGAAACCTCGCGCGCTTCGGCCGATGCGGTCTATGCGCTCCTCGTCACTTCGGACAGTCTGAACCAAAGCAACGTGACACCGCTCACGGCGACGAAGCCCGTGTACTACACGTTGCTGAACGGCAAGCAGATTGTGGGCTTCAACGCCAAAAGCGAAAGCACCACGCCTTCTACGGCCGCCCACTTCCGACATACGTACACCGACAAGGCAGCCACTGAAGCCACCGCTCTGAAGGTGCGCAAGGAAAGCGACGGACTGACGTGGGGCGCCGTTTATGCCACGTTCGAAGTGCCGGCCACGGAAGTGCAGACCGAAGGAAAGGGACTGAAGCTTACATGGCAATTTGTGATTGAAAACGACGATGCTGAAGACATCGAGGATTGCAAAGCACTTGACGAGAGCACCGTGCTGAAAAAAGGCGACGAGGTGTTAGTTAAGTATACCATCGTTGCCGACCGCGACTACGACTTCGTGCAACTCTCGGCGCCGCGTCCCGCATGTCTTGAACCCGTAGTCGCTCGTTCGTGCAGCATCTACCTTGCCGGCTTAAACATATACCGTGCTGTGCACGACGCTTCCATCGACTACTTCATTGAACAAGTGAAGAAAGGCCGACACACGTTCTACGATGTGCTGCGCGTGGACCGCTCCGGCACCTATTCGTCCGGCATTGCCTCCTTGCAGAGCGTCTACGCTCCAGAATTCCGCGGAACGGCAGGCGAACTGAAGATTCGGGTGGAATAAGTTTTCCCCTGATACACCGCAATCAAAAACGCGAATGACCCGCAACGGGCCATTCGCGTTTTTACGTATCATAAGCGTGTGTGGAGCGGCAAAAAGCCTACAGTGCAAAGTCGCTTTTATGTTTTTCAATGAAGTTGTCAATCATTTCTATGCCCTTCAGCGTAGAGCAACCGCGAATGTAGAGCATCACGGTGTTTTTGAACACTTCCAGTTTGGAATAGCTTGCCAACACTTCGTTGCGAAGAAGCGTATTGACGCCTTCGGACAGTTGGTTGTAAACAATGCGGAAATTGATTCCCTCGCGGAAATAACCTTGCTCTATGCCTTTGTTGAGAAACTCCACGGCATCGCTCTCCTGCATCTTCTGCCTTTCGTTGAAAAAGGCCACCACTTTGGGATACTTCAGAATCTCTGAATAGAAGTCAACATTGATGTGCTGCGCATCCTTGATGTTTTCGGCAAAAAGGGTAAGGATGAACTCAAGCACGTTCACCGATTTTTCTGCCAAGCCGCTCAACATTTCTACGCGCTTGCAGTCGTGAGTCTTCACACAAGCCAGCAGCAGGTCTTCCTTGTCGGAAAACATCTGGTAGAGCGTACGCTTTGACATACACAAACTGTGGGCAATGTCGTCCATCGTCACAGTCTTTATACCTTTCGCGTGAAAAGCCTTGAGGGCAACTTCCACTACGTGTTTCTTCACAACTTCATGCTGATTTGCTATGGTTCGTTCGTTACTCATGCCGGTATCGTTTTTTCTTTTGTTTGAAAGACAATCGCGAATATGGCCTTAACCAATATTGACGCTGCAAAGATAAAAACTAAATTGCGTTGGCGCGTTTCCTCACAAAACAAAAAGCAAGGCATGCCGTAAAAATTCCAAGGCATGCCGTAAAAATTCCAAGGCATGCCGTAAAAAATCCAAGGCACGCCGTAAAAATTCCAAGGCATGGTGTAAACGTCCACCTTTGCGGGCGCAAAAAGTGCTGTTTCTCAGCACAAAATGCCATTTGTCCTTTTGTACCTTCGCAAAGTACCGCGCTTTATTGCTACATTTGCAAGTGCTAATACACGCTAATGCCCCTTCACACCATGCCGACACCTCCCAACCCTAATACGCCCAAAAGGCTCGACGCCATAGACCTGCAGATTCTTCGGGAATTGCAGGTCAACGCACGGCTTTCCAACAAAGAACTGGCGGCACGCGTGAACCTCTCGTGCACACCCGTGTTCGAACGCGTAAAGCGCCTTGAACGCGAAGGCTTCATAGCCGGCTACGTGGCGGTGCTCGATGCCGAAAAGCTCAACCAAGGCTTCGTGGTGTTTTGCTCCGTAAAGATGAGCCGCATCAACCGCGACATTGCCGACAACTTTGCACGCACCATTGCCGCCATTCCCGAAGTGACAGAGTGCTACAACGTGTCAGGGCAGTACGACTATCTGCTCAAGATTCATGCTCCCAGCATGAAACGCTACCAAGAGTTTGTGCTCAACGTGCTCGGCACCATAGAACATCTGGCCTCGCTCGAGAGTACCTTCGTCATGGACGAACTCAAGCGCACAAACGGCATCAACTTATAAGCCCTCGGCACGACCGCTCCAAAGCAGAAAAACAAATTCAACAATAATCCTTTCCATCCATGATTTCACACACCTTTTTCAAGCGAGCCTCATGGCTTGCCGCATTCTGGTGCATAATGCTGTGCGGAGCATTCGCACAGGACTTTGCTGCCGGACGGCTCTACCATGTGGTATCCGCCAAGACAGGACTTACCGTGGGCATTGATGCCAACGGCAACCCCGTGATGCAGAAGCTGAACGAAAGCGAGCAGAACCAACACTACACGCTCAGTCAGCTCTCCGGTTCCTGGCGCCTCATCAATCCGTTCACCAACAAAGCCCTTCGCATGCAAGGCAATGCCGTGGCCGAAGGCGAGAACAACGGTTCCGACGAAGCCCAGCTTTGGAAAATAGAGCAGAACGGCAAAGCACTCCTGCTCGTGCCCACAAACAATCCCACCTTTGCCGTGACCGTTCAGGGCAATAGCCTCGTTCTTGAAGCCAAGACGAAGGCAGCAAAAGACGCCGCCGCACAGTTTCTTGTCAAAGAAGCTACGCATGCAGGCTTCGACGTGGCGCTGACTTACCGCATACGCTCCGTGGCCCACCCCGACCAGGTGCTCGGCAACGGCGACTCGGGCGAAAACAATGCCGCCATCGTAAGCGAAACAGCCGATGCCGCAAACCGCGGACAATACTGGAACGTGAAGATGCTCGACCTCAACCGCTGCGTGGTGGAGAACGCCTTCTACGGACAGAACTTCGACGACGGCGGCGACAACGCTTCCATCCAATGGTTGCTCCAGTGGCCCGCCACTGAAGGACAGTGGACCAACGCACAGTTCGTCTTCGAACCAGTCAAGGAACAAAGCGGCGCTTACATCATCCGCTCTGCCGGCAAGAAAGCCGACAAAATGTATCTCCTCAAGAACGGAAAACTCATCGTGGCAGACTATGCTCCGAAAAACAAGGAAGCATGGTTCTCCTTCGAACAAGTGGAGAAACCCAAAATAAAGTCGCCCTACTGGGAAGACGAAACCATCTTTGCCGAAAACAAAGAAAAAGGCACCGCCACCTATCTTCCCTACAACAACGAGAAGGAGATGACGGACGACGCCGACTTCTATGCCCGCCCCTGGGCTACGCCGAAGACCAACCGCTACCTCTCGCTCAACGGTACGTGGCGCTTCAACTTCGTGCCCGAACCCTCGCAACGTCCGCTCGACTTCTACAAGGAAGGCTACGACGTGAGCGCATGGGACACCATTCCCGTTCCCTCCAACTGGGAAATGTACGGCTACGACCGCCCCATCTATTGCAACGTGGAATATCCCCACTCCAACACGCCGCCTTACATCAAGGCCCGCCCCGGCTTCAACGACGGCGGCAAGAACTACGGCATTGACCCCGTAGGTTCCTACGTGCGCACGTTCAACCTCCCTGCCGATTGGGACGGTCGCCGCACGTTCATCCACTTCGGCGGCATCTACGCCGGAGCTTTCGTTTGGCTCAACGGCGAGTACGTAGGCTACACGCAAGGCTCCAACAACGTGGCCGAATTCGACCTCACAAAGCATCTCCGCAAAGGCGAGAACCGCCTTGCCGTGCAAGTGTTCCGCTGGACTGACGGTTCCTACCTTGAGTGTCAGGACATGTTCCGCATGTCAGGCATCTTCCGCGAAGTCTATCTCTACAACACACCCCGCATGGCCGTGCGCGACCACTACATCACGTCCAACGTAGAGCTCGACAGCAACACGGGACTCGGCATGTGTAAACTCGACGTGGCGCTCACCATGGACAACCGCGACAACCTTAGCGAAACGAAAACCGTTGTGGCTAAAGTGTTCAACCCTCAGGGCGTAGAAATACAAGAAGCATCGGCAAAGTTCAGCACAGCCGACGGCCTTGAAAAGCACATCACACTCGACGTGCCCAACGCTGCTCTCTGGAGCGCCGAAAAGCCTAACCTCTACACCGTACGCATCGTTCAGAAAGACGCGCAAGGCAACGAGGAAATGGCTTTCTCCACAAAATATGGTTTCCGCACCATCGAGATAAAGAACTCACTCGTCTACATCAACGGTAAGCGCGTCTTCTTCAAAGGCGCTAACCGACACGACACATCGCCCCTCCACGGACGCGCCGTAACGGTCGACGAGATGCTCCGCGACGTGACGCTCTTCAAACAGAACAACCTCAACACCATTCGCACCTCACACTACCCCAACGACTACCGCATGTACGCCATGTTCGACCACTACGGACTCTACGTCGTTGACGAAGCCGACCTCGAAGACCACGCCAACCAAAGCATTTCCGACAAGAAGTCGTGGATTCCCGCCTTCGTGGACCGCATAGACCGCATGGTGCTCCGCGACCGCAACCACCCCTCCATCGTTATGTGGAGCCTCGGCAACGAAGCTGGCAACGGCGAAAACTTCCGCTACTGCTACGACGCCGCCAAGAAACTCGACTCACGTCCCGTCCACTACGAGGGCACACGTTCCAACGGTTCTTATGGTGGCGGACGCTTCTCGGATTTCTACTCCAAGATGTATCCGGGCATGAACTGGATGAACCAGAACACGAGCAACCTCGACAAACCCATGTTCATCTGCGAGTATGCTCACGCCATGGGTAACGCCGTTGGTAACCTCAGCGAATATTGGAACATCATTGAAGCTTCCAACTCTACCATCGGCGGCTGCATCTGGGACTGGGTGGACCAGGGCATCTACGAACCCAACGAAATGAAGCAGGGCATCTACCGCCTCCACACGGGCTACGACTTCCCCGGCCCTCATCAGGGCAACTTCTGCTGCAACGGCATTCTGCCCTCCACACGCGACGAAAGCGCAAAACTCAAGGAAGTGAAAGCTGTTTACCAGTACATCAAGTTTGGTAACGCTTCGTTCAACACGAAGGCAAACACGGCCACCGTATCGCTCACGAACGCCTACAACTTTACCAATCTCAACGAACTCTCGCTCCGCTACGAAGTGGTCGTTGACGGCAACATCGTTGCGCAAAAGACCGCCAAACTTCCCGCCACTGCACCCGAAAAGTCTGCCACACTGACGCTCAAGATGGCCAAAGCCAATCTGAAGAAAGCGGCAGAAAGCGGCAAGGAAGTACTCCTCACGCTCTACGTCGTACAACCCAAAGCCACAGAGTGGAGCAAAGCCAACCATATTGTAGCTTTCAAGCAGTTTACCGCTGTAGAGCGTGCTCCCCTCGCCAAGGTTACCGACGATACCAAAGCTCCGCAAATGATGCAGACCAGTGCACTCCACGAAACGAAGGTGGGCAACGAGAAAGTACAACTCACTTTCGACAACGCCACTGGTCGCCTCACAGCTATGGCCTTCAACGGACGCGACGTGATTGCCAACGGCGAAGGATTCCTCTACGACAACCACCGCTGGATTGAAAACGACCGCTTCGGCAACACCGACAACGGACTCGAAGCCAAAGGTTCTTGTCTGGTAACAAACGAGAGCGGACAACTCGTAGTGAAGACCGTGCGCAAGGGCAAACTCTGCGACACGCAGATTAACTACACCATCCATCCTCAAGGTATCGTAGACGTCGACGCCACCTTCACTCCCCACACGCCCAACTTGCGCCGCGCAGGCCTCGTCTGCATGCTCGACTCTACGCTCTCACGCGTTGACTACTACGCCAATGGACCTTGGGAGAACTACTGCGACCGCAAGGACGGTACCGCCATCGGACGCTTCACGACGAACGTTTCAGCCATGCCCGAACGCTACATGAAACCGCAGAGCACCGGCAACCGCGAAGGTCTCCGCGAACTCACACTGACGGACAAGAGCGGCTTCGGCATTCGCATCGAAACGGAAGGCTCTGTCAACTTCTCCGCTTTGAAGTACACCGACGAAGACCTCATGAACACCGCCCATATGTGGGAACTCCAGGAACGCCCCTACACGGTGCTCCACCTCGACGCCTGGATGCGCGGCGTAGGCAACGCTTCCTGCGGTCAGGACGTTGACACACTCCCGCAGTACCGCGTTCCCGAAAAGCCCATGACGTACAAACTTCGCATCAGTGCCGTGAACAAGTAGTCCTCACACGACGCTCCGTTCCACAAAAAAATCACCGGCCGGAAGCCCGCAACGATTGTTGCCCGCTTCCGGCCGGTGAGCATTTACTTTCTATGGAGACGACGTTTTCAAAACGTCGCGCTCTACACAATATATAATAAAGGTGATGTACGAAAAAGTCTTCGTAAGGACATTCACTTCTTTCTCTTAACACCCCTCACCGCCTCAGCTTCGAGCGGATTCTCGGGCCAGTAGTGCTTCGGGTAACGGCGCTTGAGTTCTTTTCGCACTTCAAAATAGGTGCCGTTCCAAAAACTGGCAAGATCCTGCGTAAGCTGTACGGGTTTGAATCCCGGCGAAAGGAGTTCCATGAGCAGCGGACGCTTCCCGCAGTCAACGGTGGGCGTTTCGGCAAGTCCGAAACATTCCTGCAGTCGTACGCTAAGCACCGGAGCCGAAGCCCCCAAGCGGTAGTCTATGCGTATATGACTTCCCGTAGGTACATCAACATGTGTGGGCGCAAGGCGGTTCACCTCCGCTTGCAGTTCGTAAGGCACAAGCGACCATATAGCCTCAACCAGATTGACCTTATGGAGTTCGGCCGCAGTGGTGGCCACATGCCCGTCCAGCACAAGATAGAGCGGCAACCACTCTGCAGCAGTAGCCAAAAGGTGAGGCGTACTGACGTCGGGCAAAGCCAATTCGGGATGCCACTCTGCCACTTGGGCTATGCGCCGCTGGAGACGCTGCACTTCATCGTTCCACGAAAACATACTCAATCCGTCCTTTCCCGCAGCTTCACAAATGAGCGCCACGAGGCGTTCGTTGTCCGCAATGTGAAGCGGAGTGCTGCTCACCACCAGCTGGCCAATGCGGTTTTCACGTTGCATCGTCACACAACCGAGTTTGCCGTTCCATGCCACACGGTCGAAGACTTCCGTTTCGATGTCGGCCGTACACAGCGGTGCCGCCAGGAATGCGCGTCCGCATTTCCCCGCAGCATGGAGCGAAGCCACGGCTATCCAGTCGTGCGAAGTCAACGCATCGGTTTGCTCCAATCGCACCATTCCCCCTCCCGACAAACGGTACGTGCCCACAGCATCCATTGCCACAGCCACTCGTTCGGGATAGGCCGAAGCGATGAGCGCGCCGGCCTCCTCGGGTGCAACATCGCAGTCCTCAGCTCTGCCTACTCCCACCATGCGGCGGTACTCGTGTGCTACCTGCACCACCCTACCCCATCGGCCCGCCGAACCCTCGCGCCGCGAACGCCGAAGCGCAGAGATGCGGCGACTTATGTCGGCATCGCCGCAGTCGGCCAGCGGATCTTTTTCCTCAAGCAAAGCCGCAATATCGCAAGCCAGCGCCTTCTCGGCCTCTGTCGTACAACGGAGCATCATTCGCGCTATGCGAGGATGGCAAGGCATGGCGGCCATACGCTTGCCAAGCGGTGTGATTTTCCCCTTGTCGCCCATAGCTCCAAGACGCGTAAGTAGCTCCATGGCTTTCGCCACACTTCCCGAAGGCGGCGGAGTGAGCCAAGGGAGTGCCGTCACGTCGCTCTCACCAAAGGCTGCAACGCCAAGCACCATGGGAGCAAGGTCTGCCTCAAGAATTTCGGGCTGGCGCTGCGTTTCCATCAAATGGTCTGAGGCTGCCGTCCACATGCGATAACAAACCCCGGCAGCCACACGCCCAGCACGACCACGGCGCTGAGTGGCCATGTCGCGACTAATACGTACCGTCTGCAAGTGGCTCAACCCGTTGCGGGCGTCAAACACGAGTTTGCGACACAGTCCCGAGTCGACCACCACGCGTACGCCCTCAATCGTAAGCGACGTTTCTGCTACGGGCGTAGCGAGCACCACTTTGCGTTCGCCATCGCCGGAAGGAGCAATGGCCTGGCGCTGACGTTCGGGAGAAAGGTTGCCGTAGAGCGGGAACACCCGGGTGGGCGAGAGCGAATCGCCAAGCGCTGCGGCACATCGCTCTATCTCACCCTGTCCCGGGAGAAAAACGAGGATGTCGCCCTCCTGTTTGCGATGGGCTTCACAAACAGTGCGCACTGTGTTCAAGATAAAATCGTCGGCACGGGAGTCCGACGGAGCGTAGACGGTCTCTACCGGAAACATCCTTCCCTCGCTTTCCACAAGAGGTGCATCAAGCGTTTGGCAGATGGCCTCGGCATCAATCGTTGCCGACATCACCACAATGCGGAGGTCAGGACGCAAAATCTGCTGCGTTTGGCGCGTAAGGGCAAGTGCTAGATCGGAGTTGATGCTCCGCTCGTGAAATTCGTCAAAGATCACACGGTCCACGCCCTCAAGCGTAGGGTCGTCAATGAGCATTCGCGAAAGAATGCCCTCCGTCAGAACTTCAATGCGTGTCTTGTCCGATACTTTCTTTTCAAATCTCACCCGATAGCCCACGGCCTGTCCCACCGATTCGCCAAGCAATGACGCCATGCGTTCTGCAATCTGCCGCGCAGCGAGTCGGCGTGGTTCAAGCATCAACGTTTTGCCGCCGCTCTTCGCACCGAAATGGAGCGTCAGCGGAAGCAACGTGGACTTACCCGCTCCAGGAGGAGCGGTAACTACTGCGGTCTGTTGGTCCGCCAAAACTTCATTGAGCGAATCGGCAATAAAAGATGCCGGCAGCGAACCGGCACGCGCGATGATTTCGGTTGTCGTCATAGATATGATGCGCACTGATAATTTTCAAATATTGTTCCTCTATGGTGCTTCAATAATAAAGCAGAGCCTTCACAAAGCCCTAGAAAAAAACTGCTGCAAAGTTACTTTCCTGCTCTCTAAAATGCGCCAATACACCCCAAAGCCTTTCCCCTTCTACATTTTTTTTGCGCAAAGAAGCAAAAAAGTGCATTACGACTTTGTCCGTTTCAAACAAAATACTACCTTTGCACCCGCAAACGAGCCACAAAGCCTAAGCATTTTGCTTCGGTCTGCCGTTTAGGAGAGATGGTAGAGTGGTCGATTACAGCAGTCTTGAAAACTGCCGTACCGAGAGGTACCGGGGGTTCGAATCCCTCTCTCTCCGCTAGAGTCAGCGTAACGAGTTGTAAAACAATAAGTTACGCTGATTTTCGTTTTATACATCGGACGAATTACGGGTTTATATGACAAAAAGAGACCTGAAAACGTCTCCTCTGCCTTTATCTATTGGACGAGTGCGCATTTATAAAGTCCTGAATAAAGACTTTTCAACGCTCCTTGCTTAGTCCTCTATGGAGGGCGAGTTTGGTCTTGAGATCCGAGTTGAGAGATTCCAGACCGTTATTCGTATTGGGGATGCTCAACTCAGGGTAGTCGTACCACGTCCACAGCCATGGCATATTGCGCTTTAGGCTTAGGTAAGCACTACGGAGTTTCTTTATGCACGTAATGCGACTTTCCGTTGGCATCTTCACTGCGCACCTTGAGAAACGAATCCCATTTCTTTTCCCATAGCTCAAATTGGGCTATAAAAGACTCCTTGTCCGTATGGCACATCGTGCGGGAGATGTCCAATAGTTCACGAGAAGCCTCTTGCCCGCATTATGCAGCGAGTAATAGAGTACCTGCATGAATATTGGCCGAATACAGTGATTGAACTTCGCGGGGACAGCCACTTTGCAAGCCATGAGTTTATGGACTGGGCACACGATAATGCTACGTACGCTACTTGACAGGTCTCTCCGGCAATAGCGTGTTGCTCTCTAAGGTTGACAAACAAAGACGCCGTGCAGAGAACGATTACCATAAGGCGCAGAAGGAAGAGGACGAGAGATACGACGCACGAGTGAAGCAGGGCCATCACGGAGTTCTGCGTGAACGCATCGTCATCAGAAGATACTACAAGCTGGAGTACAAGGCACAATCTTGGAAATACGCACAGCGCGTCATTGCCAAGATTGAAGTCAGTGCAGAAGGAACAAACATACGCTTTGTTGTGACCAAGAACAGGAACAACTCGCC
>CAVALA010000008.1:0-67265 GCA_963589615.1 Prevotellamassilia timonensis
AAGCCCTAGCTGGTCCACACAACGAAAGAAGCAGTTACGAATCCCGTAACTGCTTCTTTCGTTTTACCTTTTGAGGATTTGTGTTACTATTCAGGAAGTTCTCGCTGCATCAAAAAATCGAACAGTCCCATCATAAGGATGCCATTTTCGTCACGCCAAGGTTTTATGTCGTCCTTTACAATGATGATTTTTTTGAAAGAATCATTTATTCTGAGCAGTGAAGCCATTTCTTGTCGACGCTTTTCGTCATCGGGCAAAGCCAACGCCGATTGGATATAATATCTTTGGCTGCCTTCATTTACGACGAAATCTACTTCAAGCTGCTTGCGCTTCCATTTGCCTTCTTCGTCGACGAAACGTTGCTCCACCATGCCGACGTCAACCTTACAACCTCTGCGTCGTAATTCGTTGTATATGATATTCTCCATGATGTGCGTTTCTTCCTGTTGTCGCAAGCCTAATATGGCATTTCTCAATCCAAGATCTGAAAAATAATATTTGGCAAGACTGCCAATGTATTTCTTTCCTTTGACATCATATCTCTCAGCTTTCTCTATCAAGAATGCGTCTTGCATATAGCCCAGATAACGGTCTATTGTTGTGGAATCAATGCCTACTTTCTTAACACTCTTGAATGTGTTTGCCAATTTTGCAGGATTGGTTGGCGCACCTATTCCTGAAGCTATAATCTTAACAAGTTCCTCAAATTCAGTCTTGTTTTTAATCCGCTGACGCTCCAATATGTCTATCAGATAAACACTTTCGAACAAATTGTTGAGATAATCTATCTTCTTTTTTTCTGTTTCGAGCGATAAAACATGCGGCAGCCCACCATAAGTATAGTAATCTTTCCATGCTTCAGCGGGTGATAAGCCAGTTCCCTCACAATACTCAGAAAGAGAAAGGGGATAAAGGTGTATCTCGTCACCTCTTCCACGAAACTCAGTGATAATGTCGCTTGACAGAAATTTTGAGTTGCTTCCAGTGACATATACATCGGCGTTGTCTATGCGCAGCAAACTGTTCAAAACCTCTTCAAATCGCGGAACAAGTTGTACTTCATCCAGTAGGATGAAGTACAAACCATCATCTATCATCTTTTTCTTAATAAACTTGTATAACGTGAGAGGTTCACGCAGTTCCGCATTTTCGATATCGTCGAGAGCAATCTGTATGATGTGGTCGGGATCTACTTCTGTTTTGAGCAAATGTTGTCGGAACAATTTGAAGAGAAGAAATGACTTGCCACAGCGTCTGATGCCAGTTACTATCTTTATCAGTCCGTTTTGCTTGCCATCTATAAGTTGTTGTAAATAGAATTCTCTTTTTATGAGCATAGCCTTTGTTTTTACACGGATTTTTTGGCAATATTGCCACTTTTTCCGTGCAAAGATGGTGTTTTATTGTCATTACGGCATAAGCTTACGCGGAAAAAGTGACAATATTGCCACTTTTTCCGCGTAAGGTGTTGCATGCACCTCATGTTTGAAGTTTTGTATCTGCCAATTTTGCGTGCTTGCAAGCATTGTGTTTTGCGACAACTAAGTGGAATTCATGCCTTGCGAGAATTGCTTGCACATACACCATGCCGCACGAAAAACCCCCTTGCGGACTGGCGTCTGCAAGGGGGCGTTCTTAAATGCAACTATGGCGCATTTCATTCAATAAGGGTATCTCTCCGGCGCCTGAGCGCGGGCTTGGTGCCAGAGGAGGGGACGGCTGCGTTAGTCTTCGTGGTGGGGACGACGGGGACGGTCGCCGCCTTCGCGACGGGGGCGTCCTTCGCCACCTTCGCGGCGGGGACGGCGTGCGGGACGCTCTTCCCAGCCCTCGGGCTTCTCTTCGAGCACACGGTGGGAGAGGCGGAACTTACCGGTCTTCTCGTCAATTTCAAGAAGTTTCACCTTGATGGTGTCGCCTTCCTTGATGCCGGCTTCTTCTACGGTGTCGAGGCGCTTCCATGCAATTTCGGAGATGTGGAGAAGGCCTTCCTTGCTGGGCATGAACTCTACGAAGCAGCCGTAGGGCATGATGCTTACGACCTTGGCGTCGTAAACTTCGCCTACTTCGGGAACGGCTACGATGGCGCGTATCTTGGCAACGGCAGCGTCGATGCTTTCCTTGTTGGGACCGCTCACCTGGATTTTGCCTACGCCGTCTTCTTCGTCGATGGTGATGGTGGCGCCGGTGTCTTCCTGCATGCCCTGAATAATCTTTCCGCCCGGGCCGATGACGGCGCCGATGAATTCCTTAGGAATTTCGAAGGCTTCGATGCGGGGTACGTGGGGCTTGAGTTCGGGACGGGGTGCGGCCATCGTTTCGAGAATCTTGCCGAGGATGTGCTCGCGGGCCTGCTTGGCCTGGTTGAGAGCCTTCTCGAGGATTTCGTAGGAGAGTCCGTCACACTTGATGTCCATCTGAGTGGCGGTAAGACCCTTGGCAGTACCTGTGGTCTTGAAGTCCATGTCGCCGAGGTGGTCTTCGTCGCCGAGGATATCGCTGAGCACGGCGTACTTTTCTTCACCGGGGTTCTTGATGAGGCCCATGGCGATGCCGCTCACGGGAGCCTTGATGGGCACACCTGCGTCCATGAGTGCGAGTGTTCCTGCACATACGGTGGCCATGGATGAGGATCCGTTGGACTCAAGGATGTCGCTCACTACGCGTACGGTGTAGGGGTAGTCGGCGGGAATTTGGCCCTTGAGTGCGCGCCAAGCGAGGTGGCCGTGACCGATTTCGCGACGGCCTACGCCGCGCTGTGCCTTGGCTTCGCCGGTTGAGAAGGGAGGGAAGTTGTAGTGGAGGAGGAAGCGCATGTAGCTCTTGTCGAGCACGTCGTCGACCATTTTCTCGTCGAGTTTCGTGCCGAGTGTGGCGGTGGCGAGAGCTTGTGTTTCGCCACGGGTGAAGATGGCCGATCCGTGGGGCATGGGGAGGGGCGAAACTTCGCACCAGATGGGGCGGATGTCGGTTGTGCCGCGTCCGTCAAGGCGCTTGCCTTCGTCGAGGATGCAGCGGCGCATGGCGTCGCGCTCCACGTCGTGGTAGTAGCGGTCCACGAGGCCGTTCTTCTCTTCGAGTTCTTCGGGAGTGAGTTCGGCGTGGGCGGCAGCGTAGCGTTCCTTGAAGTCTTCACGGATTTTGGTGAAGGCTTCTTCGCGCTGGTGCTTGTCGTGGTCGCCGGCTTCGGCAATGGCGTAGGCGGGCTGGTAGCACTCGTCCTTTACCTGCTGACGGAGCTCTTCGTCGTTGACTTCGTCGTCGTATTCGCGCTTCACGTCGGTGCCGAGTTCCTTGGAGAGTTCCTTCTGGAGCTGACACATGGGCTTGATGGCTTCGTGGGCGGCCTTGAGGGCTTCGAGGAGTGCGCTTTCGGGCACTTCGTCCATTTCGCCTTCCACCATCATGATGTTTTCTTCCGTTGCGCCTACCATGATGTCCATGTCGGCGTTCTTGAGCTGTTCGAAAGTGGGGTTGATGACGTATTCGCCGTCGATGCGTGCCACGCGGACCTCAGAGATGGGGCCTTCGAAGGGGATGTCGCTGGCAGCGAGTGCTGCTGAAGCGGCAAATCCGGCGAGTGCATCGGGCATGTCAACGCCGTCGGCCGAGAAGAGCGTGATGTTTACGTAAACCTCGCAGTGGTAGTCGGAGGGGAAGAGGGGGCGGAGTGCGCGGTCTACGAGGCGTGAGGTGAGGATTTCGTAGTCGCCGGCGCGGCCTTCACGCTTGGTGAAGCCACCGGGGAAACGGCCTGCGGCACTGTACTTTTCTTTGTAGTCACACTGGAGGGGCATAAAGTCCGTTCCGGGCTGCGCGGTCTTTGCGGCGCAGACTGTGGCGAGGAGCATGGTGTTGTTCATGCGGAGCATGACGGCACCATCGGCCTGCTTGGCCAGTTTGCCTGTCTCGATGCTGATGGTGCGTCCATCGGGCAACGCGACGGTTTTGGTTATCACGTTCATTCGGATAGTTTTTATTGGATTTTTTGTTTTACCTACTGTAAATCGCGCAAAAATAACGATTTATTCTCGTTCCGCGTGCACACCTCGGGGCTTTTATTGATTTTTACGATATGTGTACCGCCGTGATGACGAAAAAACTGTAGCGCCATCGGCATCTCGCAAAAACTTTTAGGCAGAAAATCTGAATTTGCTCCGAACTCAAATCGTTGAGCTCGTAGAAAGTTGTTTACAGTTGTTTACATTCTCTTTTGGCCTCATTCATCCTCGTGCGCGTATGTGGGACTTCCTTTCCAGCCTTTCCGTCCAAGCGAGGCGGCTCTCCCGTATTTTTTTGTATTTTTGCAAAAAAGAAACATCGCATATGTACGACTATCTCATAGTGGGCAGCGGACTCTTCGGTGCCGTCTTCGCTCACGAAGCCGCTGCGGCAGGCAAGAAATGCCTGGTTGTGGACAAACGCAACCACACTGGCGGCAACCTCCACTGCCAAACGACCGATGGCATTGAGGTTCACCAATACGGCGCCCACATCTTCCACACGTCCAACCGCGACGTGTGGGACTACGTGAACCGCCTCGTGCCCTTCCGCACGTTCATCAATTCCCCCTTGGCGTACTACGGCGGACGGCTCTACCATCTGCCGTTCAACATGAACACGTTCTACGAACTTTGGGGCGTGCGCACCCCCGCCGAAGCGCGCGCCAAGATAGAAGAGCAGCGCAGCGAGTATGCCCACATCACCTCGCCCGCCAACCTCGAGGAGCAGGCCCTCACGCTCTGCGGTCGCGACATTTACGAAACCCTTGTCAAAGGCTATACCGAGAAGCAGTGGGGCTGTGCCGCCACGGAACTTCCCGCATTCATCATACGCCGTCTGCCCTTCCGCTTCACGTTCGACAACAACTACTTCAACGACGCGTTTCAAGGCATTCCCGAAGGTGGCGGCTACAATGCGCTCATCGATGCCCTCCTTGCCGAAGCCGATGTGCGCACGGGCATCAACTTCTTCGACCATCGCGAAGAACTTTGCGCCCAGGCCCACCGCGTGCTTTTCACTGGATGCATTGACGAGTTCTACGGCTACTGCCACGGCCGGCTCGACTACCGCAGTCTGCGCTTTGAGCACAAAAGGCTCTCGGTGGAAGACTTCCAGGGCAACGCTGTGGTCAACTACACGGAGCGCGAAGTGCCCTACACACGCGTCATCGAGCACAAACACTTCGGGCCCGCCACGCAGCCCACCACCGTGGTCACCTACGAGTATCCCGACGCCTACGCGCCGGGCAAAGAACCTTACTATCCCGTGAACGACGCGCGCAACGCCGCGCTCTACGCAAAATACGAAGCCATGGCCCAAGCCGAGACGCACGTGCTCTTCGGCGGACGCTTGGCGCGCTACACCTATGCCGACATGGACGACACCATTGCTGCCGCCATGGAACTGGCCAAAAAAGAATTCGCGAAATGAGCTTCTGGAACCACACCGACCTCGTTCTTAATCCCCGTTTCGCCCATCTCGAAGCGTTCGTGCGTTCACTTCCCGCCCGCTTTGCGCGCGAAGAGGGGCAACTCATCCACGACGGGCGCAACAAACTCCGCGTCGTTACGTACGAAGGCGTGGACTACGTGGTGAAACGCTACCGCCGTCCCAACTTCGTGAACCGCTACGTCTATGGCGTGCTTCGTCCCTCCAAAGCCCTGCGTGCCTACCGCAACGCCCTCCGCTACGAAGCCATCGGTGTGGGCACGCCCTCGCCCGTGGCCTACTACACGCTGCGTCGCGGACTGGCTTTCGACGACAGCTACTTCGTGACGCTCCTCTCCACCTGTCCGCACCGCTACGAAGACCTCTTCACGGAGTCTATTCCCTACGCCGACGAGGTGCTCAGCGAGATAGGCCGCGTCACGGCCCGCCTCCACGAGCACGGACTGGCCCACAAAGACTACGGGCGGGCCAACATACTCTTTGAACAGCGCCCCGACGGTAGCGTGCGACTCGACATAGTGGATCTCAACCGCATGGACGTCGGTCCGATCAACATGGAAAAGGGGTGCAAAAACTTCGAACGCCTTCCTGCCACGGCCCACATGCACCGCGTCATGGCCGAAGCCTACGCCAAGGCGCGCGGCTACGACGCCGAAGCCTGCTACCGCCTCATGCGCCACTTCCGCAGCACCCAGCCCGGACAAGTTGAGGGCGAGTTCTGAACGTTGCTGAGCTCGTCTGTTGATGCCCGTTTATAAGTTTTAGCCGTTTTATTTTCCCCGAAGATTTCTCCCCTCCCATGATTACAGCCGTAGTAGTCACCTTCAACCGCCTTGAACTCCTCAAGCGCACCGTCGCCTCGCTTCGCGCCAACCGGCCCGTAGACCGCATCGTTGTGGTCAACAATGGTAGCACCGACGGCACTTACGAGTGGCTCGAAGAGGCGAAAGACAACCAGTTGACCCCCGTTCACCAAAGCAACGTGGGCGGCAGCGGCGGTTTCAGCCGCGGCATGGACGAAGCCCTCCGCATGGGCGCCGACTGGATATGGTGTATGGACGACGACGTCTTCCCCCACGCCGACTGCCTCGAACATATGCTCCCCCTCACCGCCAACGAGAACGTGGCCCTCGTAGCCCCGCGTCGCCTTATGGAAGGCAAGGTCTTCACCAACGACTTCATCGCCTACGACTTTTCCCACCCCTTCCGCTCCCTCTACAAAGGCAAGCTCCGTAAGCTCCCCCCCGCCGACCATCCCGTAGCCATAGCCGGCACCGCCTTCGAAGGCCCCCTCATCCGCGCCGAAGCCGTGCGCCGCATAGGTCTACCCAACAAAGACCTCTTCATCTTCTGCGACGACACCGACTACTGCCTCCGCCTCCACCTCGCCGGTTACGCCATGACCACCGCCCCCCAAGCCCTTATGGACAAGCAGCGCTTCTTCTCGGCCGACTCTTGGGCCGAGCGCAACCGCAAGAAAAAGTGGAAACGCTTCTATCAGGTGCGCAACTCCACCTACCTCAACCACCACTACGGCCACAACGCCGCCGTGCGCTACGGACGCGGCCTCCTCTGCGTGGCAGGCTACATCTTCACCGCTCTCTTCACCTTCCCCTTTTCCCGTGCCTACGACTTCAAGGACATTGCCCGCCTCTGGCGCGCCTACCGCGACGGCATAGCCGAACGCCTCGGAAAGTACGAAAACCTCTGACCCTAAACCCAATATGAAACACATTCTCCTCAGTGCCCTCCTCGCCCTCGCTCCCGCAGCAGCCGCAGCGCAGAACGTCGTTTGGTTCAGCCAGCCCACCTCGCTCGCCGGACGCGCCTGCTGGTATGGCGGACACCCCGAACGCTACAGCAAGACCCATAAGCCCGTGCGCGCCGGCGACTCGGCCCAAAACTCCGACCACGAGTGGGAATTCCGTTCCCTGCCCCTCGGCAACGGCAGCATAGGCTGCAACGTGATGGGCTCCATCGCCACCGAACGCTACACCCTCAACGAGAAAACCCTCTGGCGCGGCGGCCCAAACACCGCCAAAGGCGCTGCCGACTACTGGAACCAAAACAAAGAGTCGGCCCACGTGCTCACCGACATCCGCCAAGCCTTCACCGACGGCGACTGGGACAAAGCCGCTCGCCTCACCGCCGAAAACTTCAACAGCCCCGTGCCCTACGAAGCCACCGGCGAACCGCAGTTCCGCTTCGGCTCCTTCACCACCATGGGCGAACTCTGCATTGCAACAGGCATCGATGAGGCTGCTGCCACCCACTACCGCCGCGCACTCTCCGTCGACTCCGCCTTTGCCACCGTCTCGTTTGAGGCCAACGGCACAGCCTACGAGCGCCGCACCTTCGTGTCCTATCCCGCCAACGTGATGGCCGTGCGCTTCAGCGCCTCGCAGCCCGGCAAGCAGAACCTCACCATCGACTACGCCCCAAACCCCGTGAGCGAAGGCACCTTCAGCCAAGTGGCCGACAACGAACTCGCCTTCGTGGGCCATCTCGACAACAACGGCATGGAATATGCCGTGCGCATCAAAGCCATCGCCAAAGGCGGCACCGTAAGCTACGCCGACGGCAAACTCCACGTGAGCGGCGCCGACGAAGTGACGCTCCTCCTCACCGCCGACACCGACTACGCCCCCAACTACTCGCCCTCCTTCACCGATCCCAAAGCCTACGTAGGCGTCCGTCCGCAGCAGACCACCCGCAAATGGATGGACGGCGCGGCAAAGAAAGGCTACGACCGCCTCTTCGCCGAACACTATAAGGACTACGCCTCGCTCTACGGCCGCGTACGCCTCCACCTCACCGGCCCGTCCTCGGCAAAACCCACCGACGAGCGCCTCGCCGACTACCGCAAGGGCGCTAAGGACACCGGACTCGAAACGCTCTACTACCAGTATGGCCGCTATCTGCTCATTGCCTCTTCACGTCCCGGCAACCTGCCCGCAAACCTTCAGGGCATGTGGCACAACAATGTGGACGGACCCTGGCGCGTGGACTACCACAACAACATCAACTTGCAGATGAACTACTGGCCCGCACTCTCCACAAACCTCGCCGAGTGTGCCGAACCGCTCACCGACTTCATCCGCCTGCTCGAAAAGCCAGGCGAACGCACCGCAAAAGCCTACTGGGGCGCACGCGGATGGGCCGCAAGCATCTCTGCCAACATATTCGGGTTCACCGCACCCCTCGAGGGTGCCGACATGTCGTGGAACTACAACCCCATGGCTGCCTCCTGGCTCGCCACACACCTCTGGGACTACTACGACTACACACGCGACAAGAAGTTCCTTAAAGCCACAGCCTATCCCCTCATGAAGGGCTGCGCCCTCTTCTGCGAGGACTTCCTTTGGCAAAAGCCCGACGGCACGCTCACCGCCGCACCTTCCACCTCGCCTGAGCACGGCCCCGTGGACGAAGGCACCACCTTCACCCACGCCGTAATACGCGAAATTCTCCTCGACTGCATCAGCGCCGCCGAAACGCTCAAGACCGATGCCGACGAAGTGGCAAAGTGGAAAGCCATCCTTGAAAAACTTGCCCCCTACAAAACGGGACGCTACGGCCAGCTTCTCGAATGGAGCCGCGACATTGACGACCCCAACGACCAGCATCGCCACGTGAACCACCTCTTCGGCCTCCATCCCGGCCACACCATTTCGCCCCTCACCACTCCCGAGCTCGCCAAAGCCGCCCGCGTGGTGCTCGAACACCGCGGCGATGGCGCCACAGGCTGGAGCATGGGTTGGAAACTCAACCAGTGGGCGCGTCTCCACGACGGTAACCACTCCTACATACTCTTCGGCAACTTGCTCAAAAACGGCACCGCCGACAACCTCTGGGACATCCATCCCCCCTTCCAGATTGACGGCAACTTCGGCGGCACCGCCGGCGTGACCGAAATGTTGCTCCAAAGCCATGCCGGCTGTCTCGACCTGCTCCCCTCTCTCCCCGACGCCTGGGCCTCGGGCTCCGTAGACGGACTTCGTGCCCGCGGCAACTTCGGAGTGGACATCCAGTGGACGGGCGGCAAACTGCTCCGCGCCCGCATCACCTCAGGCTCCGGCGAAACGTGCAGCGTGCGCTACGGTTCGCAAACCACACAGTTCCCCACCAAGCGCGGCCACGTCTACACCGTCACATCTGGCGCTGACGGACAACTCCACGTGGCTGAGTAGCAGAATCACCCTAAAACGTCTAAAACACATAAAACGTCATTAGAGCCAAAGGCGCAGTCGTTTTATGTGTTTTAGACGTTTTATTTCCTCACTTTGTTTTGTCAATATGAAAAAAGGGCATACCTTTGCTGCGGTTATAGTTATTAAGGTGAAGTGAAAGGATTCCAGCCGAATAATGCGTGCAGGAGTTCTTTCGGTTTTTTTTACCTCGTACGTTACCGCCTGAATCGATATCAATAAACCTTGCAGAGACAGCGCAGCCACGGGCAGCACGCCCGTCGTTCATCCCTCCGTTGCCATGCCCCGCATCGCAACGGATGCCCGCAAACGTCCCCTTTGCAACGCAGAAGACGCTGTTGCTGCACATATCATAATCCCTTACCAAGCAATTATGGCTTATATGACACAAGAGGGCTACGACAAAATGGTAGCCCAACTCCGACACATGGAGACCATTGACCGCCCCGCAGCTTCAGCAGCCATTGCCGAAGCACGCGACAAAGGCGACCTTTCCGAAAACAGCGAATACGATGCCGCAAAAGAGGCACAGGCTATGCTCGAGATGAAAATCAGCAATCTCAAAACAACCATTGCCACGGCCAAGATTATCGACGCTTCAAAACTCCGCAACGACGTGGTGCAGATCCTCTCCACCGTGGAGATGAAAAACGTGAAGAACGGCATGGTCATGAAGTACACCATCGTGAGCGAAAGCGAAGCAAACCTCCGCGAAGGCAAAATTTCCTCCACCACCCCCATCGCACAAGGACTCCTTGGCAAAAAGGTAGGCGACATCGTGGAAGTGAAGATACCCCAAGGCATCATCAGCCTCGAAATTCTCAAAATCAGCGTCGGCTAATAACGCATCCCCTTGCGCGCCGAAGCAAGGCGCGCACAGCGTGCTGCAGCAAGGCGCCAGAAGCCTTTCTGTAGCACGCTGTGTGCGTTTATTATCCCTCCCTATTTTCAAACCCTTATTCCAAAAAAGCAATGACAATCTTCTCTAAAATCATCGCGGGCGAAATACCCTCCTACAAGTGTGCCGAAAACGAAAAGTTCTACGCTTTCCTCGACATCAATCCCGTGGCACAGGGCCACACACTCGTTGTGCCCAAACGCGAAGAAGACTACCTCTTCGACCTCACCGACGAAGAACTCGCCGACATGATGGTCTTCACCAAACGCGTGGCAAGCGCCATAAAGAGCGCCTTCCCCTGCCGCAAAGTAGGCATGGCAGTGCTCGGCCTCGAAGTCAACCACGCCCACATCCACCTCATCCCCCTCCAGAGCGAAGGCGACATGGACTTTCGTAAGCCCAAACTCGAACTTCCTGCCGACACCATGAAGCAGACCGCCGAAAGCATACTCCGCGCTTTCGAGGCACAATAACCCGTACCACACACAATCTCTCCCTTCCTGTTGCACATGTTAGTCAAAGTAAACTCCTCCGCGCTGAACGGCATGGTGGCCATGCCCGTCGTGCTTGAAGTCAATTCCACCAAAAGAGTGACGTCCGACGGACCTTCGTTCTTCATGGTGGGACTGCCCGACAATGCCGTGAAAGAAAGTCGCATGCGCGTGACGAGCGCTTTGAGCAACACGAAGAACAACCTCCCGTCCAGTCAGTTCTACACCATCAACTTCGCCCCTGCCGACGTGCGCAAGGAAGGCTCGGGCTACGACCTTCCCCTCGCCATCGGCCTCCTCGCCGTGAACAAAATGCTGCCCACCGAAAGGCTCAGCCGCTTCGTGTTTGTCGGCGAACTGGGGCTCGACGGAAGCATACGCCCTGTGCGCGGCGGACTCTCCATAGCCATCCGTGCCCGTGCCGACGGCTACGAAGGACTCATCGTGCCGAAAGCCAACGAAAGGGAAGCCGCCGTGGTCAACCGACTGAAAGTCTACGGCGCGGACCACCTCACGCAAGTCATCGACTTCCTTCGCGGCGACGAGAGTGCACTCCCGCAAACCATTGTCAACACGCGCGAGGAATTTTACGCCGCCCAGCAGTCCGTACCTTATGACTTCTCCGATGTGAAAGGACAGGAAAACGTGAAACGCGCCTTCGAAGTGGCAGCTGCCGGCGGCCACAACGTGCTGCTCATCGGTTCGCCCGGCTGCGGAAAGAGCATGATGGCAAAACGCATACCCTCCATCCTTCCCCAACTCACACTCGCCGAAAGCCTCGAAACGACGCAAATCCACTCTGTGGCGGGAAAACTTGGCTCCGAAACGTCGCTCGTCAACCAGCGCCCCTTCCGCTCTCCCCACCACACCATCAGCGACGTGGCACTCATAGGCGGAGGCACGCAGTGTCAGCCCGGCGAAATAAGCCTTGCACACAACGGCATACTCTTCCTCGACGAGCTTCCCGAGTTCAGCCGCAAGGCGCTCGAAACGCTCCGCCAACCGCTCGAAGACCGACAGATCACCATATCGCGTGCAAAATATACCGCCACGCTCCCCTGTTCCTTCATGCTCGTGGCAAGCATGAACCCCTGTCCGTGCGGCTACTACACCCATCCCACGCGCGAATGCACTTGCACTCCCCATCAGCGTAAAACCTACATGGGCAAGATATCCGGTCCGCTGCTCGACCGAATAGACATTCAGATTGAAGTGACCCCCGTCCCCGTGGAAGAACTCTCACAAGCACCCGATGGAGAGCCCAGTGCCGCCATCCGCGAACGCGTGGTCCGCGCACGCGACATCCAGACCGAACGCTTCAAAGACCTCAGTCAGGTGCATTGCAACGCCCAGATGGACCGCCGCCAGCTCGAGACCTTCGCCCCGCTCGACGAAGCTTGCTCCGCCCTGCTCAAGCGCGCCATGCAGCGCCTCGACCTTTCGGCCCGCGCCTACGACCGCATACTCCGTGTGGCGCGTACCGTGGCCGACCTCGAAGGCTCCGAAAACATCCAGCCCGCCCATCTCGCCGAAGCCATCAACTACCGCAACCTCGACCGTGGCGACTGGGGCGAGTGACGTTTGCTGGATAATTAGCTAGGGTGTACAGTTTCATGTTCTATTTTTTAGTCTGAAATAGATATCGCTTCTGCTTAATTCCAAAGGATAATTAGCGCGAGGAGCGGGCTTCTAGCCCGCTCCTCGCGCAAAACAAGTTGCGCGTTAAAACAAGCACACAAAACGGCGCATCCTAAGAATTAGCCTAACTTAAGTTTGGGGGTTTATATGACAAAAAGAGACCTGAAATAGGCCATAAGTAATTAATAGTCATAACATTACTTTTTCTTCATATCGAAGCGGTAAGCCAATCGCAACATGGCGTAGGAGGGCAATGCGTTGTACCACGTTTCTGTGATACCTTGTGCATTGACAATTTTAGTCACGTTTGAAAGACCATGGAAAATGTCGAAGCCTTGCAGTGTGAAGCGCAGTTTCCCTTTCATGAACGTCTTATTCAGTTGGGCATTGGCCACAAATCGGAGATCGTTCATCGTAGGGTCGCTATAGCCTTCGCGTTCCAGCAAGTTCAAGTCGAACATAAGATTGAAATCCATTGGCAATTGTATTGCGGCGCCAAGTGAATAGGTCAAGTCGAAGCTATTAATGTCCTGAAAACTTGTCTTTTGACTCGTGGCATGCAAATATCTTCCTTTGAGTGTGCCATTGAGCAGCACTTTGCCCATTCGTATATCCAATTTGAATTTTTCATTAATTCCAAGGTTGCGAACAGAAGAACGTGTGGAAACATAATCTACGCTGTTTAGGTAGCTAATGTCAAAGGTGTTATGGAAGATAAACCGCTGTTGCTTATCCAATCGACGGCCATAATCAACTGACGCGCCTACTTGCCAATTGCCATTTACGTTGCACGGCTTATATGAACGAATGCCCGTTGTCTCATCAAGAGTTTGCCCATGGGCCAAAGCTTCCTTGATTAGGTTCCAATAAGCTGCAATAGACCCTGTCATCGCCGTTTCCCTTTTCCAAAAGGATCGGCGAATGTCTACACGGTGGTGCGTGGCAACTTTCAAGTCAGGATTTCCATACACGATGTTGAGTGGGTCTGCATCGTCCATATAAGGCTGCATTGAAATCACATTCGGCATAGTATGGCTCATTTTGTAGTCCACACTGAAGTCGTCCATTCTATAGCTTACTTCTGGTTCAAACAGCCATTTGCTTCGGCGGGGAAACAAATCCAATGCGCCGCGATGATAGCTAAGGCGATCGTGCTGCCACACGACGACGGGCTTGACATGGATGTGTTGCTGATAATTTGCCCAATAAAAAATGAATTCAGTCCCTACTTTATGCCGCATCGTATTACGGCGTGTCCATACACTATTGCTAAAATCAAGAGTCTGGTTCAGAGCTTGAACCGTAGAAGGAAGAAGACCAAATTCCGGCATTTCCGTTCCCAGCGCATCCAAACGGTAACGTGGAGAGTTGGAGTCGATGTAGTCGTCTGTAAAAGTGTAGAAACTTTCTATTCCTATAGGATCAAGTTTGGCTCGATATAATGCGCTCCATTGGCCGTTGATTGCGAAATCTTCATTCGGCTTGTACCAATTTCTGCGCTCATAACTACTTTCTTGATTCGGTACGTAATATCGGTAATCGGAGAAAGCGCCTTGCGTTTCGCGTTTAACCCGTACATTCCCGTTCATTTGCAAAAAATCAGGTGTATGCGGAATTGCGCAAAAGCTGTTTATGCTGAATGCCGCCTGCCATGTGTCTTTTTCCGTAAGATTGGAGCTTTGCGACTGATTAAGTAACAAAGCATTCAAGTAGTCACTAGAGGAAGGGATAAACGTAGCGTCGCCGTCCACGCGCATATTGCTTGCGAACAGTGTGTCCAATGAAGCTGAACGATAGCTCTCGTATGGTTTGCCGCTCAATTCCGCATGTCGGCTTTCTGCAGAGTTCCTACTGTGCTCATACAGTCCAGAAATGTCAAATGTGAGATAGTTTATTTTATTGCGCAATTCCAAATTGTGAGAACTTGCAATGCTGTAGCTTTTGAGATGACTCTTGTTTGTGCTGCGTGAGAAAGTGCTATAGCCGTTTGACAAAAAAGTTTCTCCAGAAGTAGCACTTTCGTTGAAGCTCTTTTGATATAAGGCTTTCGCATTGCCTGTATACTTCCATCGGTTCTTCTTGTCTTTTACCAAAGCTTCAAAACCTCCTTTCGCAATATTGGTTTCTCCACCAACTGCCGTTTGCGGATTCCATTCGCCGCTTGTTCCCGGTTCGCGTGTATCGTTAGTATTATTGATATTGCCATATAAAGCCAAGCGGGAATTTGTAGTAAATCGGAGACCAAATAAACGTCCCATATAACGGTTGTGCAGTCCATAGCCAGCCTCTACGTTTGCTGTCCAACCGATAGCATATTGTTTCTTGAGTTGTACGTCTACCACAAGTGGCAAATCATTGATGTCTTTTTCTTGAGTGATGTAGCTATATGCATGGGCCTTGTGGTATGATTTTACTTTGTCTACCATAAATGCCGGTAGATTTTCAAGTGCTATGCGTGGGTCACCCTTAAAGAAGTCTTCACCGTTCACCAACAAACTGCTCACACGCTCTCCGTTAACCGTGATTTGCCCGCCGCTAATGCTAAAACCTGGAAGCATTTTCAATAATCCGTCAAGCATTGATCCGTTTTGCAATTGGAAAGCATCAGCGTTCCATTCCAGCGTGTCGCCTTTTACTACCATTCTTATTTTCGAAGCATTAACGATGGCCTCTCCTAAATTTTGCTCGGTTAAAGCGTGCTTCTTGTGCATCAGCAGCGGAGGCAACTGCATCCACGTTTCGCGATTTCCTGCCTTAGCTTTATAATTGAACAACAATGTTTGGTAGCCCTCTTTCTTTAATCGGATTGTATAAGACTCCCCTTTACGCAATTTTATGCCGTCTATAGCATCAATGTTATGCAGGAAGCCATAAGAACGCCAAGTTCCATGGGTCATTAAACCGTATGATATGGTACTGTCTGCTTTCAAAAAGTCTACACTTACGCTATCTAGCAACTCGTATGTAAAAGCGTCTTTTACAAACCCTCTTACAACAACACTGTCTTTCGTACTTTGTGCTATAATCGGAAGATTAATACAGAATATGAAAATAGAGGATATCAATTTACTCATCGTAGGTTCAATTAAAAATTGTAACTTTTTGCGGGATTGAGGATTTGAGAATGGCGGACATAAAAACAGAAAATGGAGAAGAAAGGAAAGACCTCTCTTACGCCTATGAATGACAATCTTTGTCCTCGGTCCAAAAATCCAAGGATATGAGTCACTTAACACGAGAGCAAAAATATGCAATTTATGCAATGTTTTAGCAAGTAGGGTGTTCAGTTTTGCGTACTTGTTTTTGACGTGCAAACACGTAAGGCGCTCCTCGCGCGTTTTTTTCTTTGGAATTAAGCAGAAGCAATATTTATTTCAGACTAAAAAATGGAACACGAAACTATACTCCCTAGCAATTTGACCATTTGCAAAACAATTCATTGGACCCACGGTCACAGAAGCTTTAGCGTGTTGAGACCATAGTTGAAAACATAAGCATTCCGTAATTTTCTGAGGCAGCAAATTATAACTTGCACCTTACTCAACGCGTTGAGCTCGTAGAAAGTTGTTTGCGAAAATTCAGACTCGGCCTCGCAGGTTCGCGACACCCATGGGGGCGACGTTTTCAAAACGTCGCGCTCTACACGATGTATGAAGGCGCAAGCGTATGGGGGTCACGTCTCTGACGTGACGCTCTACACGCCGTCACAGACGGTTCTGCGTGCTTCGCCTTATTTTTTCGCGCTCATCTGTCACGTCGGCGATGTGCCCGCCGTACGTTGCACCCCCTATAGGAAGTTTAAATTCTAAGGCAGCAAATTCAAATTCCCTACTAGCCCAACAAGTTAGGCCCGCAGCCCAAATTTTGGAAAAGTTTACAATCTATGAAAGGGAATATTTCGGTACGAAACTACTGCCTCGCGTGCGCGCGCACGCGCGCGCTTCACCGAAGTTTGTATATTCTACCTTCATCTGTCACCCTGCGCTTTGCGAATTGTTGTAAATTGAAGAAAAAGAGCGAGTTGCGCTTTTAGCTCAGGGTGACAGCAAATTCTCACGATGGGGTAAATATTCGTCACTCCATAAAAATATCGGTCATGCGCATGTACCGAAATTTCTGAAGAAAAAGGCTTAACAAAGCCAAAGTATTGTGACTGCACATTAATGCCGTCACCCTCGAAACAGCGTATTCTTCATTCCTTTATTTGTACATCTGCACATTTGCACATCTGCACATTCTCATGGCGCAGCACGCAAAACCGTCCGTGACGGTGACGGGTGACAGCAACTTGCACAAACTTCGGTGTATACGCGCGCGCGTGATGTGAGAGCGCACATGGGAGCGCTTATTATATGCGCATATTTTCCTTTTGAATTAAGCAGAAGCGATATCCATTTCAGACTAAAAAATGGAACACGAAACGGCACACCCTAATTAGCAAGGTTGCAAAAAGAAAGATATGGCATAGCGTAGATTCAATTAAGAAATGCAACTTTTGGCAGAGTGGGGGAAACAATGTACTTTTGCCATTCAATGTATTGCCTAGAACTACAAGTAGGAACTTGTGTAGCACCAACTAACAATAGAAACTTTCAAGCAGCTAACTCTTTTATGCGAATGCCAAAGTATATCTTCTTCTTTATGTTATGTTTCCTGACCATATCGTGCGAACGCGAAACTTTTGCATGTAGGACCAACACAACAAACTTTCCTAGCCGCAACAATGGTGTGTGCCGTATAGAGAACCCTGCCGTACAGTTTTTCATGTCCGCCTCCGACGCTAATTTTTCCGATAAAGCCAGTTGCATCGCTCAGGCGTTTTTTGACGATTCACTCTCCTACCGTCCCGATCAGCCGGTAGGAAAAACAATCTCTTTCAACGATGCTAATGCCAAGGAGGTGAAAGTCTGCTTGACGGAAAAAGATAATGCATCGACAGAAGTGTTTTCAACTACCGTTTCGCTTACCAACGGAAAAGGTCAGTGTACGTTTATCAACTTGATACCCGGAAAGACCTACCGCTTCACCGTGAAAAGCGGCGAGCGAACCATTAGCAGCGGCACTTTCTCTACTGAAGGACAGCTACGCATGATAGCTATCGACGGCGGTTTCAACATCCGCGACCTTGGTGGTTGGAAAGGCCTTGATGGACACCGTGTGAAATATGCTTGGCTCTATCGTGGCGGCAGTCTCGGCGGAACCGACAAGGACGGACAACGAAGCGACATCACACCAGAAGGAAAAGCCGAACTCATGCGCCTTGGCATAGCTGCGCAATTGGACTTGCGCGCCGCTACCAACGCAGGGAAATATACCGAAGAAGGTAGTCTTCATTCCTACAGCGCGGGCGAAGCTCCCCTCTCTACAATAGATTTCAACAATACGATAACTGACTACGGAGCCTATAATCAAGACATGAGCGTAGTGAGCGATGTGGCATGGATTATCTACGAACTCAAGCGTGGCCGCCCCGTTTATTTCAATTGCCGCCAGGGAGCCGACCGCACTGGCACGGTGGCTTTTCTCCTAGAAGGACTCCTCGGCTGCTATGAGTACACCAACGGCGCCGGAGGTAACCAAATGGCAATAGACTACGAGCTCACTGGATTCTCGCAGGCCAACCGCATAGACAATTGGAAAGTGGCCACAAGTTGCCGGCCCGCTTCGGAGGCCTATACCAACAAGGAAAAGCTCTTCCGTCAGATACTTGACCTAGAAGCAACTGAAGAGGACATCCATCTAACAACAGTGCAGCAAAAGTGTTACTACTATCTCAACCGCTACACCAATTCGCAGTGGAAAGATACGCCGCTTCACATCGACAGCGCCGATCTTGACTGGTTCATCGTCAATATGCTCCAGGGAATGAGCGCAGAAACTTATGCGCCTCACCGTCCGCAGTGGGCAACTGAAGGCAACAATCTTCAGGAAGTGGCAGAGAAATGCGCCAACGTGGTGCACTACGCCAACTCCGCAGAATAATCCGTAAACAATATTCCTTAAACCTATTATGAAACCACTTTTAAGCCTCACATTCGCCGCCTTGTGCGCCGTTTCGACCTCTGCACAAACCTTTGGCGTGGAGAAGATGCCTACGCCCAAGCGCCTTTCCACCACATGGCTTTTCCATACTGGCGACAGTTGTGGCTATCCTTACCGCATTCCCGCCATTGCTTGTGCCAAGAACGGCGACCTCATAGCCCTTTCCGACCGCCGCCCCTGCGGCAGTGACATAGGCTACGGACGTGTGGACATTCTCTGCCGCGTGAGCCGCGACAACGGACGCCTTTGGTCCAAACCTTCGGAAGTGTTGGTTGGTACAGGCGAGGGCAAGGACGCCGGCTTTGGCGATGCTTGTCTTGTGGCAGACCGCGAACGCAACGAGTTGCTCCTCGTGTGCGTTTCGGGCAATGTGCCTTATTGGAAAAGTTCGCCCGAAAACCGTCAGCGTCTCGTCACGCTCCGTGCCAAGTACGACAAGAAACGTTCTTTGTGGAAATGGGACACCCAGCCCGTCGACCTCACTGCTCACATCTACGACGAACTCCTTGAGGGTCAGGTCAACGGACTCTTCATGGGTTCCGGTCGCATTTGTCAAAGCCGCACGGTAAAAGTCGGCAAGTATTACCGCCTCTATGCCGCACTCTGCACGCATAAGGGCAACTATGTGATTTATTCCGACGACTTCGGTAAAAAGTGGAGTCTCCTCGGCACAGTAGATCAAAGTCCCGCCCCGAAGGGCGACGAACCTAAATGTGAAGAACTGCCCGATGGCAGCGTAGTGTTGAGTTCGCGCAAGCATGGTGGCCGCTATTTCAACGTGTTCCACTTCACTGATGTGCGCCGTGGCGAAGGCCAGTGGGACGCTCCCGCCGACTCCCGCCTCGCAACCGACGGCATAGCCAATGAAGGCACACCTTGCAACGGCGAAATACTCATTGTGCCTGCTCGCGATGCTTCAGGCCGTCGCACCACGCTTGCTTTGCAGAGCATACCAGCCGGTCCTGCCCGTTCTCACGTGACCATCTACTATAAAGAGCTTGCCTCCGAAGCCGACTACGCCACTGCCGAAGCCTTCGCCTCCAATTGGGACGGCGCCTACGAAGTGTCGCACCGCGGTTCGGCTTACAGCACCATGGTTCAGCAGGCCGACGGTCGCATTGCCTTCTTCTACGAAGAGGAACCCAGTTACTACCAGATGGTCTATGCCGCCATTGACCTCAACGAAATCACAGGCGGCCTTTTCCGCAGTTTGTAAACACAATAATAACTGCGTCTGTTTCTTGTTCCCTCATGAAATGTGTACGAACAACCGATTATTCCCTCATGAAATGTGTATATTTGTGGCATTATTCCCTCATGAAATGTGTGAGGCGCGGGTGTAATTATATGAACTCTAGATATTTACGAGTATGGAACGGCTGCTTATAAACGAACTCCTGAAGTGGAAAGAGAATCCACGTCGAAAACCTTTGGTTTTGGAAGGCGCGCGTCAGGTTGGCAAAACCTGGATAGTGAAAGAATTTGCGCGCAGACATTACGCAAAACTCGCCTATGTGAATTTTGAAGAAATGAAACTCCTTCAAAATCTTTTTGTGCAAGACTTTGACATTCATCGTATTCTCTCTGCTATAGGGGCAGTGACGAATGTCAACTGCATGGACCCTGATACGCTTATCTTTCTTGACGAGATACAAGCTGCTCCGCATGCCGTTACTTCGCTTAAGTATTTCTGCGAGAACGCTCCACAACTCCATGTCGTGGCTGCAGGTTCGTTGCTTGGTATAGAACTTCATCGAGGCGAATCGTTCCCCGTTGGAAAAGTACAGTTCATGACACTCTATCCGATGAACTTCCTTGAGTTCGTGATGGCTTTAGGAGAAAAGGAAATGGCCAAAGTGTTGCAGTCAAAAGACTGGGATGTAATCCGTCTGTTAGCGCCTAAACTGGAGGAATATCTCCGATATTACTATTATGTGGGCGGAATGCCCGAAGCGGTACTTTCTTTTTCAGAACGAAGAGACTGGGCTGAGGTGCGGCAAATTCAGAAGGACATTCTGAGCAGTTATCGGCGCGATATGTCGAAACATGCTCCTTCCGAAATCGTGCCACGCATAACAGACGTTTGGCAATCCATTCCTGCGCAGCTGAGCAAAGAAAACCGCAAATTCGTTTATGGTCTTGTCCGTGAAGGTGCAAGAGCCCGAGAATATGAGATAGCACTGCAATGGTTGCGCGATGCGGGACTTATTTACCAAGTGAACAACGTGAAAGTGCCTCGCCTTCCTTTAGCCAGCTATTCTGATAGGGCGGCATTCAAAATCTTCATCCTTGACGTGGGCTTACTTTGTGCGTTGTCGGGATTGAAGGCAGCCACTGTGGTTTTGGGTAATGAAATATTCACAGAATTCAAGGGGGCATTGACTGAACAATATGTGCTGCAACAAATTGTTTCGAAATACGTGCCCTACTATTTTTCCAAGCCGTCAAGCACACAGGAAATAGATTTTCTCGTTCAAGACGACGCAGACGACATTGTGCCAATTGAAGTAAAAGCAGAAACCAATGTCAAAGCCAAAAGCTTACGCCAATACGTGGCGGACCACAATTGCAAGAAAGCCTACCGCTTGTCCATGAATGGATACCAACGCGAAGATTGGTTGACGAATATACCGCTTTATGCAGCCAATGTTTTGTAGGGCAATAAGTGTTCTGCTTATATAGTCTCCAAAACGTGCCGAACGCACGCTGTTGAAACATTGTTCAGCAGCGTGCGTTCGGCACGTTTGGGCTATTACGGGGCGTTTTGCCGCGTTATGAGGGCTTTTTGTTAGTCTATGGTGCGGAACTCATAGCCTTGCGACTGGAGCCATTCTATGGCGCGGGGTAGGGCGTAGAGGAGTTTGTCTTGGCTCTTGAGGGAATCGTGGAAAGTGATGATGCTACCGTTACGGGCATAGCGGCGCACGTTGAGGAGCACGTCGCGTCCATTGAGGCGGGTAGAGTAGTCGCGCGTGACGAGATCCCACATCACCACGCGGTAGCGTTGCATGACCATGATGTATTGGTCCCACTTCATCCATCCATGGGGCGGACGGAAGAGATTTGTGTGGAGATATTCGTTGGCTTTGTCTACGTTGCGCACGTAAGAGCGTATGCCGTGGCGCAGTCCGCCGATGTGGTTGAACGTGTGGTTTCCGAGGCGGTGGCCGCGTGCTTTGACCATCTCGAAGATGTCGGGATGTTTGCGTATGTTGTCGCCCACCATGAAAAACGTGGCCTTCACGCCATAGTGGTCAAGCACGTCAAGCACCCAGGGCGTTACTTCGGGTATGGGGCCGTCGTCGAAGGTGAGATACACGGCGTGCTCTTCGGGTTTTATGCGCCAAAGGGCTCGTGGGTAGAGCCAGCGTAGGAAGCGTGCGGGTTGTTCTATTATCATGTTTCGTTGCCCGTGGCAAGGCGTTGGTGAGACAGGTTCGTGATGTGCCTTTCGCTTTTTGAGATTGCAGGTGCGTTAACGAAAGAAGGAAACGGACTCGGGAACTCTTGTTCCGATCCGTTTCCTTCAAAACATGTGTCTTTTACAAACATTGCATCTGCAAAAGAACTTTTTTCTTTTTGAGCGTCAATGGTTGACGTTGGCGAAGGGATTATTGGCCCATCTGCTGGTAACGCTGTTGCAGCGCTTCCATACCAATTTGGAATGCCGATGCCTTAGCAGCCGTTTCGATGCGCTTTTCGTAGTTGTTGTATTGTGCGTCGGCCGTTTCGCGGAGCGTCTGTGCGGATTCCATGATGCTGCTTACGAGGTAGTAGCACGTCTGTCCGTAGGTGTTCAGGCGGTCTGCTCCGAGCGAGTTGAGGTAAGCCAGGTACTGGAGGTCGTAGTCGAGTACGGCCTTGGCCACTTCGGCAGCCTCTTTCTTATTGCCGGCTTCGAGCCATGTGGTAGAGAGCTGAGAGTCGTCGTCGGAGTAGGGGATGTTGGAAGCGGGAAGCTCCTTCTTCTGGCGCTCGAGCACTTCAAGTGCGCGCTTCTTGTCGCCGCGCTGAAGGAGGTTCTGGGCGAGCATGAGGAACATACGGCGGTGCGTCTGGCACATGCGGCCTACCGTTTCGTCGATGTAGAGTCCCTTCTGGCTCATGTTGCCGTACTTGAAGCGCTTCATCATGTTGTTGTACATCGTGTTGGCATCGATTACGCCCATCTGTCCGTAGTTGAACGGAGTGATGCGGTAGCCGAGGCCTTCGAGTACGAGGTAGTTCTCAAGTCCGGCAAAGTTGCCCGAACCGAGCGTTACGCTCATGTACATGGGGCGTTTCCAGTCGGCGCGAGCGAGCATCTCGTAGATCATCACGTCCTGACGGTAGAGTCCGCCTTGCTTCTGCGCAGCGTTCTTGAGCGAGATGACCATGTGGTCGGGGATGGAGTCGGGGCCGAGGGGCAACATCATGCCGCTTTCGATGACGGCTTGCTTGTTTACTTTCACCACGACGGAGTCGGTGGGGAAGTATCCGCCCGTTTCTTTCTTCACGTAGTGGTCAAGGATGTAGGAAAGTTCGTAGGGGTCTACGGACGGGTTCTCCTTCTTGATCTGGTCGAGCTCTTCCTTGCCTTCAGGGCGTATGGGGTAGAACGTGTGCTTGCCGTTGTCGACGTAGAGCAGACGCGACCACGTGATGGGGAGCGAGGGCGAGGTGTAGGCGGGACGGCGCATCTGGTCGGTGTACCAGTCGGTCTGCAGGTAGGAGAGGTTGCAGACGCGAGCGTCGGTGCGCTGGCCTTCCACTTCCTGGTTGTACCAGAGGGGGAAGGTGTCGTTGTCGCCGTTCGTGAAGATGATGGGGCCGCCCTTTTCGGGAAGCGTGTTGAGGTAGTTGAGTCCGAAGTCGCGGCAAGAGTAGCGGCCGGAGCGGTCGTGGTCGTCCCACGTTTGGCTAACCATCTGAATGGGCACGAGCACACCTACGATGGAGGCCAGTGCGGCTGCCACAACGGGCTGTTTCTTGAAGAGTTTGTTGGCCCACTGTGCGAGGGCAGCCACGCCGAGGCCAATCCAGATGGTGAAGGCGTAGAACGAACCTGCGTAGGCGTAGTCGCGTTCACGGGGCTGGCTGGGTGTTTGGTTGAGGTAGAGCACAATGGCGAGACCCGTCATGAAGAAGAGGAAGAACACTACCCAGAACTGGCGTATGCCTTTCTCTCCGCGGTATGCTTGCCAGAAGAGGCCGATGAGGCCGAGGATGAGCGGCAGGCAGTAGAACACGTTGTGGCCCTTGTTGTCTTGTAGCGACTTGGGCAGTAGGCTTTGGTCGCCATACATGGCGTTGTCGATGAACGGAATGCCTGTAATCCAGTTGCCGTGCTCCAGTTCGCCTTGGCTTTGGATGTCGTTTTGACGTCCGGCAAAGTTCCACATGAAGTAGCGCCAGTACATGAAGTTCACCTGGTAGGAGAAGAAGAAGCGGAGGTTGTCCTTCTGTGAGGGCATCTCGCCTTGCACTTCATATCCGTCCTGAGTCTTGAAGGTGACGGGGTTCATGGTGATGTCGCCGAGCCATTGGTTGTACTGTGCGGTGTGGGCGGCGCTCCATATGCGGGGGAAGAGCATGGTAAGTCCGCTGGGATAGTTCACACCGGTTGTTTCCTCAATGTCTTCATACTCGTCGGGGGCCGTTGCAGAGGCTTTCTCTTTGCGCTGTGTGCGCATGCGCTTTTCGTAGCTGATGGCGTTGGCAGAAAAGGCCTGCTGCTGCGAGTTGAAGGCTTCGCCCTTGAAGAGGGGGTACGAACCGTACTGCTCGCGGCTCATGTAGGAACCGAGGGTGAAGATGTCTTCGGGCGAGTTTTGGTCCATGGGCGGGTTCTCCGTGGATCGAATCACGATGATGGCATAGGAAGAGTAGCCGATCATGAGCATGAGCATGCAGAGGAGCGAGGTGTTCATGAAGCGTTTGCGCACCACGTAGTTGCCGTCCTTTCCTTTATAGTTGAGGAGGAACACGAGGATGGCGAGCACCGCGATGCCGAGCACTACGCAGGCTGCGCCGTGGCCCATGAAGGGGATACCGAGCAGGGCTACGGAGAGGATATAGAGCACGATGGTCTGCTTGTGGTTGTTCTTCGTTGTGCTCCAAATGGCCGAAAGCACCACGGCGATGAGCAGCACGATGTAGATGACCATACCCGTGTTGAACGACATGCCGAGCGTGTTGACGAAGAAGAGTTCGAACCATCCGCCCACCTTTACGATGCCGGGCACTACGCCGTAGAGCACGGCAGCCACGAGGAGCATGGAGATGGCGAGAGCTATGAGTGAGCCTTTGGCGTTGGCCTTCGGGTTGCGCTTGTAGTAGTAGACGAGTGCAATGGCGGGAAGACAGAGGAGGTTGAGGAGGTGCACACCGATGGAGAGGCCCGTGAGGTAGAAGATGAGCACGAGCCAACGGTCGGAGTGGGGCTCGTCGGCATGGTCTTCCCACTTGAGGATGAGCCAGAAGACGAGTGCGGTGAACATGGATGAGTAGGCGTAAACCTCACCTTCTACGGCTGAAAACCAGAACGTGTCGCTCCAGGTGTATGCCAGTGCGCCGGTAAGTCCGCAACCCATGATGGTCACGATTTGTGCCCAGGAGCTGACCACGCCGTCCTCGCATATGAGTTTGCGTGCCAGGTGTGTGATGGTCCAAAAGAGGAAGAGGATACACATGGCCGAGAGGAGGGCCGACATGATGTTCACGCAGAGTGCCACCTTTGAGGGGTCGTCGGTGAACTGTGTGAAGAAGTTTGCCGTGAGCATGAAGAACGGTGCGCCGGGGGGGTGACCCACCTCGAGCTTGAATGCCGTGGTGATGAACTCAGGGCAATCCCAGAAGCTAGCCGTAGGCTCCACCGTTGAGCAGTAGGTGAAGGCTGCTATGGCAAAGGTCAACCATCCGAGGAGGTTGTTTACCAACTTGTACTGTTTCATTTGAGATTTACGCTGTTGAAACTGTTATTGACTGAATGTGATTTGTTCGTATATTTTTCCAAACTGCAAAAGTATAGATAAAAAACCGTTTGCGCCTTCTTGCACGGGCACATTTGGGTTTTGTTCTTGGTTTTTTAATTGTTGCTACGAGTAGCGGGAACGAAACATTTGGGGATTCTTCGGCGTTTTGGCTAAAAACATTTGGGGATTCTTCGGTAATTTGGCGAAAAACATTTGGGGATTCTTCTTAATGACGTAATTTTGCGTCAATAAATCACGTAAAAAATGGCTGTACAAAACGTTTTCAGAAGAAAATTATATGCTCAAATGCTCAAGTGGAAGCAGACTAAAGATGGCTCAACGGCGCTTCTTGTCAAAGGTGCACGGCGCGTGGGTAAATCAACCCTTGTCGAGGAGTTTGCTCGACGCGAATATAAAAGCTATATAATTGTGGACTTTGCTGATGCTTCACAAGCTTTATGGGAGGCGGTAGATAACATATCTGACCGCGACAACTTTTTCATGCAATTGCAGTTTATATATGGTGTTAGACTTTATGAGCGTCAGTCCGTCATCATATTTGATGAAGTGCAGAAATGTCCGAAAGCACGAGAAGCCATAAAATATTTGGTCAAAGACCATAGATATGACTATATTGAAACTGGTTCGCTACTTTCTATTAGAAAAAATACCACAGGTATCGTCATTCCAAGTGAGGAAACACGCCTTACCCTATATCCGATGGACTATGAGGAATTTCGTTGGGCATTGGGTGATGATGTGACGGTCAGCATGCTGCGTGATTGTTTTGAAGCCAACCGTTCTTTGGGCGATGCTACCACACGAAAGTTGCTCCGCGATTTCCGCTTATATATGTTAGTTGGGGGAATGCCGCAAGCTGTGGATACTTATTTGCGAACCAACAACCTTACAGAAGTTGACTATAAAAAGAGAGAAATCATTGAATTGTATATTGACGATTTTCTTAAAATAGATCCATCGGGAAAGATTTCGAAAATGTTCAGTGCAATTCCCGCACAACTTAGTAAGAATGCGTCACGATATCAGCGGACAAGTGTGTTGGGGAGAAATGAATCTGCAAATACCATTGCAGAGTTCCTTCGTGATATGGAGGACAGCCTTACTGTCAATTTTGCCCATCATTCAGACAATCCAAGTGTGGGACTTCCTGCTCATACAGACTATAGTCAGTATAAAATGTTTATGGGCGACACGGGATTGTTCATTACATTGGCTTTCTGGGACAAAGACGTGACCGAGAATATTATCTACGAAAAACTTCTTAGTGATAAACTTTCTGCCGACCTCGGATATGTGTATGAAAACGTGGTAGCGCAAGCTCTCGTTTCTTCAGGGCACAAACTATTCTATCATACTTGGCGTTCCAAGACGTCCAATCACAGTTATGAAATAGATTTCTTGTTGTCGCATGGTAACAAATTGTGGCCTTTGGAAGTAAAATCTTCAGGCTATCAAGCTCATAAGTCGTTAGACGTATTCTGTTTGAAATACTCGGGACATGTGGCCAACAGATACCTGTTATATACAAAGGATTTACGAAAAGACGGAGAAACAACGCTGTTGCCCGTTTTTATGACCATGTTTTTGTAAACAGCCTTTTCGAACTTTGTTTCATAGCATTTTTCTAATCTAAAAAACCTCTTCCGATGAATGTATGGATGCATTCGTCGGAAGAGGTTTTGTAGGGTGTCGCCTTACACCTCCTTTTCCACGAAGTAGCGGGGGCGGCGCTTCACTTCGGTGTAGATTTTCCCTACGTATTCGCCGATTATTCCGCAGGCGAGGAGAATGGCACCGCCGAGGAACCAGAGACTCACGATGAGCGAAGTCCAGCCCGTGATGGCATGTCCGCTGAAGTAGGCCACGAGGCCGTAGACAATGGCCAGCAGGGCGATGAGCATACAGAAAAGTCCTATCCACGTGATGAGCTGGAGCGGTCGCACGCTGAAGGATGTGATGCCGTCGAGGGCAAAGGCCAGCATGCGGCGCAGGGGATACTTCGACTCACCGGCCTGGCGTTCCTTGCGGTCGTAGTAGACGCTGGCGCAGGGGTAGCCCATCTGCGATACCATGCCGCGGATGAAGAGGTTGCGCTCCGGATAGGCCGTCAGCGACTGGAGTGCGCGGCGGCTCAGCAGGCGGAAGTCCGCATGGTTGTAGACCACGCCCGTCCCCATCGTGTGCATGAGCCGGTAAAAGCCCTGTGCCGTGGTGCGTTTGAACCACGTGTCGGTGGTACGTTCGCGGCGCACGCCGAACACCACGTCGTGGCCGTCGCGGAAGAGGTCCACCATGTGGGCTATGGAAGCCACGTCGTCCTGAAGGTCGGCGTCGATGGTCACTACGGCGTCGGCACGGTTTGCAGCCCATTCCATTCCAGCCCATATGGCATTCTGGTGCCCCACGTTGTGCGCCAGTTTCAGTCCGTGCACGTTGGGGTTGCGCATAGACTGCGCCTCGATGAACTGCCACGTCTCGTCGCGGCTACCGTCGTCCACGTAGAGCAGACCTGCCGAGTCGGCCTTGCGTTCGGCCACGAGCCGGTTGGCCACCTCGAGTAAGGCGGGATGGCTTTGGGGAAGAACTTCTTCTTCGTTGTAGCAGGGTATTATAATGAGTATGTTCATGGCATATTTATATTATGCGGTCACACTTTCTTGAACACGAAGCGCACGAGGAGAAAATTGACGGGCACGGCTACAGCATAGACCGGTATCGGGGCCAGACTTTCGGGCACGCCTATGCGGAGGAAGAGCCACAGTAGGGCCGTCTGCAGCAGGTAGTTCACGGCGTGTGCGCCCACCATGCCCGTGAAGCGTTTCCACGTGGGCGATGCGCCGAATGTGAAGCGCGAGGTGAGGTAGAAGTTGAGCAGAAAACTCAACACGTAGCCCACCGTGAAGGCTACATATACAGGGATGAACGTGCGCAGCGCGAGGTAGATGCCGTAGTGGAGCGCCGTGGCCAGCACGCCCACCAGACCGAAGCGCACAGCTTCGGCAAAAGTTTTCTTTTTTGCTGACATCATCGGGCGGGCGTTTGGGAAGACGTTTCGGCAGCGGAGGCAACCGGCGCATTGTTTGAGGCGTGCTTTTGAACAAAATAGAGTTTCATCATTTTGTGGTCGTCGCAACTGCGGTGGTCGAAGTCTTTGACCAGACGCACGGCGTAGTCGGGGAACCGTTTGCAGAATTCGTCCATTTCATCGTTGCCGACAATCACATATCCGCTTTCGGGCATGAACGCTTCGAAGGGCGCCACGCGGTCGGCAAGGTAGAAATTGACGGTGAAGGGGTGCATCTCGTTGCCCACGCACACATCCGTGCGGAACGAGTAGATGCGGCCTTCGGGTTGCACGCGTGCAATGAAGTCGGCCACCGGTCGGTCGCTTTTCGTGTTGAGTACGAGAGGCTGGTACACGCCGTCGAGGGCGAAAAACACGCTTAGCACCAGCGTACACGCCATGGCATTCACGTGCCGGCGGCATTTCACGTAAAGTCCTGCTGCTACGAGGGGCACTGCCGCTGCCGCCCATTCGGCAAAGGAGAGCGTCGTGTCGCGAAGGGCGGCGAGCATCGCCAAGTTGGACGCCGCACTTTTGCCGTGCGCGAGGAGGCTTTCGGGCACAAGGCCCATTCTTACGGCGGCGAAGACGAGGGTGAGCACGACCGCCAGTGTGGCCATCACGGCGTTGAACGTGTGGAGCACCGTGCGGTGACTCCGGCTGAGCCACATCATGCAGCGCGCCGTGTAGTAGGCAAGGAATGGATAGACGGGGAGGAGATATACGCTGCGCTTGCTTTTCGGAATGCAGTAGAACACAAACACGACGACGGCGCTCAGAAGTGTGAACAACTCTACGGCGCTGACCGTGCGTGTCCATGTGCGAAAGCGTTTCCACCACGTGGAGAGCGGGCCGACGGCAGCGGGCACATTGCGCCACCTTACGGCGAAGAGCGCAAAGAGCAGCAAGAGGGTGAAGGGAAGCATGCCGCTCACAATGGTCACCACGTTGTAGGTCCATGGATTGACGTGGCTCTCGTAGGTCATCTTGCCGAGCAAGCGGAGTATGTTTTCTTCGTAGACAAGGTGAAGGAAACGCTCGCCGCCCTGTTCGTAAGCGGCCACGTACCACACGGCGGGGAGCACGAGCGAGAGGAGTCCGACCACCGCCATGCGCCAAAGCACGGCCCAAAAGCCCCGTCCTCTCATCCAAGCGAAGATGGCCACAACGAGGCAAGGCAGTGCCGCGCCCACGGGACCTTTGCTGAGAAACGCGCCGCTTAGGCAGACGATGCCGGCGAGGGGAAGCCCTTTCATGCCACGTTCCACCCAGGAGTAGATGGCGTAGAGCGAGAGCACCATCATGCAGGTGAGCACCATGTCCACGCGGCAGGCTATGCCGGCACGGTGCACCTCGAACGAGCCGAGCGTCACGGCAGCCATGAGCAGCGCCATGCGTGCACCGGAGCGGCGTGCGTAGAAGAAGTAACCGGCCATGACCATCGCGCAGAGTGCCAGTGCCGACGGCATGCGTGCCGTGTATTCGCTCACCGTGCCGAATGGTAGGGAACAAAGGGCGGCAATCCAGTGGAAGAAGGGTGGCTTGTAGGCGAGGTCCACGCCATTGTTCACGGGGAGTACCCAGTTGCCGTCCTGAATCATGGAGAGTGCCACGACGGCTTCGCGGGGTTCGCCGCGTGTGTTGAAGAGGGTTTCGCCGAGGAAGGGAAAGAGCGTGACGATGCACAGGGCAAATAGTAGCCAGGCAAAGACTTTCGTTTCGTTCGTATGGTTTGTGGTGAGCGTGGTCATTGGTGTTGCTATGAATCAGTGTATGCTTGCAAAGGTAACGAGAAACGGCGGTTGGGCAAAGCGTTACGTTATGCAAGCACCGAATCATGGTGGGGTGTAGCAATTACGTCCACTGCAAAAATGGTCGCAATTGCGACCGTTTTTGCAGTGGCAGACATAACGCCACTTTCGCCGTGCAGTTTGCTGCATTTTTCATCTTTTTCTTACCGCGCTGAGTATCAACAATGTGCAGTCCCAAAATGAATTCCTTGGTTTGGGACAAAAATTCCAAGGCTTGGAATTTAAATTTCAAGCCTTGGAATTTTAGTTTCAAGCCTTGGAATTTTTACGGGAAACGGTGCTTTTTTGCGCGCAGCCTTGCTTGTGTAGCAAAAATTGCATAAATTGCGCCGTGATCTTAAGAAATCTTGCAGAGAAGAGCCAATAGAGTACGGCAAGATACATGGAGATTTACAACCCCTTATAGCAGAGCGAGAAAGAACTGGTATAGCATCTCTTTTGCTTACGGACGCTTGCACAGAAACGACTATTGAGAAAACCACAACAATACTAATGTTAACCATTTCTGTTATGAGAAAGATTACCAACTTCTTGCTGTCTCTCCTTTTCCTTTTAGGGGGGGCGACAGTCTACGCACAGATCACCTACACCTTTGCGGTGTCTGATGCCCCAACGAACGGCGAGTTCGCGACGAACACGCACTGGTATTACATCAAAAACAAGGGCGGCAACGCGTGGCTAAGCGCTGGCGAGGGCTATTTGTCCAGCGAGCAGCTCACACTCAGCAATACTACGCAACCCTCCGACGACTATGGCTTGTGGGCGGTAGTCGGCGACGATACCAACGGCTATAAGTTCTACAACAAAGGAAAAGGTGCGACGTATGTTCTCGGTATGAGTACAACGGGCAACGATGGAAATTCTAGCGCAAAGATGGTGGCCGCCAGCAGTACGGACGACTCCTACGGCGTGACGGACTTCGACTTCCACGCAAGCTATTGCACCGACGACACTTATTGGGTGCCTGCCGCACACGGCACAACCCGCGCCTGGAACCGACAGGGCGGCAAACTCGTATTTTGGAATAGTGACCAAGCATGGTATGGTTGGGGTAAAAACGCTTCAAACGGGACAGGCGACGACGGCTCCGCCTTTAAGTTTATCTCTGCGGAAACTCCTACCGTAACGATAAACTACACCGTAGACGACGAAATCGTAGAGACAAGTACGATAATGGTCGACTATGGAACCGTGGCCACTATCCCCGCGCCCTCCAATTCCCTCCTCACCGCTGGCACCCCCTCCAAGACCGACGCCGTGACTGAGGCGTGCACCATCACCGTGCCCTGCACCGTATCGCTCCCGTTCACCGTTTCTTCCGAGCCTACCGACGGTGCATTTGCTTCAGACACGAAGTGGTACGCCTTAAAGATTAAGTACAACAACTGGTTCAAGAAAGCCGACGACAGCTATTCCGTCACGGGACACTATCTCGCTTCTTCTATGGATGGTAGCGAAGTGGACGACAACTACCTTTGGTGCATCACCGGTAGCTTCACCAAAGGCTTCAAGCTTTACAACAAGAAAGCCGGCACTGGCTACACGCTCAATCGCGCTTCCCTCGCCGCTTCTGGCGAGGCTTCCCTCTCCGCCGATGGCGAAAACAATGTGTTCTCCGTTTGGGGTTCAACTTATAACTCCACCAAGACCGCTTGCTTCTACGTAAAAAGTGATGCAAGCAAGATATTCATCAACGTGCAAGGCAACCTCAACACGGACGGTTCGCTCCTGGGTTGGGGTAGCAACGACGCCGGCTCTGCCATTGAGTTTGTCGATGCCTTTGAACTCAAGGTCTCCCTCGTGCTGGCTTGGGCTAACTCTTATAAGGACTACTCCAAACCCACCGACCTTCCTGCCGGCGCGATATACTTCGGCAACAGCTTCCTCGAACAGAGCGACGACCTCGTGGCTTACAAGAACGCTTACAATGCTTTGGACGCAGAAAAGACAACGAGCAATCTCAACGACCTCGTTGAGTTTAATAAGAAAGTAGCAAATAGCGTCTTCGGCCTTGAGGACGGTGCGTACTACCGCCTGCAGTGCGTGGCAACGAAGATGTCCACGGGCCACAACGTGCTTTCGTGGGATAGCAACGCGCCCACGCAGTACGCCGCTTGCGTGACGACCGACGACGCGAAGAAGCAGGCCGCCACGGTTTGGCAGTTCGTGAAGAACAGCAACGGCTACCTCTTGAAGAATGTCAACACCGGCAAATACCTTGAACCTATCGTCAACGCCACCAACAAGCGCCTCCAGCTTGTGGACGAGAGCAGCGCCGGCACCGTCAACGTGGAGCAGCGCAGTGCAGCAGCCGGCCACTTTATGATCAAGAACACCAACTACACTACTGGCAACCACCACGCCCTCTTCGCCGAGGACGGCGCTAGCGACAACTACCGCCTCTCCGTTTGGGACAATCTCGAGAAGGGTGCCGACTGGTACATCATTAAGGCTACGGAACTTGAGGTAGCCCTCAACACCGTGGGCGAAGCAAGCTACGCTTCCGTTTACCTCCCCTTCGGCGTGAAGAGCGCCAGCGACAGCCAGCTCTACACGGGCAAACTTAACGACAATGTGCTCCACATGACCCCCAAGGACGGTGTGGCAAAGGAAACGGGCGTTGTGATTGTTGGCGCAAAGGATGCCACTTCCACCACGCTCACCATCAGCGACAACGAAGAGAGCGTCACTGACAACGCGCTCACCGGTACGCTCACCCCGCTTACCAGCGGCTTGGACGCCTACTACATCCTCTCGAAGGGCGACACGAGTGGCGAGATTGGTTTCTATCCGCCCAGCTCCACCCTCACCACCATCCGCGCCAACAAGGCACTTCTTGCCGCTCCCGTAAGCAGTGGCGAAAATAGTGTGTCTATGCGCTTCGACGGCGACATCACGGGCATCAGCGCACCTGCTCTTAACATAGACGGCAACGCTTCCGCTCCTGTGTACGACCTCTCCGGCCGTCGCGTCGTGGCTCCCGTCAAGGGCGGCGTTTACATTCAGGCAGGACGCAAGTACATCGTGAAATAACGCGATGTCCCTTTTCTCATTCCTCACACAATTCACCTAAAAAAGAAACGATTATGAAGAAAACATATATCGCGCCCGAACTCCTCTCTGTAAACCTGAGTGCTCAGGAAATGATGGCCGGGAGCATTGACATGAAAATAGACGGCACCGACACCGGCTCTACCGACTACTCCGACGAGTTTGGCGGTTGGAGCGACGCTTGGAACGACGGATCCGAAGAGGACTACTAATCCAAGAAAAAACATAAACAAAAATCCCCGCAGGTGCGAGCCTGCGGGGATTTTTGTTGCTTTTTTGGGGTGAGTGAGATATGGGCGCATAAGCCTCCGTGAAGCCGTGAGGCTCATCGTTCCACAATCTGTCCCGTCTTCGTCATGCCGCGGAGGGAAATGTCGAGGCGTTGCTCCACGCGGGCATTGGTGAAGAAGATCACTGAAGCCTTGCCCGCCTTGTCGGTGCTCACAGAGGGGTTCCAGTAGAGCGTGCGGCGCACGTCGCGTGAAGAGGGCGTGTCGAAGCCGCGGTAGTTGCGGTTGTAGAACGTCATGCCGGGCGTGTAGCCGTGAATCACGCGGCGCTCCAGACCCTTCTTCTCTTTGCGCGCCTTGTAGCGGTAGAGGTCGGGAATCTCGTAGAGGTAGATGGCATAGCGGTTCTTGCTGCGGTTCACGTCCGAACCCGTCATAGCGTCGTCGCGGAGGTTGCTCTGCACCACGGAGGCCGACTTTATCTCGTCCGCAGCGAGGTAGAGGTACATCTCCGGGTAGTTCTTCACGAGTTCGTCGTAAGGCATGTTGTTGATGTAGACCTTCATCTGCCGGCCGTTAAGCGTGAACGTACCCGTCATGTCGTTCGTTCCGCTCTGGTCGCTGTTGCCCAGCCCCTGCTGGAAGATGCGCGCGTTGGCACTCTGTTCGCCAGCCGCTTCAGCCGCCAGCGTTTCGTAGACCGCTTCGTCGGAAGAGGTGGTTGCCGTGGCGTTCCCGCTGTTGTCGATGCCCACCACGCCGTTGTCCACAGCGCTCATGTTGCCCACGATGTGTGATGACGAGGCGTCGAGCACCGACAGGAAGTCCCAAATGGTGCCGGGTTCGTAGCCCATATCCTTGTAGTGCTCCGCTTCGCGCTGAATGTTGTAGAACTTCGAGGCGCGCTTCTGGCCTGTGCGCTCGCCGCCGTTGTAGGTGTAGCGGTTGCCCGTGAAGCCGCGGTACTTGTTCTTGTGAACCACTGTGGCTTCGCCCAGTGTGGTGGCTTTGATAGTCGGTAGCGTGTCGGTCCACTCAAACGTTTCCGGTTTGCGCTGCGGCGTGGCCGGGTCGTCGGGCGAGAAGAGCGTGAAGTCCAGTTCGCGGCCGTTGAAGGCACGCGGTTGCGGCGAGAACCAGCGGTCCAGCATGAGGCGTCCCCAGTGGCGCTTGCCATCGTCGCTTTTGGAGGTGAAGAGCGCGTGGTAGTCGCCCTCGTAGTAAGCGTTCGTCTCGAAGGCAAAATTGCCGTCGGCATCCGTCTTCGTCGTACCCTCGTAACTGCCGCCCGTGAGCGAATACATCTTCATGGAAAGGTTGTAGCCCGCTTGTGGTTTGCGGCGCTTGTTGTCCGTGTAGAGCGAGCCGCGGAGGATGAGGCGTTCCTCAATGGGCTGCTTGAGGTCGAAAGGTGTGGCGTCGCACATCACGTCGAATGGCGTGGCGCTCCATCCTTGCACAAGAAGCAGAAGGTCCAGCATGCGGCGGTGGGCTGCGTCGTCCTTGGCAAAGTAGGCCGCCGGGTTGGCTATGTAGCCGCGCACTTCGGAGCCGAGCAGAAGGTCGGCAGCCATTCCGGCATCGCCGTCCGCCACAATGTTGCCCGCGTCGTCGCGCACGGCAATGGAGAAGGTCGTCTGCACGGGCGCTCCCGCCGTGTCGGTGAGTTCCATGGTCAGCACGGCAGGCTCAAACGACGAGTAGTCCGCACGGTTCTGACGAAGCGAAATGTTCACGCGGCGCTCTTCGGCCGGTTTCAAAGCGTTCCATACCAAGCGCGAGGCACGGCTTGCGCCGTCCGTTCCGTACACCTCAATGCGGCTCACGCCGCCGCGCAATGCCTTCTGTGGCACAAAGCGTTCTATGGTGCCGGGCGAGAGCGAGAGCGTGTCGAAGTAGGTGACGCGCTCGCGGTTGAACACCGCAATGCCGAGCAGTCCCGTGGCAGCGCGTGCCGAGTCGTTGGTCTCAAGTCGCAGCAAGAGTCCGTCGTCGGCGCGGTCGGCCCGGAGTGCAAAGCCGCTCACGGGGGTGGGGAGCAAGTAGCGCTTTGCGGCGCTGCCCACCGTGGCATATCCGCGTCCGGTGGTGGCGGGGAGCAGAGCCGTGCCGCGTCCTTCGTGTTCGGGGCGTGCGGTGGCGAGGAGTTGGCCGCCGTCGGAGAAGAACTTCACCTCGTCTTCCAAGGCGTGGCCGCATCCGTCGGTGAGTTCGAAGGCTATGCGCTGCGCCACGCCCTTTCCGCGCCATCCGCCCTCAGGAAAGAAGGCCAGGCGCACGTCCTTGTTGGTCGTCATGGTGTAGGGTCGCGGCGAACCCAGCGAAATGCCTTTGTGCTCCTCGGGCATGGGAAGTTCGAGGAGCGAAGGGTCGTAGTTGCCCGCCGCCACTTGGGACTTGGCGGTCTGTTTGGGTGCGAACACGGCAAACACGCGCGAGAAGCAGGCGTGGAGTCCCCAGTTGACCATCTCGCGGGTGAAGGCGCGCACCTCGTAGTAGCCCGCCCGAACGGGAAGTCCCAGTTTGAAGCATCCGTCGGCTTGTCCGAGCGAGTCGATTTGCAGAATTTGTTGCTCTATCTGTTGCCCGTCGGCATCGAGGAGTTCCACGTAGAGCACCCCGCTGAGGTCGGTGGGCGTGTGGGACGAGGCGCGCACCACGTAGGCTTTGTACCATAGGGTGTCGCCTTCAAGATAGGCCGTGTTGTCGAAATGCATGTACACTTTCTCGCGCGGATAGCGGTAGTCGAACGTGGCAGCCGACTTGAAGCGCTGAAAGAGTTGCTCCACGTCGCCCGTGGCGTTCTGCGCCGAGAGCGGGCATAGGGAGAGAAGCAGCAGGATAAAGGTGATGGCGTTTCTCATGTCAATCTGTTTTTTGTGTGTTCAGGATAATAATGACTGGTTATGGCTTGCAATTTATGCATTTTATGCCGAAACGTGGACGCCAAAGCGCCAAATTAACCACATTTTCAGTCAAAAGATTACGGAAAAGAGTCAAAGTGGGGTGAAAAAGAACAGGTTCCTTGTATTTCCACACCTTTCTCCATAACTTTGTAGCAGACAACGGCCGGCCCGTCAGCACATTGCACCACACGGTCCGCAGAAGTGCGTTGTCGCGTACTTAAGAGTCTTATTTTATTCACCCGAAAACACCTTAAACCCCTACTGCATATGCACAAGACAACGATGGCCCTCCTTGCAGGCCTTCTTGCCGCCCCGGCATGGGCACAGATAGCCCCGCTCGGCGGATTCTACTACGGCGAGATGCAAGCTCCCAGCGGATGGGAGTGGCAAAGCCCCGACTCCGTAGCCTACAACAAGCAGCAGCCCCACGCCTGGTTCTTCTCCTTCAAGAACACCGACGAGGCGCGCCGCGTGCTCCCCGAAAACAGTTCCCTCTGGCAGTCGCTCGACGGCAAGTGGAAGTTCCACTGGGCCAAGAACCCCGAGGAGCGTCCCACGGACTTCTACAAGACAGCGTTCGACGCCTCCGCGTGGGACGAGATCCCTGTGCCTTATTCGTGGAACATGGCCGGCGCACAGAGAGACGGCACGTTCAAGTACGGCGAGCCCCTCTACTCCAACCAGCGCGTCATCTTCCAGCACAGCGTACGTCCCGGCGACTGGAAAGGCGGCGTCATGCGCGAGCCTTCCAAGGACTGGATGACCTACAAGAACCGCAACGAAGTGGGTAGCTACCGCCGCACCTTCACCATTCCCGCCGAATGGAAAGGCCACGAGGTGTACATCAACTTCGACGGTGTAGACTCCTTCTTCTACCTCTACATCAACGGCCGTTACGTGGGCTTCTCCAAGAACTCCCGCAACCTCGCCCAGTTCGACATCACCCCCTACCTCAACGCCAAGGGCGAAAACGTCGTAGCACTCGAAGTCTACCGCCATAGCGACGGCTCCTTCCTCGAGAGTCAGGACATGTTCCGCCTCCCCGGCGTGTTCCGTAACGTATCGCTCACCGCCAAACCCAAAGTGCAGGTGCGCGACATCAAGGCCATCCCCGACTACGACAACACCTACACCCACGCTTCGCTCCACATCTCGGCCGAAGTGCGTAACCTCACCGCCAAGGAAGCCAAAGGCTACACCATCAGCTACTCCCTCTACGAAAACAAACTCTACTCCGACGAGAACACCCTCGTGGAAGGCGTGACGGCCACCGCACAAGTGGGCACCGTGGGCAAGAACGGCGAACTCACCGCCGCTGTCACCCTTGACGCCGGCACCAAAGTGAAGCCCTGGAACGCCGAAGCGCCCTGGCGTTACGTCCTCGTGGGCGAACTTAAGGACAAGAAAGGCAACGTCGTTGAAACCTTCTCCACCAACGTAGGTTTCCGCAAAATAGAAATCAAGGACACGCCCGCTTCGCAGGACGAGTTCGGACTCGCCGGCCGCTACTACTACCTCAACGGACAGCCCATCAAGATGAAGGGCGTGAACCGCCACGAGACCAACCCCGAAACGGGCCACTACGTCACCCGCGAGCAGATGGAGCACGAAGTGTTCCTCATGAAGCGCGGCAACATCAACCACGTGCGCGACTGCCACTACCCCGACGCTCCCTACTGGTACTACCTCTGCGACAAATACGGCATCTACCTCGAGGATGAGGCCAACATAGAGAGCCACCAGTACTACTACGGCGACGCCAGCCTCTCCCACGTGCCCGAGTTCCGCAACGCCCACGTGGCACGCAACATGGAGATGGTCCACGCCACTGTCAACAATCCCTCCGTCGTCATCTGGTCGCTCGGCAACGAAGCCGGACCGGGCAAAAACTTCGTTGATGCCTACAACGCCATCAAAGCCTACGACACCTCGCGTCCCGTGCAGTACGAGCGCAACAACGACATCGTCGACATGGGTTCCAACCAGTATCCCTCCATCGGTTGGGTACAGGGAGCCGTCACCGGCAAGTACGACATCAAATATCCCTTCCACATCTCCGAGTATGCCCACTCCATGGGCAACGCCGTGGGTAACCTCATCGACTACTGGAACGCCATCGAAAGCACCAACTACTTCATGGGCGGCGCCATCTGGGACTGGGTGGACCAGGCCATGTATGGCTACGACAACGGCACACGCTACTGGGGCTACGGAGGCGACTTCGGACAGGACAACAAGCCCAACGACGGCATGTTCTGCATGAACGGCATTATGCGTCCCGACCTCACCCCCAAGGCACAGTACTACGAAGTGAAGAAAGTCTACCAGAACGTCGGCGTCAGCGCCGTCGACATGACCAAGGGTCAGGTGGAAATCTTCAACAAAAACTACTTCCAACCCCTCACCGGCTACCAAATCGTTTGGTCGTTGTGGAAAGACGGTACGTGCGTGCTTAAAAACCAGCCGCTCCAGGGCGCCAAGAACATTCTGGGCCCGCGCGAGAAGCAAATCTACACGCTTCCTTACGACTACGCCCAGCTCGACCCGCAGAGCGAGTACTTCGTGAAAGTACAGTTCCTTCAGGCCAACGACGTGCCTTGGGCACAGAAGGGCTACGCCCAGATGGAAGAGCAGCTCCTCGTGCGCACCGCCACCGAGCAAGCTCCCGCCGTGGCCCAGGAAGCCAAGAGCGAAACGAAGCTCCAGGTGAAAGCCACCGATGCCAACACCGTGAGCGTGACGGGCGACGGCTTCGTGGCCAAGTTCGACAAAACCACGGGTTCGCTCTCAGCCCTCACCTACGGCGACCAGACCATCATTGCCGAAGGCAACGGTCCTAAACTCGATGCCTTCCGTGCGCCGACCGACAACGACGCCGGCATTGGCTTCCCCTCCAAGTGGTTCGAACAGGGACTCTACAACCTGCAGCACCGCGCCACAAGTTTCTCCCAGCAGCTCCGCAAGGACGGCACGCTGCAGCTCACCTTCACCGTGGAGAGCCAAGGCGCCGAGGGTTGCCGCCAAGTCTACACCGACCGCGACCGCAGTCCCGAAACGGTTTATACGTTCAACAACGACAAGCACCAGCTTTCCGACGCCGACCTCAAGTTCACCACCAACGAGGTCTACACCGTCTACCCCGACGGTTCCATTGAACTCCAGTCCTCCATCTCCGCCAACAATCCCGGCATCGTTCTTCCGCGCATCGGCTACGCCATGAAGCTCCCCGCCTCGCTCAAGAACTATGCCTACTACGGACGCGGACCCGTCAACAACTACAACGACCGCAAGACGGGCCAGTTCATCGAACTCCACCGCAGCACCGTGGCTGAGCAGGGCATCATCCTACCGAAACCCCAGTCCATGGGCAACCGCGAGGACGTGCGCTGGTGTGCACTCACCGACGAGAGCGGACGCGGCGCCGTGTTCGTGTCAGACAGCACCATGTCGGCCTCCGCACTCCCCTGGAGCCAGCAGGAACTCACCCCGGCAGCCCATCCCCACCAGCTCCCCGCATCGACGGGTACACACCTCCACCTCGATGCCAAGGTGACGGGACTCGGCGGCGCAAGCTGCGGACAGGGTGGCCCGTTCCCCTCGGATCAGGCGAAGAGCGTCAACTACGACTTCGGCTTCATCATCCGTCCGCTCAACATTGGCCGTGCCACTGTGAGCCAAATTACCGAAACGGCAAAGGTTTCGCCCTCCGGCGAGCGTCCCATCAGCATTGCCCGCAACACTACGGGTAAGCTCACGCTTTCCACCACGGCCAAGAACCGCACCATCATGTACTCCGTGAACGGCGCAAAGAAGGCCACCGTCTACACCGCACCCTTCGACCTCCGTGCCGGCGGCACCGTGAAGGCTTGGTACAAGGAGAACCCCTCGCTCAGTGTTTCGCAGAAGTTCGCAAAGATTGAAAGCGTGCCTGTCAACGTGCTTTTCACATCTAGTGAAGAACCCAATTCAGGAGAGGCTTCAAATATGCTCGACGGCGATGCTTCCTCCATCTGGCACACGATGTACTCCGTGACGGTAGCAAAATATCCCCACTGGGTTGACTTCGACGCCAACGAGACGAAGCTCATGAAGGGCTTCACCTTCCTGCCCCGTCAAGAAGGTACGAACGGATGGATCAAGGACTACGAAATCTACGTCAGCCAGGACGGCAAGACGTGGGGCGACCCCATCTGCAAAGGCACGTTCGCAAGAGATGCCAAACTCAAGAAGGTTCTCTTCGACAAACCCGTCCGCGCACGCTACATCCGTTTCCGCGCCCTCAGCGAACAGAACGGACAGGACTACGCTTCCGGCGCAGAGTTCACGCTCATTGCCGAGTAACGCCCTTTCAGCATAGCACATAAAAACGCAAGCGTCCCGCTGCCGAAGGCCAAAGAGTCTTCGCTGCGGGACGCTTAGTTTTTTAGGGGCTTGTGATTCTTCTAAAAAATCGAATCCCCTCCAGGGCCAAGTTTAAAGGTCTGTCGGGGATTCCTCTCTTCTCTGTTCTCTATGGATACGTTTCTGTTGTAAGTCCTGTGTGGTCAATCAGTGCTTCTTCGAAGTCACTTTTCTTTGGGCAGCGTGGCCCAATGTTCTCGTATCCGCGACAAAGATGTGCACGCGATGTCCCAAATAGTGACACAGGAACAACTTTTTTCGCTCCTTTTCTGCGTTTTTCGTGCTGCGCCCAAGGCCATAAACACAAATTATCTCCTACCTCAACACGTTGAGGCCTCACGGAGGCTTTTTCGTGCTGCGCCCAAGGCCACAAATTCAAATTATCTCCTAGCTCAACACGTTGAGCTAGGAGATAGTTGTTTGCAGATGTTTACAGACTTATGAAACTTCTATGGGGGCGACGTTTCAAAACGTCGCTCCCAGCAAGCAAAAAATCCAAGCCTCAAAATCAAAACTTCCTCCTAACCCAACACGTTGGGCCCGCAGCCCAAAATACATAAAACTTCGCATCACCCCCTTCCTGAACATTTCGGTACAAACTCCCTTCCTCGCGTGCGCGCGTACGCGCGCATTCCACCGAAGTTTACACATCTTGCTGTCACCCGTCACCTTTCCGCTTCAAAAAGCCATTATCTGCCAGAAATACAGTGATATCGCTTTTCTTGCAAGGGTGACATCAAATTTTACTCTCCACCAAATTTTCGTCATCGCCATTGACGGATTTTTAGTGCATCACCGCACCGGGTGACAGGTGACAGCAAGTTGCACAAACTTTGGTGTATACGCGCGCACGCGCGAGAGATGTGGGTTCTTCGCTTTTCCAAAGCAATTCACAGCCGTGCAGCAAAGAACATCACCTTATGTATTGGCTCGTAGGCAAAAAATGCGGAAATTTGCATCCGTTAGGGAATTTACAAAAACATATACGATGAATACTTTTACAAAACATGCCCTCTGCTCCTTGCTACTTGCTGTAGGTGCTACGTTTGTCGCATCCTGTAGCGACGACGAAATAGCGTCTGCCGTAGATCCCAAGCAGTGGAACCTCGACCAAAACATGGACACCAGCGTGAAGCCCGGCGACGACTTCGCACGCTACTGCTGGGGCAAGTGGTACGACAATGCCGGAATGCCCACCGAAACTTCAGGACTCGGAACAATCCCTGAGAGTAGGGTCATCGCGAACGAACAGCTCGCCACACTCACCGACAACGAACTCAATCAGCTCTATCTCGACGCCTCCCGCTTGAACGAAGAAGACACCGAGATTGCCGAGTTGACACAACGTATCGCCAACCTCAAAACGCTCCTCCACGAACCCGCTGCAAAGGACGTGGCAAAGGCCTTCGGCCAATTTCTCGCCTCCGGCAGAACGAGCTACTTCAGCACGCTCGCTTTTGGAACAGTAGAAGTGTGCAACTATTACATCAAGAAAGACACCACCAGCGTGGCCGACATCCTCACTCAAAAGCCTTCCGTTGAGCGCATGGAAGCATGGCTCGTGAAGCTTGGCTTGACGCAGGAAGAAGCCGCCGACGTGGCTATAAAAGGACTTCGTCCAAGCAACCTCACGGACGACATTTCCGTCAAGGCCAACGACAAAGAAGTGCTGAAAGCCTTCTTGGAACCTTTTGGCGCTGACGAAGACCGCCTTACGTCGTGGAGCGACGACTTCACTATGGACGACTACATCGCGACGAACAAGGACATGCTCGTGCGCATGATGATGTGTTCCGAAGCTGCCGACCTCCTGCTCGTTTCGCGCAGTGCGCTCAACGAATATCTCGCAGAAACCAAGCAAGACGAGAAGACCATGCTTCAAACGGCCAGCACAGACCTCCTTACCTATCCCCGAAGCAAAGAATACGCCGAAAAATACGTCACGCCCGAGAAGCGCCAGCACGTCCTGGACATGATGGAGAACATACGCACGGCCTTCGGACAGCGACTCGACAAACTCACCTGGATGAGTTCCACCACCAAACAGGCTGCAAAGAACAAACTCGCTGCAATGAAGTTCTATGCCTGCTATCCCGACGAGTGGATTAGCGCAGGACTTCCCCAACTTACGGGCGAGTCGCTCTATGCCGACATGAAGAACCTCCGACAGACAAAAGCCAACCTCAAAAAGGAGATTTACAATTGCAACGCTCGTGAGAATGCCTTCAACATCATACTCGGATACTACCAGACCTACACGGTGAACTGCTGCTACGATCCCGAAACCAACACGGCGCATATCTTTGCCCCCATGACGATGGCACCGTTCTACTCTGAAGAGAATTCCGACGCTACGCTCTATGCCGTTGGTTGCATCCTGGGTCACGAAATTACCCACGGCTTCGACAACAACGGGTCAAAATTCGGGCCGAAAGGCGAACACACCGACTGGTGGACCGTTTCGGACAAACAGGATTTCGAAGCGCGTACGCAGCTTCTTGTGGACTGCTACAACCACTTGCCCGCCTACATGGGATGCGCCCCTCAGCTGTACGCAAACGGTGCGCAAACGCTTAGCGAAAACATTGCCGACATAGGCGGCCTTGAAGCTGCGCTCCAAGCCTACACTTCCAAGTTGCAGGAACAGGGTTACCGCGGCGACGAACTCATCAAGCAGCAGAAGCGCTTCTTCCAGGCTTATGCCAACTTGTGGAGAAGCAAGTATTCCGAAGGGCGCAACCAACGGTTGCTGAAAAGTACCGACGCGCATGCCAACGAATATACCCGCACATTGGGAACGACCATGAACTGCGACCGCTGGTACGAAGTCTACGGTGTGCAGTGGGGCGACAAATACTATCTCCGTCCCGAAAAGCGCACACACATCTGGTAAAGCACCGCACATCCCGCCTTTTCGGCGGAACAAAAAAAATAAAGCACTGGGGCAACGCTTCTTTACGGAACGTTGCCCTAGTGCTTTGTTGTAATGTTGGCGTCCTTATTGCCGAAGTTTTGTGCGCAGTACGTTCATGTCGGTCACGTCGCGCGCCACGATGCGGCCTTGCGTGTCGGTAAGGATGAACGAGGGCACATACTTCACGCCGAAGGTCTTTGCCAGCGGTGTGTCGAACACTTTGCCGTCGCACAGAGTGGGGAAGGCTATGGAGTCGGACTTCATGGCACGCTTCCACGCGCCTTGGTCGGCATCGAGCGAGACGACGAGACATTCACAAGGCTGCATGCCCGTTTCCTTCAGCAAATTGCGCGCAGAACGGAGCATGGAGAGCGACGTGTATTGCCACGAGGCACAGAAGGCTATGAGCAAGCGTTTGCCACGGTAGTCGGAGGTGCGCACGGTCTTACCCGAGAGCGTTGTGGCAGTGAAGTCGGGCAACGTTTGCCCCACACCGGTTTGCAGACGGGGCTGAAACTGCACCGAGAGGGCACGCACCACATTGCTCTTGGGCTGCGCTTTCTGCAGTTCCTTGAGCAAGGAGAGCGCCTGGCGCACATCGGGCGTTTCGCTTTGGAGAAAATATTTCTTGTAGACAGCCACGGCAGCGAGCGTAGAGGAGTGGGAACGCACAAAGTCGGCTGCTGCAAGGCGCAGGTTGGCAGGGTTGGTTGCGACGTGAGCTTGGCGGAACTCTGTGAGCAAGTCGTTGTCGTCCGTTCCGCTGATGCCGGCCTCGCCAATCTTTGCTGCATCGCCTTTCATCTTCACCGTTTTTCCCGGCTCAAGCACCACGTAGGTCTGCGTGAAGTTGGGGTAGAGGAGCGTAAGCAAGAGCGGTTCGGTGAGCGTGCGTTCGTAGGTGAACTTGCCGTCCGTAATCTTTATCGTGTCCACTCCACCCGAAAGCCCGTCGTCGCTGTAGGCGTAGAACTCGGCGTCGGTGATGTTCTGCAGGTTTCCCTCAAAGCGTGCCTTGTCTTTCCCCGGTCCGCAGGCGGTGAGAAGAAGCAGCGAGGAAAGGAGCGAAACGATAGGGAGTAAGAATTGACGTGACATAACGAAAAATGAAAAAGCGGGCCTACAACCGCAAGAAGTCCGCGCGGCTCGTTGGCGGAGCGTGGTTCTTGTGCTTGTAGGCCCGCAGTGTGTGGTTGGATTATTGCGGGAAGGACGTTACTTCACGAGGTTCTGGAAAGCCGTGTCGTTGAAGAGGTTTACGAACTCGAGGTCCTTCGCTGCACGCTGCTTGAGGCTGCTGTCCTTGGCAATGGCCTCCTTGAGGTTGCTCACCACGCTAGCGTCCTGATTGGTGCGGGCTGCTACGATGGCCTTGAGGTACGACGTGAGGGCGTCGGGACGGGCCACGTTGCCAAGCGTCGTGGAGGCAGAGGTGTAGTCCTTGTTCAGAATCTGGGCAAGAGCGGCAGAATTGGTGTTTACGCCCTTGAGGCTTTGTGCGGCCTGGGCATAGTTGCCGGATGCCACTTGGAGGTTGCCGAGCACTTCGTTGTAGTTGGGAGCGGCAGTAGCCTTGGCAAGGTAGTTCTGCGCATCGGTAGCATTGCCTTCAGTGAGCGCCACGAGCGCCTTGTTGGCATTGACTTCGGCAGCGTTTCCGTTCTTGGCTTCAGCCTGTGCGAGATATTCCTTGGCAGCCTTCACGTCGCCCTGCTGGAAGGCGAGCTGCGCCAGGTTGTTGTAGGCGCGGTAGTCGGAGGGATACTGCTTGGTGGCCGTGGTGTAGATGTCTTTCTGCTGAGCGGCGTTTTCAGTAAGCGTAGCAGCGTAGAGAAGTTCTTCCACGGAGAGCTTTGAAGCATCGGTCTTGTACTGTTCCTCTATTTCGTCGTCGCTGCGGCCAATGAGGTTGTAGTTGATGGTAAGGCGGGCGCGGCGGAGTTCGGGGAGAATCTCGTCGGCGAGTTCCTTGAAGCCGGCAGAGAGGTTGCGAATCTGCTTTTCGCGCTCTTCAGGGTCGGGATACATGGAGAGCACGCGGAGTATCACGTCCTTGTCCTGAATGTTGGACGCGTTGACGAGTTCCTGGAAGCCTTCCCAGTCCTCAGCGGTGTATTTCGTGTCGACGTCGGCATCGAGCTTCGTGTTTTTGAGCTGCTGGGCCACGTAGCCTTTGGACGTCTTCTCGCGCTTCTGGGCCAGGTCGGTGTTGAACTTGAGCGAACCTTCGGGCGAAGCGTAGGCCGACACTTCAATGTTGTCGAGCATCAAGCCCTTCTGGTCGGCCTTGATGTCGCGGAGCGTCTGCACGAAGTCCTGTACAGACGTGCCTTTGAGTTCGCTGTTGCGAATGTTGGCCTGGTTGACGAGGTATTTGATCTGAGCCTGCTTTGTCTGCTTGATGGCATACTGGTAGGCGTCGGGAGCGATGGCACCGTTGGACGAAGCGGCAGTCTGGCCAATGAGGGCTGAGGTGGCCACTACGCCGTTGGCAACCTTCACTTCGGGAACCTTCACTTCCTTCTTGCCTACGAGCGCCTTGAAGGTAAGGTAAAGTTCGCTCTGCTGCATGGCGGGAACGTAGGTGAAGGTGTTCTTCATCGTGTAGTTGCCGCCGAGCTTGTAGGAGATTTCCTGGTCGTTGCCCTGCACCTTCTCGCCTTGGAACGTGGCGCTCTGTCCGTTGGCCTGGCCGCCGTCGTAGCGAAGCACGGGAGTGACGGTTACGGTGGCGTTGCGCTTCATGTATTTTTCGGGGAAACGTCCGTTGATGGTCACGGGCACTTGGCCGCCTACGGCCTCAAGGGGCGAGGGGGTGACGGTGAAGTTGTCTGCGGAGAGTTGGCCGAGCTTGTTGCACGAAGTCAGTGCGAGCGTGCCTGCAAGTGCCAATGAAAGATAGAGTTTGCTTTGCATATTCGGTGAAGGGTTGTGTTTTTGTTGCGGTTAATTAAAACTGCAAAGTAGGCGCCTTGCCCACTTGGCATTGAGCGCAAAGGTAGCGCAAACACGTTTAACCGCAAAAGGAAACAACTAAAGTTTTGGTTTTATTAGATATTGTTGTTAAGTACTTTAAACTCTGCCGAAAAGGCGCTGCGCGGCTATTCGGCCTTTGCTTCGCCCAAACGGCGGCACCATTTTCCGCCACACATGCAGTAGATGCCGAGCACCACGAAGGGAATGCTAAGGAGTTGTCCCTGGTCCATGCCGATGGCGCTTTGCATGCTCACTTCCCACGGTTCCTGCACTTCCTTGAGAAATTCTACGGCAAAGCGGAACACGAATATCGTGGTCAGGCAATAGCCAAAGAAGAAGCCCGTGCCTACTTTCGCTTTGTATTTGCGGTAGAGAATGAGGCCCACAAAGAATATAAGGATGTAGGCAATGGCCTCAAAGAGCTGGGCGGGATAGCGGGGTAGCGTCTCGTTGAGATGGGTGACGGGGTCGCGCAAGGCGGCGAACACGAAGCCGGTGTCGCTGCCCGTATATTTCCCGACAATCTCGGAGTTCATCAGGTTTCCCAAACGGATGAAGCACGCACACACGGGTGTGGCCACGGCAATGTTGTCGAGCACGCGCATGAGGTTGACCTTCGTCTTGCGCACGTAGAGCCAAAGGGCTATCATCAGGCCGAGCGTTCCTCCGTGCGAGGCGAGGCCGGCATAACCCGTGTATTTCCACGAGCCGTCGGGCAGTTGGCGCATGGGCAGAAGCATCTCGAGCGGGTGGGAGAGGAAATAGCCCGGTTCGTAGAGCAGGCAGTGGCCGAGTCGTGCGCCGAGGAGTATGCCCACAAAGCAGTAAAGGAAGAGCGGGTCGAACTTCTCTTGCGGAATCTGCTGCTGGCGGTAGAGTTTGTAGACCACAATGTAGCCAAGCAGCAGGCCGATGCACCAGCAGAGGGCATACCAGCGTACGGCTACAGGGCCGAGCGTAAAGGCTATTTCGGATGGATTCCAAATGACCATGGCGGGATATTGAAAGATAAGGGTTGTGTACGTTGAACGGACGTGTGGATTTACACGTTGAAACGGAAGTGCATGATGTCGCCGTCCTGCACTTCGTATTCCTTGCCTTCTACGTGGAGAAGTCCGGCTTCGCGTACGGCGGCTTCGGAGCCGAGGCGCACGTAGTCGTCGTATTTGATGACTTCTGCGCGGATGAATCCTTTCTCGAAATCGGTGTGGATTACGCCGGCACACTGCGGGGCTTTCCAGCCACGGCGGTAGGTCCAGGCTTTTACTTCCATTTCGCCAGCCGTGATGAAGGTCTCAAGGTTGAGCATCTTATAGGCGGCCTTGATGAGGCGGTTGCAACCGCTTTCTTCGAGTCCGACGTCTTGAAGGAACATCTGGCGCTCCTCGTAGGTCTCGAGTTCGGCAATGTCGGCTTCGGTCTGTGCAGCAAGCACGAGCACCTCGGCGCCTTCTTCTTTGACGGCTTCGCGCACTTCTTCCACGTAGTGGTTACCAGTGGCGGCAGAGCCTTCGTCGACGTTGCACACGTAGAGCACGGGTTTGGAGGTGAGAAGGAAAAGGCCCTTGGCGGCTTTCTCCTCTTCCTGGCTTTCGAAGGTTACGCTGCGGGCGCTCTTTCCTTCTTCGAGTGCGGCTTTATAAGCGAGGAGTACGTCGTATTCTACCTTGGCGTTTTTGTCGCCGCCCACCTTGGCTACTTTCTCTACGCGCTTGATGCGGTTTTCTACCGTTTCGAGGTCTTTGAGCTGCAGCTCGGTGTCGATGATTTCCTTGTCGCGCACAGGATTTACGCTACCGTCCACGTGTACCACGTTGCCGTCGTCGAAGCAGCGGAGCACGTGAATGATGGCGTCCGTCTCGCGGATGTTGCCGAGGAACTGGTTGCCGAGACCTTCACCTTTGGAAGCGCCTTTCACGAGGCCGGCAATGTCGACAATCTCCACCGTGGTGGGAACGATGCGTCCGGGATGAACCAGTTCGGCGAGCTTGGTGAGGCGCTCGTCGGGCACGGTGATTACGCCCACGTTGGGCTCAATGGTGCAGAAGGGGAAGTTGGCAGACTGTGCCTTGGCATTGCTCAGGCAGTTGAAGAGGGTTGACTTTCCTACGTTGGGAAGTCCTACGATGCCACATTGTAAACTCATATGACTTGTTGCGTTATTTTCTTTTACAATGAATATATATGTACGAACCGCAAAATTACGAATTATTGTGTGGGTTTTCCCGTTTTCGTTGCGGAATGTGCCGTTTGCTTAGCCTAAGGTGTAGCCCAAGGCCTCGAAACGCTTGCGGAATTTCTGCAAATTGAGGGATTCGACCAACACGAGGTAACCTTCGGCGCGCACGGCGAGCTGGCTAAGGACGGGGTCGGAAAGAATCAGCCGCTGGATGTCCGTGCGGTTTTTAGGCACGTTGAAGACGGCATAAGTCTTTTTCGACTGTTCCATCACTTTGATGCGGCTGGAAAAGTCGTTGAAGAAGTCAAGCCAGTTCTGCGGTGGATTGGGACAGAAGTTCTTCTTGAACGTTTCTATCTTCTGCGTCATGTCGGTCATCGTAGCGCAATTGCGCATGAATGTGGCGTGCGTCACGCGCCAAAGGGTGGGCGTGAGACGTTCCGCGTAATCGGGGAGCATACCGGCGAAGCGGCTATTGCGCTGCACGTGGATGACGAGGTGGTCGTCGCTGAGCTTGAAGTCGTCGGCCATGTTGCTCTTCGCATTGGAGAGTGTGGGCATTTCGTCGTCGAGGCCAAATACGAAGCGCGCCATGGCGTTGAAGCGTACATAACGCACGGGTTCCACGTAACTATTCTCGTCGTCTATGCGCGAAAGGTCCAGGGCTACGTCGCAAAGTCCCATCGTGGCACACATGAGCAGAAGAGCCTTTATGAGCGGTGTGACCACTTGATCTACAGCTTCGCCAATCTCAACAGACGATTTGTCGCTGCGCCTTTTTACGTAATTGTAGTCATAGACAAAAGGTGCGTAGAACAGCGCAGAAGATGGACGTGTCTTGATTTCGAGCCGGGTCACAAGGCTTTCGACGTCGTACCAAACGTCCATGTTAGAATTCATTACATCGCTCAATATGTTGACAAAGTTTCCCATCAGAACGCTAGAGTTTGCAGTTTCGGAAAGTCGTGCTGTTTGTTTCGCCAAATGGGGCATGAATCTGTTGTGAAGCATGTACGACGAGCCGAATAGAGTTTTAAGGAGATAGCGCATACCTTCGTAGATAGAGGCTTCGCCGTATTGTTTCCGGATATATCCTATGGCGTCGATGTAGGTATATATAAAGAGCGAGGCGGCAGTTCGGTTTAATACGTTGCTTGGTTTGACTTCCGCGACAGGAAGGGGAATTTGCGCGTGCTTCACCATGCTTTGGATTGTGGAATTGGCGATGGTGAAGCCTGGTGCAATTTTATAGTTGTGCTTGAGGAGTTGTTCCATTACGTAGAACTCCGATTCAATGCCATCTACGTTGCTGTAAATGTCGTAGCGTTGGTCGTTGCTAAGGTCTTTGTCCGTTTTGAAGTCAATCTGCGGAATTGAAAAGTAGTCCTCCAAATAGGGCTGAATCAAGTCGTAGATCATGAAATCTAGTGTGATAGACAAAATCGCTCGGCCATCTTTGGTGTAAGATGTTCTATCGAAAATGGTGAACCAATTTAAGAATTCTCTACGTTCGTTATCAACCAGATACTTGCATCTTACGAATTTTTTTAACATGATGTCTGACCATAAATTACAGTAGACCTCGGGCAGACTGTTGAGATATATGGCAAAGTTGTGGGCCGACGAAAGGAAGAGTGCTGCGTAGTTAATGTAGACTGCTTTCTTCGCATTCTTTGCACAGATGTAGTTTAGTTGTATTTCCATACATTCTGTCTGTCCTGGCCCTTTGGCAATGGGCAGAGATTCAATAGGCTCTAAATATCTATGGAGCGATTTGCAGATTTCCACTAACTGTATTTTGGTGTAGCTAGCGTCAATTATGCTTCCTACTTTCTCGAGCGTCTTTAAGGGAATGGGCTGGAGCTGGTCGTCTGCAACTTTTTTATTTTTGCTCATAAGTGATGGCTTTGATGAGGCTTAATGGGATGGGAGAGTTTGTGCGTGTGTGGCTTTGAGGGACAAAATAGAGGTCATTTGTCCGATCCGCTCAGAATGAAGTCGATGTCTTCTTCGGTGAGCACCTTCGTGACGGAGCTGTCGCTGGTGATGAGTCCTTCGAAGAGGTCGGCTTTGTGGCGCTGGAGTTCCTGGATTTTTTCTTCTATGCTGCCGCGTGTGATGAGGCTGTAGGAGAGCACGGTGTTTTTCTGACCGAAGCGGTGCAGACGGTTGATGGCTTGCTCTTCGGCAGCGCGGTTCCACCAAGGCTCGAAGATGTAGACCATGTCGGCCGCCGTAAGGTTCAGACCCACGCCGCCCGTCTTGAGCGTCATGAGCATCACGCTCACGTTGCGGTCCGTCTGGAAACGCTCCACGATGCTCTTGCGATCCGTTGTGGCGCCCGTCATCACTACGTGGCTGATGCCTTCTTTTTCCAAGGCTTCGCTTACGATTTCGATGCCGGCAATATAGTTGAAGAAGACCACGGCTTTGTGGCCGCCCGCTACGGCGTCGGTGAGCGAGTCCATGAGCGGCTGAAGTTTGGGTGAGGTGACGCCTTCCTCGCCCGAAGTTTCGGGCACGGAGGCCAGGCGGCGGAGTTCGCCGAGGGCCTGGAACATGAGGAACTGCGACTGTTGCAGTCCCTTCTCCTTGATGTTTCCTTTGAGCAGTGCCTGGTAGTAGGTACGGCGGCGTTCGTAGAGTTCGGCCTGTTCGGGTTCCATTTCCACGTAGAGCGTTTGCTCTATGCGGTCCGGCAGTTCCGTGAGTACGTCTTTCTTCAGGCGGCGGAGCATGAAGGGGTTGATTTTGCGGCGCAGCGTTTCCGTCACTTCGCGGTCGGCTTGCTTGGTGATGGGCACGGTGTAGAGTTCGTTGAACTCTTTGAGCGACCCGAACATGGCGGGATTGAGGAAACGGAAGAGGGAGTAAAGTTCCGTAAGGTTGTTTTCGATGGGTGTGCCGGAGAGTGCCAGTCGGTGGTCGCCCTTGAGGAGAAGTACGGCCTGCGTGCTTTGTGCTGTGAGGTTCTTGATGTTTTGGCTCTCGTCGAGCACAATGTAGTGGAACTTTTGTTCGCGGAAACTTTTCACGTTGTTGCGCACCATGGCATAGGTGGTGAGGATAATTTGGTGGCTCAGCGCTTCGTCCATGTCGCGTGTTGTGCCGTAGTAGGTGTAGACCGTCAGTTGCGGGGCGAAGCGTGCCAGTTCGCTCTGCCAGTTGAAGAGGAGCGAACGCGGCATGACGATGAGCGTGCTCTTCTTTTCTTTCGGATAGATGCGCGTGAGCATGGAAATGGTCTGAAGCGTCTTTCCCAGACCCATGTCATCGGCCAGGCAACCTCCGAGTTTGTTTTCGTAGAGATAGTTTATCCACTTCACGCCTTCGCGTTGGTAGTCGCGAAGCGTGGCGTTGACGTGCGGCAACTTTATTTTCTGCTGCTTCAGTTTGTTGAAGCCTTCGTACACTTCGCGATGGTGGCAGAAGTCGGGTGCATCCTTTGGCGCTTCGAGCAAACGGTCGAGTTCGGGAAGGTCGAAGAAGCTTACTTCGTAGTTGCCTTTCTTGTCGGCCTTCTTGAAGATTCGCGAGAGGCGTTTCATGTATCGGTCGTTGACCAGGGCGCGGTTGCCGTTGGACAACTGGATGTAGCGTTGCTTCTCGAACTGACGCAAGAAGTCTTTGAGCAGGAAAGTGTCGTCGCCGAGTTTCACCGTGGGGTGGCAGTCGAGGTAGTCAATGCCTGTGCCGACTCCGATGTGGAGCTGGGGCGTGGAGGCTTCGAGCTTGAAGGCACGCAGATGGTTGGTGCCGAGAAGCACGTAGCGTTCGGTGAGGAGCGGAAGGGCTTCGAAGAGGAATTTTTCGCCTACGGTATGCGGTACGAGTATGAACTCGTTGTCGGCGTAGACTTGCGAAAGCGCATTTTTTGAGGCTCCGCATTTGCGGATGAGTGCGAGAAGATTTTTTTGCTCCTCTTCAAGGTTGGGCAGGCGGAGCATGCGCAGTTCCACGTTGCCGTCGGGGGTGAGCGTGGCGGCGCATTTGAGCATCGTGTTGTTCAACACGGCATCCGAGTCGCCGGGCATTGCAACCGCCAGACGCATGTAGAGCGTATGGTCTTCGTCGACTTTTTCAAACACGAGGGCTGTGCGCGCTTCTATGAGCTCTGGACTTTGGAACACTTGCGCATTGCCGAAGTGGAGCGCCACGGTGGTGGGGAAGAGGCTGTAGAAGAGCGAGAGGAACGTTTCGAGTTGGCTCTTTTTGATGGAAGCTTCGAAGAGCAGGAGGGCCTCAAATTGTGTGCCGAGGCTTTCCGTTTCGTAGATGGTGCGGTCGTGGAGGGCGTAACACTCGTTGAGCAAGGTGCACTGCTTGAGCGGCAAGTGCTTTTCGCCGCAGTCGAGCGTGAGCGATGTGTCGTAGCCGCTTTTTGTAGGCTCCAGGTGGAGCGTATAAGTTGCTGCCGACTCGGCGTGTTGGAGTGTGTGTCCGTCGTCGTTGGTCATCGTGCAGCGCACGGTCTGATAAACGAGGAAGGGGTTCTTCCAAAGTGAGATGCGTTGGTCGCGTCCGGCCCACGAGAATTCGTCGAACTTTCGCTGCGCGACGGCTTCTATGGCGCGCAAGGCTCCGCCCACGTCGCCCGAATGGTAACGGCTGTCGGGCGACGTGGGTTGGTTCTTCGCGTTGCGTATTTCGAGGAAAGGTTCGTCGTTCTCAACGATTACGGCAAAGCGCACGTCGGTTGTTTCTTCGGCGCGGGAGGTTGTAGCCTCCGTTGTGGAAGGAAGGGCTTCGAGTTGGTGTATGAGGGCTTCGAAATTCATCGGTCGTTGGTTGTTGGTGTTACGATTTGCTCCATTATTCGTTTTACGCCTTGACGTACGGAGTCAAGTCCGAACTGTTCGGGTCGCAGTTTGTCGATGCCAATCCAAAGCACTTCTTCGGCGTCGTCGCCGGGACGCACGCTTGTTTCGTCGCTCAGCGTGCAGCGGAAGAAGGCATCGGCGGTGTGGACGGTGTGGCCGGCAAAGGGGTATGCGTTGGGACGGGAAAAGAGGAATTCGAAGCGCTCCACTTCTGCCCCGAGTTCTTCGCGCACTTCGCGGAGGAGTCCGTCGGTGATGCTTTCGCCCGGGTCTACGAAGCCGCCGGGCAGGTCGAGTGTGCCGCGTGCCGGTTCGCGTTTGCGGCGCGTGCAGAGGAGTTCGCCCCGGCTGTTGATGATGACGGCCACCGTGGCAGCTGCAGCGTTGGGGTAGAACGTGAAGCCACACTTGCGGCAACGCTTGCTGTAGGCGTCGTTTTCGGTGAAGGCATTGCTTCCGCAGTGGGGGCAATAGGTGAAGTCGCTTAAAGGATGGAGCATCGGTTCAGAAGTTTTTTTGAAAAAACTAAAAAGAACCAGCTCGTCGTACGGAATATACGTTAGCTGGTTCTTAAACTATCGATTCAGGTCGGAACGGTTCGCTTCGTCCTGAAGGTTGTGTGCATTTCCGCTTTGCAAAAATAGGCATTTCGCACGTGATGCGGCGCTTGTGTGCTTAGGTTTCTCGGTGCGGGGCTTTTGCGGAAAGGTTCTTAGGGTCAGTCCTCAGCCGACGGATTTTCGCCTTTGCCGTTTTCGCGGCGGCGACGGCGACGCTGCTGGGCGCGGCGCTTGGCGGCCTTTTCGCGGTCGGCGCGAACTTTGGCTTCGCCCTCGTCTTCGGGACCTGTCTTCTTCGTTTTGTTTCCGCCTTTCTTCGTCTCAGCGTTTTGGGGAGCCTTGGGCGCTTTGCGCTGTTGCGCTTTGGCGGCATCTTTTGTGCTTTCGCCTTCGGTTTCGGGGCTTTGCTCGGCGGCCTTCTTGGCCGATGCCGGCTTGCGGCGGCGTGAGCGTGAGTTGCGCTGGCGGCGGTTGTCGATGGTGTTGCCGTCGGTTTCTTCGCTGGGAGCGGCTTTTTCGTCGCGGTCGTACAAGGTGGCGTCGGTGGCTCCGAACACGAAGTCGTCGAGCGAGATGTGGCGGAGGCGTGGACGGCTTGCCGAATTGTTGAGGTCGTAAGGCTCGGAAGGCGCTTCGTCTTCGTCGGCAGTTTCGCTGTCTTCAGCCTCTTCGGTGAGCACGTCTTCAGCCTCTTCTACGACTTCTTCTTCGGGGAAGTTGTCGGAGCTATCGTCCGCTCCGTCGCGGGCCTCGTCGTTGTCGGCGTCGGTTTCTTCTTCGGCTTCGATCTCGTCGGCATCGGCTTCGATGGGTTCGGCTTCGGCGGTAGTCGGCAGTTCTTCTGCTGAGACGGCATTCGGCTCTTCGCTTGTGGCGTTTGCGCTTTCTGCTTCGGCAGTGGGCTCGGGCGTTTCTTCGCCATCGAAGTCGGTGAACTGCTCTTGCGTATCGGCGCTTTCTTCAGCGGCTGGCTCTTCTGCTGCGAGGTCAGTGCTGAGTTCGGCTTCTACGGACGGCTCAATGTCGTCGGTTGCAGGAGCTACGTGGAGTTCCACGGTTTCGAGTTCGTCGTCGGCCTCTGCGGCGGGTGCGTTGTCGGCGGTGAAGGGCGAGAGCGGTGCTTCGGGTGTGGCAATGGGTGCTTCGGCTGTGGCAACGGGTGCTTCGTCGGTGGCAACGGGAGCCGTTTCGTCGGTGGCGCGCTCATGGCGTTCGTTGCGGAGTTCGTCGAAGGGATTTGCTTCGTCGGCTGCCATGGCTTCGCGGCGTGCTTTGCGGCGCTGGCGACGCTTTGCCGATTCGCTTAAGGGCTTGTCGTCCGATGCGTTTGCGCTGTTGCTTTCGGTTGCGACTTCAGCTTTTGCCGTTTCGGGTTTAGGCTCTGCAGGGGCGGGCACTTCGGCTTTGATCTTCTTGCTTCCCTTCACGGCATCGTCGATGGTTTTTGCCGTGCGGTTGCGCTCGCGTTTGCGCTCGGCTTTGGTCTGCGGTGCGCGTGTGGGTTCGTTGTCCTCGGCCTTGGGCTGGACGGGCTTTGCTTTATCTTTGTTGGCTGCGGGTTTGTCCTTCTTCGTTGAAGGCGTCTGCTTGGTGCGAACAGGCTGTACTTCCTCTTCTTCGTCGGGCTGGATGCTGGTGGCGTAGTCGGAGTATTCCGATTCGTTTTCGGGATCGTCGATTACTTCGTACTTGGGGTTTTCGCCGTAGGCTTCGTCGTAAGCCGCATCGGAGGTGTCCTGGTAGTCGTCGGCGCCAGCGGCAAAGTTTCTGCGGCGGCCGTTCTCGTCTTCAAGCACGGGCTTGTCCTTGCCTCGTCCTTTGATGACGATGTCGTCGGTTTCGTCGATTCGGGGAAGGGCAAACGATTCGTCGGCTTCCATGGCGGTGCGTTTTTCCTTGGCTCGGAAAATGCTGTCGTAGAGTTTCTGTTCGCGGCGCATGCGCGAGAGCGCGTCTTTTGCTGCCACTTGCTGGCTTTCTTTCTTGGAACGTCCGCTGCCTTTGCCCACGGTGATGCCTTCGAGCACAATGCTGGAGCGGAATCCGCGTTCGCCGTCGTTTCCGCCGGAGTCGCGGAAATCGGTGTTGATGCGGTTCTTCTGGCACCATTCGAGGAGTTTGCTCTTGAAGTTGACTTCTTTCTGAGCCACGGTGTCGAGGTCGATGTAGGCTCCGACCACGCGGTGGGTGATGAACCAGTGGCAATATTTGAATCCGCGGTCGAGATAGATGGCTCCCATGAGTGCTTCAAAGGCGTTTCCGCCTATGTTGGTGTGGCTCATGCGTGTGCCTTGTGCGGCTTGGATGAGTGCTTCGAGTCCCATTTGCTCGGCGAGTCGGTTGAGCGATTCGCGCTGTACGATTTTTGAGCGTGTGGAGGTGAGGAAGCCTTCGCGCTTGTTCTCGAAGTGGCGGAAGAGTATGTCGCTGACTACGGTTTCGAGCACGGCGTCGCCGAGATATTCGAGTCGCTCGTTGTTGAGCGGCTTGGTGGTGTTTTCGCTGCGTGGGCGTTTGTCGCGACGTCCGCCGCGGCGGTCTTTCGCGCCGTTGGTGTCTGTGTGGTAGCTGAGCGACTTGTGGGAGAAAGCTAAGCGGTATATCTCGACGTCGTGGGGGTAGAAGCCGAGTATGTCATAGAGTACCGTCAGAAATTCCTTGTTCTTGCGGAACGGGAGTTTCATGCGGTCTAGGAGGTTGTGTATCATAAAAAGAGTGGTGTATGGCTGCGCTTCTGGTTAAGCGTGGGCGGCTATTGCTATGTTCAAGTTTTCCCATCTTTACGTGTGTGCCGCCTTCTATTATGAAAAATGGAAGAACAGGCTACCATGAACTGAAACATCACAGCCCTGTTCTTCCATTTCTTATTGGCGAAGCCTTACTGGTATTTCTTCACGATGCAGCAGGCATTGTGGCCGCCGAAGCCGAAGGTGTTGCTGAGTGCAGCGCGTACGGTGCGGTTCTGTGCCTTGTTGAAGGTGAAGTTGAGATTGTAGTCGATGTTTTCGTCGCGGTCGTCGTCCTCGTGGTTGATGGTGGGGGGCACGATGTCGTTCTTCACGGAGAGGCAGCAGATGAGTGCTTCTACGGCACCTGCGGCACCGAGGAGGTGACCGGTCATGCTCTTGGTGGAGGAGATGTTGAGCTTGTAGGCGTGTTCGCCGAAGAGTTTGGTGATGGCCTTTACTTCAGAGATGTCGCCTACGGGGGTGGAGGTTCCGTGAACGTTGATGTAGTCGATGTCCTCGGGCTTCATTTCGGCGTCTTCGAGTGCAGACTTCATGACGAGGTTTGCGCCGAGGCCTTCGGGGTGGGAAGCGGTGATGTGGTGTGCATCGGCCGACATGCCTACGCCTGCTACTTCGCAGTAGATCTTTGCACCGCGTGCTTTGGCGTGTTCAAGTTCTTCGAGCACGAGGATGCCGGCGCCTTCACCCATGATGAATCCGTCGCGGCTTGCGCTGAAGGGACGTGAAGCGTGGGTGGGGTCGTCGTTGCGGGTGGAGAGGGCGTGCATGGCGTTGAAGCCGCCTACGCCGCAGGGCCAAATGGCTGCTTCGGCGCCGCCGGTGACGATGGCGTCGGCCTTGCCGAGGCGGATGAGGTTGAATGCGTCAGCGAGTGCGTTGGTGGAGGAGGCGCAGGCTGAGGTGGTGGTGTAGTTGGGGCCGTGGAATCCGTACTGGATGGAGATTTGTCCGGCAGCGATGTCGGCAATCATCTTGGGGATGAAGAAGGGGTTGAACTTGGGGCCGTTCTCTTTGTTGAGGGCGTAGTAGCCTGCTTCTTCTTCGAAGGTGTGGATGCCGCCGATGCCGACGCCGAGGATTACGCCGATGCGGTCCTTGTTGATGGCTTCGAGGTCCCATCCGCAGTCTTTGATGGCTTCCATAGCGGCCACGAGGGCGTACTGCTCGTAGAGGTCCATCTTGCGGGCTTCTTTGCGATCAATGAAGTCGGTGGCTTTGAAGCCTTTCACTTCGCAGGCGAACTGAGTTTTGAACTTGGAGGCGTCGAAGTGGGTGATGGGGCCGGCGCCGCTCACGCCGTTCTTTATGTTTTCCCAGGTTTCGGCTACGTTGTTTCCGACGGGGGTCAAGGCACCGAGGCCTGTTACTACTACTCTTTTGAGTTCCATTGTTGTGGTGATGGTTAGGGGGTGAAAAAAATGGTTCCCCTTGCTTTGTCCGTGACTTACGTCCGATAGCTTGGCGCGGAGGGTTTGCAACTTTTGCGCGGTCCGCTTGTCGTCACCGGGAATAGAAGATTAACAGGTGCGGGGCTATGTTCCGCTGCTCTGCCGTTGACGGGCGTTGAACCCGTTAATCTCCTATCGTTCGGGGGCGTACGACGGTTGCGAACTGCCGTGGTTGTGGCTCAGCGCTATGGCTTGGGCGGACAAGGGCGATGGGGCTTTTTATGGTTTTGTGGCTCGGCGAAAAAGGCTTTGCCGGGCATGCTGTGGCGGGGATATGCCAAAAAAAGATTTAACGCTTAACGTACAGTTGCCAAGCCTTGCGACGCAAGCCGCAAAGCCGCCACTGAACGTTAAACGTTAAATGCAGATGGAGATTCGTTGTCCAAGTTTACTTGGTGTTCTCCTCGATGTAAGCGATAGCGTCACCTACAGTGGCGATCTTCTCAGACTTGTCATCGGGAATGGTGATGCCGAATTCCTTCTCGAATTCCATGATGAGTTCTACGGTGTCGAGGGAGTCAGCGCCAAGGTCGTTAGCGAAGCTTGCTTCGTTCTTAACGTCGGCTTCGTCAACGCTGAGCTTGTCAACGATGATAGCTTTTACTTTTGCTTCAATATCAGACATAGTTTTCTGTTTTATAATTGTGATTACTATAATTCGGTTTTGGCTTTTCTTGTTATCCGGCTGCAAAAGTAGTGCATAATCTGTAGATAAACAAACTTTTGTGCCGAAAACGGCAGAAAATATGCACACTCGCCGGTTTTTTGTGCCGATTGCGGGCTTTTGTGGACGTTTTTTGTGGGCAGAAGGGGTTTGGCGAATGGTTGTGGGCGCCGGGCAAGGTGCAGAATCAGAACGTCATGCGGAACATGCCGCGTATGCCCCATTTGGTGGTGTGGGGTGTGATGTAGTTGAGTCGGCGTACGTATTCGATGTGGAAAATCTTGAATATGTTGTGTATGCCGGCCACGACTTCCACGTAGGGTTTCTTCTTGTCCATGGTGCGCGAGAGGGGTTCGAATCCGTTGTCGGTGAAGTGGCCGGGGAAGTAGAGGAGTTGGGTGCTTGAGGCGTTTTGGGCGAGGGAGGGATTGTTCTTCGAGGAGAGTGTGCCCCACAGCACGTTGCAACCGAGATATTCGCGCCACTTGAGCTTTTTGAGGAGCGGTATGCGGTTGAATATCTTGCCGTTGAGATCCCAGGAGTACATGAGCGAGGCGTAGCGGTCGTTGAGGAACTCCATGTTGTCGATGAGGCTGAACGTGTTGTACTCCTTGATGTAGGAGAGGTTGGCGGCGGGCATGATGAGGAGGGGGAAGGGCACTTTGTTCCACTCAACGCCGCCTTTGAGCGTGAGGTCCATCTTGCCCCATGAGCCGAGCCAGAAGCGTTTGTAGACCATGGCTTCGGTGAGGTTGAAGGGGTGTTCAAAGCGGTTTGTGCCCATGGAGTAGGCGCCGGCGGTGTGGGTGAGTTCGAAGATGGGTGCGTCGTGGTTGGATGCGAGTCGGCGTTGCTTGGTGTTGACCCACGACACGCCGGGTTGGAAGCGCAGCCCCACGGTGAGGTCGTAGGTGCGGAGCCACGGGGTGTAGGTGGTGTTGTCGGTGGTGGCGCCGGCACCGTTGTTGGACGCGAGTTGCTGGTAGAAGAGCGCGGCGGTGGGCGTGTCTTTGGAGGTGCGTGCCTGAATGTTGAAACGCAGGCCGTTGGCCCACTCGCGGTCCCAGAGCAGACGGTAGGTTTCGTAGTACATCATGTGGTCCACCTTGGTCCACTTGAAGGAGGTGAACACGTTGTCTTTGTCGGTGGGCATGAACTTGTCGGAGGGCGACATGACGTCGCGCGTGTAGTTGAACGTGAGGTTGTTCACGGGGAACTCGCGCGGCAGATAGGCTTTCTCGTTGAACGAATAGGTCACTTCGCCCATGCCTTTCCACTTTTGGTCCTTGAAGCCGTAAGCTACGTAGCCTTTGAGGAAGAGGTGCTTGTTGAAGTTGGCTGTGGTCTGCGCACTGAGGCGCATGCGGAATCCGTCCACGAAGTTCTGCGTGAGCATGGTGTTGACGGGGCCGATGTCGACTTTGGAGGGGTGTTTGGGGTCGATGCTTGTTTCGACGAAGTTTTCTATGAAGGCTTTGGCCACCCAGAGTATCGGTTTGAAACCTTTGACCTGCTGGAGTTTGTTGATGAACGTGTTCATTGAGCCTTCGCTCTTGCTGAGCTGTTCGCCGCGGTGTTCTTCCCAAAACTCTTCGTCGCGCATGGTAGCGTTGGCTTCGGTGTAGGTGTCGCCCTTGAAGCGGAAGGCTTTGTCGGGGATGGGCGAGAAGGCGAAGTTGGAGTATTCGGTGGTGCGCTTCACCTGGAATTTCTGGATGAAGCTGGCGAGCTTGAGCTGGACGAGCATGTCGTCGCGCGTGAGCACTTGTTCGCCGCTGGGGAGTGTGCTGAACTCTTGGAGTATGCGCATGTTTTCCACAAAGTTGACGTCGGAGCGTACGGGGATGCCCATGTCCACTTTGCGAACGCGGTAGGTGCTGTCGGCCATGATGTAGATGCTGCCGGAGAATCCGAAGTCCTGCGGATTGTTGGGCGTGAAGTCTACTTGTATGCAGCGGTCGGTGTTGTTGACAAGGAGTGTGTCGACAATGAAGTAGCGGTAGAAGCTGATGGCGGAGCTGGTGGAGATGGGGCTGGTGAAGGGATATTGCAGCAGCCGCACCTCGTCTTTGTAGATGTCGACGTCGGTGAAGCAGTCCTTGAGCATGGTGGTCATGATGTCGCCTGTGTTGAGCAGTTCGTTGATGCCGTTGGACTGTTGGCCTATGACGATGTTCTTCTCCGTGCGCGGGTCTTTGCGGTAGATTTGCCGGGTGACGGTTTCGTCGACTGAGATGGGGAGAATGAGTTTGCCGGTTTCGTTGCATACTTCGACGTGGTCTTTGAGGAAGGGGAAGTGCTTGAACTTTCCGTCTTCAAAGATTTTGTCGGTCACTTCGTTGAGGGCGAAGGTAAGTTTGGAGTATTTGTCTATGCTGAAGTAGTCGTGTGCGTGGAGGTCGCTTGCTTTCTTGGCGGCGATGACGTGGCGCATGAGTTCCACGGCGGGATTGTTCTTGCGCGAATATTTCGTTTTGTGTCCCACCACGGTGGCGGAGCCGAGGGTGCTCTCGATGGGCGTGAGTTTGCAGAGGATGGTGTCCTGTGCCGTGGTCACGCGGAGGGTCTTCGTCTCGTAGCCTACCACTGAAATGCGCAGGCGTCCGGCACGGAAGGGCATCTTGAAGTGTCCGTCCACGTCGGTAAGGGTTTTGCCTCCGCTGGTGTTCACCACGTTGACGAAGGGGAGCTTTTCGCCGGTTTTTGAGTCGACGACGGTTCCAGTGAGCAGGCTTTGGGCGAGTGCTGCGGTGAACGGGGCGGCCAGGGCAAGGAGTGCGATGAGGAGTCTTTTGAGGTGTTGGGCGAGCGCCATTGCGGGGTGGTGTGAGTGGTGGTTAATGGTTTTGCGCAGAAAAGCCTCACGATTGGCGTGAAGGGTCAGTCGTGAAGCTTTTCATGGAATAATAGAAACGTGCGGGAGTGGCTTTTATTGCAGCCGCTCTGCGCAAGAATTGTTAATTGGGGAAAGTGAGAAGAACGTGGCACAACGGGGGGCTGCACCGAGGTGTTCTTCTATCGTCGTTTAGTCAATTTCTTCGTCGGCCTCGTAGCCACCCATTTCGCGGATGGCGTTCTTGAGCATGACGTACTGCTGGAAGAGGTGGTTGATGGGCACTTCGCCCTGCGTGTAGTCGTGCATGGGGCTCTTGAGGAAGAAGCTGAGGAAACGCTGTGTGCCGTAGCGGCCTTTGCGTGCGGCAAGGTCGGAGAGGAGCACGAGGTCGAGGAGCAGCGGGGCAGCGAGGATGGAGTCGCGGCAGAGGAAGTTAATCTTGATTTGCATGGGGTAGCCCATCCATCCGAAGATGTCGATGTTGTCCCAGCCTTCCTTGTTGTCGTTGCGGGGCGGGTAGTAGTTGATGCGCACCTTGTGGTAGTAGTCCGTGTAGAGGTCGGGCTGGTTTTCGGGCACGAGGATGCTCTCGAGTGTGGAGAGTTTGGACACTTCCTTGGTGTGGAAGTTGGCAGGCTCGTCGAGCACGAGTCCGTCGCGGTTGCCGAGGATGTTGGTGGAGAACCATCCGCTCAGACCGAGGCAGCGTGTGCCGATGATGGGTGCAAAACCCGACTTCACGAGTGTCTGGCCCGTCTTGAAGTCTTTGCCGGCAATGGGCATGCGGGTTTTCTCGGCAAGTTCCCACATGGCGGGGATGTCTACCGTGGTGTTGGGGGCGCCCATGATGAAGGGTGCGCCTTCCTGCAGTGCGGCGTAGGCGTAACACATGGAGGGAGCCACGTGCTCGGTGTCGTTGGCCTTCATGGCGGCTTCGAGTGAGGCGAGGGTGCCGTGGACGGTCTCGTCGACGGGCACGTAGATTTCGGTCGATGCGGCCCAGATAACAACGATGCGGTCGCAGTGGTTTTCGGCCTTGAAGCGGCGGATGTCCTCGCGGAGGGCTTCGGCCATTTCCCAACGGGTCTTGCAGTCCTTCACGTTGGTGCCGTCGAGGCGCTTGGCGTAGTTGTGGTCGAAGGCGGCCGTCATGGGCACGATGGCTTTGAGCTCGTCGCGAACGGGTTCGATGTCGCGGTCGCGGAGCACTTCAGCGTTGAGCGCGCTCTCGTAGGCATTGGCGGGATAGACGTCCCATGCGCCGAACACGATGTCGTCCAGTGAGGTGAGGGGGACGATTTCGCCGTAGTGCAGATACTTCTTGTCTTTGCCGCGGCCAACGCGTATTTTGTCGTACTGCGTCATTGAACCCACTGGCTTTGCGAGTCCTTTGCGAGCCATGAGCACGCCCGTGATGAAGGTGGTGGTGACGGCTCCGAGGCCGACGCACATCACACCTAATTTACCTTTTGCTGATTCCATATATGTTGTAAGGTTTAGGGTTGCCGGAGCTGCTGCGTGTCCACCGTGTGGTGGGGCGTGTGCAAGACGCGCCGGCAAGGTTGGTTGTAGGTTGTCTTCTTATCGGGGAAATTGCGATTGGCAAGGATTCGCTTGTGACTAAGGTGCACTTTGACCAATCTCTAAGTCACTCTCAAAACTGCAAAGGAGCGAAAAGTTTTCTAATAAACAAGCGTTGGACTCGGATTTTGTACGAAAAATGGAGAAATAGGGCAATAGTGCCGAATTTTGGGTATAGGGTGAGCATTGGCTTGCATTATGCGTAAAGTCTGAGCGAGTTTGCGGCTTTATGCGACGTCTTTGTTATTTGCTTTCGGCTTACTCAACGTGCTGATTTTGAGACAATGTGAACGAACCTTGCGATTGTTAATTTCAGCCCCTTCATTTCTTCGCTCCGAAGCGTCGAACTAGAAAAACAAAAATGGTTTTTTGCGCCGCCTCGGCAACTTGCTCAAACTCCAAGGCAGCAAATTCGAATTTGCTGCCTTGGAATTTTTCCTAGATGCCTTGGAATTTTTGCTTCAAGCGCAGTCATTTTTGCTCCCACGCTTGTGTTTATGCACCGATATGCACGAAATATTGCATATATCGGTCTATAAATGTAATAAGTAGCATATTTATGCACGTTGTGGCTGTTGTATTTTCAGTCAGTGGCAAGGCAGAAAATTCTACGCGATTCTCAGTGTTAAAAAATGGGCGTGGGCCACTTGTGAAATAGGTCGTGCAAGAAAAAAATCCCCGAAACTCCTTCTCGGAATTTCGGGGATGTCGTTTCTGTTAGCCTTGTGCGCTTTATTGCTGAGCAAGGAGTTGCTTGACGAGTGTGGAGATGGCTTTGCCGTCGGCGCGTCCGGCGAGCTTCTTGCTGGCCACGCCCATCACTTTGCCCATTTCTTTGGGCGAGGTGGCACCCGTTTCGGCAATGATGGCTTTCACTTCGGCCTCGAGTTCTTCTGTCGTGAGCGCCTTGGGGAGATATTCTTCAATGACGGCAGCCTGTGCCTCTTCTTCCTCGGCAAGGTCGGGGCGGTTCTGCTCGCGGTAGAGCGCAGCGGTGTCGCGGCCCTGCTTGGAGAGTTTGGAGAGTATCTTCAGTGCGGTGGCATCGTCGAGGGTGTCGTTTGCTCCCGGAGCCGTCTTGGCTTCGATGAAGAATTTCTTCACGTTGCGGAGCGCTTCAAGGCGCATTTTGTCCTTTGCCTTCATAGCGGCAATGATGTCCTTGCTTACTTTTTCGAAAATTTCCATTGTATGTGGTTTTTGTGATGTGTTACGTATTGAGTTTCAGTCGGTTTCGGCTGCCGACGTGCGTTGCTCCTCTTCGGACGTTTGGCGCAGGTGCTCAAGCGTCGTGGCAGTGCGCAGGGCAGTAGGCGTGTTTTCTATTTCGCTCAGGAGCACGCCGTCGGAGAGCATTTCTTCGGGCGAGAGGATGTACACGCGGTGGCGCTTGCGCTGCGGAACGTTTTCCGTTCCGTAGAAACGCATTCGCTCGTTTTGGTGCTTGAGTTCCTCTTCTTCGTTCTCGGGCGAGAAGACGGGCTGTACCTCTGCAGTGCGTTTGCGCTCTTTTCCGAAGAGTGAGAACCCGGAGGCGAGGATGGTGATCTTCACCTGTTTACCAAGGGAAGTGTCGGTGGTGAGTCCAAACTTCGTTTCAATCTTGCTGTCGAAGTTTTGCATGAACGTGTTCAGCTCGTTGATTTCTTCGGTGAGCAGCGTGCATCCCGGTGCGTCGTTGAACGAAACGGAGATGAGTATGCGGTCCGAACGGTACACGTCGTTGTTGTTAAGCAGCGGAGAGTTGAGCGCATTGTGGATGGCTTTTCTCACACGCTGCGGACCCTCGCCGTAGCCCGTGGCAATGACGGCCACTCCGCCGTCGGTGAGCACGGTGCGCACGTCCTCGAAGTCGAGGTTGATGTGTCCGTGCATGGTGATGATTTCCGTGATGGAACGCACGGCAGTAGTGAGCGTTTCGTCGGCTTTGCGGAAGGCGTTGATGATGGAGAGGTCGCTGTAGATGTCACACAGGCGCTGGTTGTTGATGACGAGCAGCGCGTCCACTTCGCGGGCAAGGCGCTCAAGGCCGTCGAGTGCCTTGTCGATGCGCTTTTCGCGTTCGAAGAGGAAAGGAATGGTCACGATGCCCACCGTGAGTATGCCTTTCTTGCGCGACTCGCGGGCTATGACGGGCGACACGCCGGTGCCCGTACCGCCGCCCATTCCGGCGGTGATGAACACCATGTGGGTCTCGGGGTCGAGTTGCGCGCGGATGTCTTCGATGTTTTCTTCAGCCAGAGCCTTTCCCTTTTCAGGGTCGCCTCCCGCGCCTAGTCCCGAACCGAGTTGGAGCTGGTCGGGCACGGAATTGTTTTCAAGTGCCTTCTTGTCGGTGTTGCACACGAGCATGCGCACACCCTCTATGTGTTCGCGGTACATCTGCGCCACAGCGTTGCCACCGCCACCGCCCACACCGATCACCTTGATGAGTGTGGGGCTTGCGAAGTTGGCAAGGTTTACGAGAAGGTCGTTGTCCATTGTTGCGGGGGTTGAGGAAATGGGGATGGTAAAGCACGGGGCAACGTTTGTGCTGAGTGGAACGTATGATTGCTCCTATTGTTACGTTGCTTCTTGCTCAGATATTTGCATAAAAAGGCACGGACGCTTTCGACAGCGTGTGTCCAAAGCGTCCGGCGGGAAGGGTTGTTTAGAAGTTGATGACGGAACCTGCCGCTGTGGCCTGTACGGCTATTTCGGGTTCGATGGCGGCTGCGGCGATGGTCTTGCTCTTGATGTCGTTGAGCACTTCCTTAGAACGTTTGTAGGTGGGCGTGAGTTCTACCATGGAGATGATTTCCTCGTTGTCGAGGTCGTCGAGTCCGAAGAGGAAGAACTTGGGCCGCTTGCGCATGGCTCCTTCGCCTGCCGACGTGCCGTAGAATCCTGCGCGGCGCTCGTCGTTCTCTTCCTGTTTCTCTATTTCTTCCTGATGGCGTGCTTCTTCTTCGTCGTCCTTCTTCTTTTTCATTCCGGACACGTCGCTTATGCCGAAGCCCGTGGCGAGGATGGTGATCTTCACTTTCTTTTCGAGCGAGGGGTCGGTGGAGAGTCCCCACTTGGTTTCGACGTCGTCGTGGAACTTGGACATGAATTCGTGCACCTCGTTCATTTCTTCCATCATGAGCGTGTCGCCTTCCTTCTCGGCGCAGAACGAGATGGAGAGCAGCACTTTCTTGGAATTGAAAATGTCGTTGTTGTTGAGCAACGGCGAGTGGAGAGCGGATTCGATGGCTTTGCTCACACGGTTCTCGCCTTCGCCGTAACCAGTGGACATGATGGCCACGCCGCCATCCTTGAGCACGGTGCAAACGTCGCGGAAGTCGAGGTTGATGATGCCGTGCATGGTGATGATTTCGGCTATGGAGCGTG
>CAVALA010000009.1:0-66200 GCA_963589615.1 Prevotellamassilia timonensis
TACAGCACGATTTCCGCTCAGATTTCAACGCAAAACCTAAATCCGAAACTTGAGGCTTGAAATAGAAAACGCTTCTACTCAATTTCAAAAGGATAATTTGCGCGATGAGCGGGCTGAAAGCCCACCCTTCGCGCTTTACAAGTTGCACGTTAAAACGAACACACAAAACTGCATATCCAATCTAATTCGACATACCTGAGAGTTACCAAGTACACAAAATGCACGCCCTAAAAACTTTGTCATATAGTTTTTTCCATCCGTGGCAGTTGCCGAGATTTTCTCGGTAACTGAAATTTGATACCTTTGCAGCACTTAATAGCCACCCACTAACAAGCCCTATCCATATGACCTCCATCACACCACGCATAAAATCGCTGCTCACACAAGTGCGGAGCGGCATCTACGAAAAAGAAACAGAAACAGCCATGGCCCTCTTGGCTGCAATGGCCGGCGAAAGCATTTTGCTGCTCGGCCCTCCGGGAGTGGCAAAATCGATGGTCGCAAGAAGAATGAAGGACGTTTTTGCCGGTGCAAAATCGTTTGAATACCTAATGTCGCGCTTTTCCACGCCCGACGAGATTTTTGGTCCCGTGAGCATATCCAAACTGAAGACGTCCGACTCATACGAGCGGGCAGTGGAGGGATTCTTGCCCACTGCAGACATTGTGTTCCTGGATGAAATATGGAAAGCTGGACCTGCCATACAGAACACGCTCCTCACAGCCATGAACGAAAAACTTTTCCGCAACGGCAACGTGGAGATGCGCATACCGCTTAAGCTATTGGTGGCCGCTTCTAACGAACTCCCTGCCAAAGGAGAAGGCCTTGAGGCTTTGTGGGACCGCTTTCTTGTGCGCATCGTGAGCAAATGCATAGAATCGGAGGACGTGTTCCGAGAAATGCTGGAACACGACAGTCCCCAACGTGTAGACATTCAGGAAGCCATCTCCCGCGAAGAATACGAAACGTGGCAGAAGGAGGCAGCAAAGGTCACGCTCTCTCCAGCGCTGCTTTCTGCGATTTCTGCCGTTCGCACAGACTTGAAAACGGCAAGCATTGACGGCCAAGAACTGACGAGAAACATCTACGTGAGCGACCGCCGATGGAAACACATTGCCGGACTGCTCAAGATGTCGGCTTTTCTGCAAGGCCGCAGCGTGGCCAGCGTGACGGACTTACTCCCCATGTACCATTGTTTGTGGAACGAGCCGGACGAAGTGGAGGCTGTCAGAAATATCGTGCTCTGTGCCGTATTTTCAGAGAGTGAAGAGCGCATTGAGGATTTGTGCGAACAAGTGAAAAGCGACCTTTTCGCCGTGAAGACGCAACACACATTGCAAAACGCCAAAAGTCCTCGCGACCGCCACGACGAGGAACTGCTCATCGTGGACCGTTCATTCTACCAAGTGGAGAACCACGGAACGGGAAACACCCTCATTCCTGTGGTGGACTTCAAAAAACTTCCCGCGCGCAGCATGCTTCAGCCGCCTGCTGTCGGTTACCAAACAGAAGAGGAGCAACCCGAGATACGCACCCTGCTCCGTCTGTCTTCGCCGTCGCTGAAACGCTTTGCACCAAAAGGAGCAAAACAAGTGACGCTTTGTCGCGACAACGACCATATTTACATTAATGGAGTAGCCTTCACCATGCGGCGCGAAGGTTCGCACGTGCTGAATCCTTCCACGGGGAAGGTGGGGATGCACAGCGGCAAGAACGAAGAGGAGTCTGCCGGCGACATTCTGCTTGAAGCTACGCATTACGAAACGGATGCTGAGGCTTTGTGCAACGAGTTGGAAACGCTGCAGGACGGAATTTTGCAAAATCTTTTCGTGGACGAGTCGTGCAAAAAGCACGTACGCGACTACGTACAGAAGCTCTACAAGCAGATTGCCTTATGCCGTGTGGATATCAGAAAGTTACTCTACGATGAATGATGCCACTTTTTACCGAAAGTTCCTGAAGGACTATGCGGGCCACGGCACATTGCCCGACACCATTCTGTACGGGAGCGACAGCCTAGTGTGCTACCTACGCTACGTCATGGAGCAAACGGACGTCAAAGCTCGCGCGACGAGCGACCGACTGGCTTCGCGAATCTTTTGCGACACGATGGAGCAGTTCGTCTGTGCCTGCCTACAAAGGGTTGACTTCACGCGCCGCCGCTTGAAACACGAATTTAACGAGCTGAAGGACGCGGAGCGTTGGACCAACGAGCAGATTGCCCACAAAGGTGTGACTTTAGCGGAATCGTTGGCCGAGAAATATGCCGAGTGGGGTTTCGATTTGGACTTCTACTTGCGCGAGTCGGATCGTTTCAGAAACGTGACGAACGAACTTTGGAACGCGCTGCTTGACGATTGGCGCAACTGCCTGTCGTTGTCGCTCAAGCACTGTCAGGACCAATACATTGAGCAGAACGGAGCGCATCAACAGCAACTCTATTATCACAACGTGGAAGCGGCTTCACGCTATGTGAAAGCCCACGGCACTCCGCTCGATTCGTTTTTTCAAGCCTGGGCACTTATGGGCGGTCGCTGGAACGATGTGGTCTACGAACGCTTGGCAAAGCAGGTGAAGTTGCAGGAGCGTTATCCCATTCTCAAGACGGTGGCCAATGCGATGGGGCGGAAAGCCGACGCTTCTGGTATCCGTGCCATCGGGGTGAAGGACCTCGGGCGAAACAAGATTCCGCATGCCTCGAAGAGCGACATTGCGGGCGTGACCGTCGGACGGAGTTTCGAAAGTCTGCTTCCGCACGAATGGGCACACTTTGTAGATGCCGACCTTGAGGACGTATTTCTTCGGAAATTCACGACAAGTAGCCTACAAACGTTTTCCTACAAGAGTCAGTCTGTCCACTCTGCGCAGAGTCTGAACCGTAAGGTGGCAAGCTTGTGCGGTCCCATGGTGGTATGTGTGGACACGTCGGGGAGTATGGCGGGCGACGCATGGGGCATAGCCCTGTCGTTGACGATGAAACTTTCGGAGATGTGTTTGGCGGACCAACGCGAATGTATGTTGGTGGCTTTCTCCGTAGCAGCAACGCCCATCGATGCGGTGAAGGACAGAGCGGGACTGCTGAAGTTCTTCAACCGCCGTGCCGAGGGTGGAACGGACGTGCGCGCAACGCTAAAACTTCTTCCGCAGTTTTTCAACAACGACGAACGCTATTTTGGCGGCGACGTGCTGTGGATTAGCGATTTCCGCATTCCGCTTCCCGAGCGCAATTATTTTAGCATCATCGAAACGCTCAAGCAGTGCGGCACACGCTTCTACGGCCTTCAACTGGGAATAGCCGAAAACCGCTGGACGCCTTATTTTGATGAGATATACCAGATTGAGAAGGTGCACATGCCACCGTGCTGAGCTATTAAGCGCTTTTTAAATACTCAAGTTTCGGATTTAGGTTTTGCGTTGAAATCTGAGCGGAAATCGTGCTGTAGGCACGACACGTAAATAGCCCACGGTGTCAACCGTGGGTAACGTAGAGTGCGGAAATGCTGGGCTGTAGGCTCAGCACCACCAATGGCGAATTATCGACATTTCAATGCGCCTTGCCCGCCCTTGTGCTGAGCCTACAGCCCAGCACGCTCGCGCAAAACCTACCCACGGTTGACACCGTGGGCTAGTTATATGTCTGGCATACAGCCAGATTACCGCATAAATTTAGGTTCTTTTCTAAATCCGAAACTTGAGTTAAATAGCTTTTGCGTCCTCAAGCACAAAGCCGGGAATCGTTTCTTGCATATCCCAAACTACGTTTATGGGACATTCGCCATGTGACGAAACGTAGTCCATTAGCCCGAGACAATAGTAACCATTGGTATTTCCATATTCATCTGTCTTGGAATCGCGCACAAATAGGATATATTTCCAACCGTTGGTACGCTGCTGGACAATGCGTTGCCCTTGTGCACTTTCCACACGCACCCTGTTCTGAGACTGCCAATGGAAACGCGTAGGCGAAATGGCATAATCCTCATACAAGGTCGTTGGCGAATAGTCTTTGTCGGACTTATTGAGTGTGACGAACACCATAGCAAACTTATGTTCCTTGTTGTACTGTGTGCCTAACACATTCCAACGACCAAGTTTGTCCTCAAGCAATAGGTGTACTTCGTCGGCCGAATAACAACCATAGAGTTCTATCTCAAGTCTAGATTGCGGCACCACTTCTATCCACTTCGTAGTCTGTTTGAGTTGTGAAAGACGCAAATCTATAAGGTTGGCAAGTTCTTCCTTGAACCAATCCAACGTATCCAAATAACGGACAGCACTTTCCATATCGCAGAACGACGTTTCAAAAACATTGTTCAACTTTTCCAGCTCATGTTGCCACACGGTATAATAGAAGAGTTTGAAAAATTTCCGTTCTCTTTCAGTTAAAACGCCTTTGAATTGAAACTTGTTGTTCAGGAGACTACGTAAAAAGCACAGATACTCGTAACTGTTGGTATGGAATAGCCTAGGGAGTGCTCCTTCAAGAAGTTTTGTGCATTTTCCATCAGGTTCAAAACTGAGTACAGTTTTACCCGACTCGTACTTTAGACGTGCCCAAGAGCCAAAAGTCTTGTAGACTGAGCGCCAGTCGAGCGAGAAATTGTCAAGAAAATTCTCAAGCGTGAGCTGTCTGCCTGTTTCGCTAAAATGCTTCACCTCTTCCTTAAACCGCCGTTTGTTGAAAATGGCCTCTTTTATGTTTTTGAGGATATATTCTTGCGCCTGGCGTTCAAGTGTGATGGTACATCCTCGGGGTAGGAAAACAAATCCATCTTCTATTTCTGTCGTTATGCTACGTGTGCTTCGTCCAACGAGTGCACGGAAGCGCCGTTCGTAGTTGTAACTTTTGTTGGCTTGCGCCACAAAGTCGAGCACCGTCAAGCACGTTTTTCCATCGGCCAAACGCAGACCGCGTCCAAGTTGCTGGAGAAATATCGTGAGCGATTCTGTAGGACGTAGAAAAAGGATGGTGTCGATCTCGGGAATGTCGACACCTTCGTTGAGCATATCGGCTACACAAAGGTAGTTTATATCACCACGGGCCAACAATGCCGAAGCTTCGTCGATATCTTTGTTGGAACGTGAGGTCACAGCCAAAGCACGGTAGCCGTTCTCGTTGAACATACGTGCCATGTACTCTGCATGGTCTATGGAGCAACAAAAACAAACGGCCTTGCAATAGTGTGGCTCGTTGACATACGTATCAAGAGCCCGCTGAATGATGCCAAAACGCTGGCGATTGCCGTTATATAGTTTGTTCAACTGCGACCTATCGTAAACATCGCCCCGACAAACTATCCGGCTAAGATTCACGCTGTCGTCTGTCACGCAGAAATAGTCGAATGGTGCAAGAAGTTGTTGATTAAGCGCCTCTTGCAGACGTATTTCTGCAGCAAAACGGTTGTTGAAGTCTGGTTTAATCTCCTGACCATCCATACGTTCGGGTGTGGCAGTAAGACCGACTATTATCAGGGGACGTAGGCGGGTGAATATCTCACGATAGCTTCCCGCAGCACTGTGGTGCACCTCGTCGATGACCACATAGTCGTAATAGTCAGCACCTTGACGCAGCAAGACATCCCAATGGTTATTGAGCGTTTCAACAGTGATAAACAAGTGGTCAATGCGGCCCGACGTTGACGGCTTAATGTTACCCGTCCATATTTCGCCGAAGTTTCCGTCCACCATCACACTACGGAATGTAGCACGTGCCTGCTTCAGAATCTTCTCACGGTGCACGATAAAAAGCAAACGAGCCTTACGCCCTTTTTCCTTAATACATTGGAGATTGAAATCCTTGAAGTCGAAAGCGGAGATAGCCGTTTTTCCCGTTCCTGTAGCAGCGATGATGAGATTTTTATAACTGTGGACCACATTACGCTCGTATTGCAGCTTTTCAAGCACTTTTATCTGGTGCACTTTTCGCTCAAAGCGCGTCACATACTCCGTGCTTTGTCCGAACTCTTCATCCACATGACGTTCGCGGTTTATGGCATTGGCAAAACGTTCCAATGCCTCCTCGGTGTCTATGGGTTCAAAATCTTCGCTACTCCAATAGTTTTCGAACGTGGCAAGTGTCTTTTTGATGATATGACGGTTTTCAACAGATGTAATACGGATGTTCCACTCTAACCCCTTTGTCAAAGCTGAACGACTGATGTTGCTCGAACCGATATACGCCGTATCGAAGCCGTTGTCACGACAAAAGATGTAAGACTTTGCGTGCAGACGCTCTTGTTTTGTATTGAACGATGCGCGTATCTCCACATCGCCCAAATCCCGTAAGGCATAAAGTTGTCGGATGGCCTTAGGATCCGTTGCCCCCATATAAGTGGTCGTTATCACACGGAGCTGCTTTCCTTTTTGAGAAACGAAATCGCGCAGATGGTCTAAAAGAAGACGAAGACCTTCAAATTTGATAAACGACACAATGAGATAAATACTGTCGGCCGTTTGTATGTCGCGCTTCACCTCATCGTCCATCGAAACGTCCTTACCTCCTGTAAAAAGGTTACTCACGCGGTAACCGCTAATGGGATGGTTATGTGCTTTCATACGGACCTGCTCGTCTGTATAGCCGACCTTGCTGTAAATGCCACGCAAAAACTGATATTTCGATTCTTCACTGAGCATTTCAGGATTGGTATCAACACCATTTGTCTGCCATTCGGTTTCTATAAAACGCAATATGCGGTTCACCACATCCACTTGAGCGGATATGGTTTCACTTTTATCGTTCTCTTGAAAGTACTGTTTGAGAATGCCGGCAACGACTTCCGCAAGATAATCGGCCATCATCTGATAGGAGTCGGCACTGTCTATGTCTTCTTTGCTAATATAATAATGGCCTGCGGAATACGCCTGCAGCCGTTCTTCTATAGCTTGACTGATTAGCGTTTCATAAACACCAGGTACTATTTCCATTTCGTTCGGTTTGGATTGTTACAGGCCACTAAATTAAAGATTCTTCAGGACGAGACCAGGCGCAGCAGCATATTTCTTCAAAAAAGATGGAATTCTGCCGGCTTTATCTTGCAACAATCTGCATTCCCCTCAAGCCTTCCCCCAACAAAAACCCATAAACGATATGCAAGGAAACCCATTTCTGCACATTATATAGTTGCAACACCGCTAAATGTGCATCCATACACTTTAATCCACAGCCGCACCAATGAACTTCAAGCCCACCATACCGCTCTTGCTTTCCATACTTTTCGTACTCATCACCAGTTTTTCCTGCGACGGGACCGACGCAACAAACGGTGGCGGATTTCACCACACGAGCAGCGAGAGCATCGTGGAGATGGCCACCATCACCACCACAGACAAAGGTACCGCACTGCGACTCGACTCCCACGCCGATTCGCCCGTAACGCCCGACAGCTATAATCTCCTCAACGTCAACAGTCTCACACAGGACGGGAAGCGTATGCTCCTCGAATACGAATGGAAAGACGCACAGACCATCACCCTCCACCGCGTGCGCGCTGCCACTACAAAGCAGACCGTAGACCTCACCTCAAGCACCATCCCCGACAGCCTCGGCCACGACCCCGTCTACGTGCAGAAAGCATGGATAGCCGGCGGATACCTCAACGTCATCTTCCGCATCTACTACGCCGATGCCGCCCGCCCACACACGCTCAATGCCGTAAGCCTCAACGAGACGGACAGCAACGGACGTCCCGTGCTCACCCTCTGCCACAATGCCGGAAAGGACTTCGGTGCAACACTCTCCTACCCCGCCTACCTCTGCTTCCAACTCCACGGCACGATGGCCAAGTCATCCGCCATCAGCTTGAAATACAAATGGGGCGACTCCTCACAACCCACTACGGTCATCGCAACAGCTAACCCCTCTATGGTGGAACTCTCCAACGATTGTGTGTTCTTCTGAAACGCGCAGAGAACGACGTGATTGCTCTTCAAACGATGTTTTACCTTCGCTTTGCACCGCATCACTCACACGCGTTTCGTAACTTTGCCCCGGCAGGGACGGCACTCCGCCGTCGCGCACCAATCACCCCACCCCGCTGCCACACACCAAGCGGCGAGAAAAAAAACAATAGCCCCCGGTGACCGAAGAAGAACTCACACAACGCCTCAAAGAAGGCGACAACGCAGCACGCAAAGCGCTTTATGAGCGTTTTGCAGGGGTGCTATTGTCGCTCTGCCAGCGCTATGTGGGCAACCGCGAGGAAGCCGAGGACGTGCTCCACGACGGATTCATACAAGTGTTCACCTCCGGCATACAGCGTTTTACCTGGCGCGGAAACGGTTCGCTAAAGGCATGGCTCTACCGCGTGTTCACCAACTTTTCGCTCAACCACCTCGAAGCCGCCAAACGCCTGCAGATGCAGGACACAGAATACCTCCCCGACGCCCCCGACGACGAGGAACAGCCCGTAAGCATCGACATGGACGTGCTCCACCGCCTCATCGAGGAACTACCACCCGGCTATCGCACCGTCATCAACCTCTACCTCCTAGAAGGTTGGAGCCATGCCGAAATAGCCGCCCGCCTCCACATCACCGAAAGCACATCTGCCTCACAGTATCTCAGAGGGAAAAAACTCCTTAAGGAAAAGATTTTACACTACTTCAAACAACAAGAACAATGAACCACCTCAGCAATTGGGAAGAAAGCATACGCAGCGGCCTCGCCAACCACGAAGCCGCCACTCCCGCCACGGGGTGGGAAAAACTTGAAAGCGCGCTCCTCACCGCAGCCGCTGCCGATGCCGTTTCTTCGTCAACGCCCAAGAACACGCCCCCCCAACCTACCGTCAAGAAGCCTTGGCTGAAAACGCTTTGGGGAAAATCGGCCATTGGCGCTGCCAGCGTAGCCGTAGCCGCCAGCGTGGCCGTCGTTGCCATACACAAGAGCGAAGAACCGCTCAAGCAAGCCATCGACCACACGCAGCAATTGGCCCAGCAGTCGGCTTCCCTTCCACAAGAGTCCACCGAACCGTCCGCCACAGAACCTGTTGTCGCTGAAAAGCCCAACCATCTGCTGGCTCGCGCTGCCCAACCCACGGCTACGACATCCCAAGCCGAAGAAAGCGAGCCGCTAGGCCAGACGACTTCGGAAAACAGCGAAGCACACTCGGCGGAAGCAGAAGCACACACACACGAAACTGCCAGTCCATCCACGGCATCCGAAACAGAACTTACGCACACCGATGCCGAGCGCCACGCGGACATGACCACGTCCCCTCGCTTCAAAAGCGGAACAAACACCTATCAGCGCACGGACCACACGTCAAGCACAAAGCGCAGCGTCAGCCACCGCCCCACCATTGCCATGCACGTCAGCACCCCAAACACGCAGCGCATGAACCAGCAAGGCGGCTACTACAGTCCGCCCGTCTCTTTGCCCACGGGGAACGTACACACACTCAGCGTTTCGCAAATTGACTTTGCACACGTTGTAGGCACGAATCTCGACAAAAAAGTGGAAAGTCGCGTGCGCCACAAGATGCCCTTCCAGTTCGGCCTCTCCGTCAGCGTGCCCCTCACAAAGAGATGGAGCGTGCGCACAGGCATGACGTATACACGCTTGTCGACCGACATTCAGGCAGGTTCCGACGTGGCTTACTACATCACGCAGCAGAATCTCCACTACGTGGGCGTGCCCGTCTCTGCTTCTTATACCATCTACACCTCGCGCTTCTTCAACGTTTATGCCGCAGCAGGTGTCACCGTGGAAAAATGTGTCAAGGCTAAGCGAACCACCACCTTCGACAACACCACCTCCAAGCGTTCCTCCGCTTCCGAGACCGAAGGATTTGCCGACGGACTCTGGCAACTCTCTCTCAACGCCGCAGCCGGCGTACAGTTCAACATAACCCCGGCCGTCGGCCTCTATTTCGAGCCGGGCGTAAGTTACTACGTGAACGACGGCAGCAACCTTCCCAACATCCGTCACGAACATCCCGCCAACCTCAACATGCAAGGCGGTTTGCGTTTCAGTTTCAAGTAACGGTTGTGTCGTAAAAAATCCAAGGCACGGCGTATGAAATCCAAGGCACGGTGTGATTGCTCCATAGGAGCGAAAGCGCATGGGGGTCACGTCTCCGACGTGACGCTCTACACGGCCTAGCAGAGGCTTTTGCGTGCTTCGCCTTTATTCTTTGTCTCATCTGTCACGTCGGAGACGTGACCTCCATGCGCTAACGCACGCAAACCGCGCAAATTCCAAGGCTGCAAATCAAAATTTTCTCCCAGCTCAACGTGTTGAGCTCGCAGAAAGTTTTTTTGCAGACATTCACATCTTCTCCCATTCGAATATTTCGGTACAAACATCTCTCTCGCGTACGCGCGTACGCGCGCGCTTCACCGAAGTTTATACATTCTACCTTCATCCTTCATCCTCACACCAAGAATTTTGTTCATTCCTCTGACAATCAAGCGATTTACATTTCGCGCAAAGGTGACAGCAAATTTTCAGCGAGGGGTAATTATTCGTCACACCCACTAAAAATCGGTACATGCGCATGTACCGGTTTTTGGCAGCAATAAGAGTTAAGAAGACAAAACATTCGTGAGCGATTATTTTTACTGTCACCCCCCGCCAAGGCGTATTTCACATTCTCTTATTTGCACATTTGCACATCTGCACATTTGCACATTCGCAAAGCGCCGCTGAAGGCTGAAGATTGTTTGCACAAACTTCGGCGTATGCGCGCTGGCGTGTGTGCACGTATATGCGCACGCATGAAGATTCATCGTAAAAATCACCGTTTTTTTCTTCGTCCTTCTTCCGTTTTGGTTTAAATTTGCCAAAGAAAATTTCCACGTACCCTTACATCACTATGAACCTCAGAAAACTCTTGCTCAGCCTCGCCATTTCGTGCACCATGATTGCCACGGCACAGACCGCCCCATCCATCATCCCGCTACCCGCCCAGATGGAAACGACCGGCGGCACATTCACCTTTCCTAAAAGCGTGAAAGCCTATGCCGATGCCTACGAGGGCGATAGCATACAGACTTTGCTCCAACGCTTTGAGCAAAACTTCACCCACACCACCGGCATACGTTTCAGTAGTGGCAAAAGTACGAAAGCCACGCTCCGTCTGCTCCACGACGCTTCGCTCGGCGCCGAAGCCTACACGTTGCAAGTCAGCGCCAAAGGAATCACCATACGCGCAGCACGTCCTGCCGGTTTCTTCTATGCCCTCAACACCCTTGAGCAATTGCTCCCCTCGCGCAGCGTGCTTGCCGGCGCCGAAGCCAACGCCACAAGCACCGACGGCGCACCCGCGCGCTGGACATTGCCCACTGTAAACATCAGCGACGCACCGCGTTTCGCCTGGCGCGGCTTCATGCTCGACGAAGGCCGACACTTCTACGGCAAGGACGAAGTGAAGAAAATCATCGACGTCATGGCGCGCTACAAGATGAACCGTTTCCACTGGCACCTCACCGAAGACCAGGGCTGGCGCCTTGAAATAAAGAAATATCCCCGTCTCACCTCCGTCGGTGCATGGCGCCAAAGCAAAGTGCTCGGATGGGGCGACGTCCAACCCGACGGACAGCGCTACGGCGGCTACTACACACAAGACGACGCACGCGAAATCGTGGCCTATGCCCGCGACCGCTTCGTGGAGATTGTGCCCGAAGTGGACATCCCCGGCCACTCCCAGGCCGCAGTGGCTTCCTATCCCGAATTTCTCAGTTGCGACCCCGACAGTGCCCACGAAGTGTGGCTCTCGCAGGGCGTTTCGGCCGACGTCATCAATGTGGCAAATCCCAAAGCCGTACAGTTTGCGAAAGATGTCATCGACGAACTCACCGACATCTTCCCCTTCGGCTACATCCACCTCGGCGGCGACGAATGTCCCACCGCCAAATGGAAAGAGAATGCACTCTGCCAACAGCGCCTCAAGGAAATAGGCTCCAGCAACTACCGCGACCTGCAGACCGACTTCTACCGTCAACTCAAGGACTACATTGCCACCAAGCCTAAAGCCCTCCAGCGCAGCCTCATCTTCTGGAACGAAGTGCTCCACGGCAACACCACTCCGCTCGGCAAAGACATCACCATCATGGCATGGGTGGGTGCCGACGGCGCAGCCAAAGAAGCAGCCCAGCGCGGCATGACCACCATCCTCTCCCCGCAGATTCCCTACTACATCAACCGCCGACAGAGCAAGCTCCCCACCGAACCCCGTTCGCAGGGCCACGGCACCGAAACGGTAGAGGCCGTCTATGCCTATGTGCCCATGAAAAACGTGCCCGAAACGCTCCAAGGAGCCTACCTCGGCGTACAGGCCAACTTCTGGACGGAGTGGGTCGAAGACGGAAGCACCGTAGAGTACCTCATGTTCCCACGTCTCGCAGCAGTAGCAGAAGCCGGATGGACACCGCAAGCACTCCGCACTTATCCCTCCTTCCTTCAGCGCATGCAGAGCGAACCCGCCTACTACAACGCCAAAGGCGTGAACTACGGCAAGCACATTTTCGACAAACAGTAAGCACACGACGTACATACTTTTGGGGCAATCCGACGGATTGCCCCTTTTTTCGTACCGAAACGTTGCACCGCAAAAAGATAATGCATACCTTTGTTTTTGAACATACGGCAGCAGCCATGAGATAAATCAGAGGAAGGTTGTCACAAACGCCCTTTCCTCGCTAACACGCTACGGCAACGCACCCACATACATCACAACATGAAAAATTCAAGTCAATACACATACACCGTCGAACCCTTCTCTGAGGACTACTGCGGCAACCTCGCATGGGGCACCCTCGGCAACCTCATTCTCCGCTGTGCCTCCATGCACGCCGGCGAACACGGATTCGGTTACCCGCAAATGATTGCCCTTCACCACGCATGGGTACTCTCCCGTCTGGTCATAGAAATGGACACCCTGCCGCGCACCGACGAAGTGTTCAGCATAGAAACTTGGGTAGACCGCCTCTACCGCCAGTTTACCGACCGCCACTTCACCATTGCACACCCCGACGGAACCGCCTACGGCCACGCCACAAGCATTTGGGCACTCATCGACACCGCATCGCGCCAGCCCGCCGACCTCACACAACTCCCCAACGGAGGTTTCTCGCGCAGCCTCATCCCAGACCGCCCGTCGCCCATCCCCGCCATGGGGCGCATACGCCTCAAAAGCCCCGAAGTGTTCGACACGCGCCGCGCCGTCTACACAGACCTCGACATCAACGGACACGTCAACTCCATACGCTACATAGAATGGATGATCAATTTCTTCCGCCCCGAAGAAATGAAAAGCACCCCCATCCGCCGCATCGAAATGGCCTACAGCCTTGAGTCGTACTGCGGCGACGAAATACAGATACTCCACGACGTAGATGCCAAACTGCCGCAACGCCATCTCTTTGAGTTCCGCAAAACGACTACGGACGAAATCGTAGCCAAAGGAAGCATCGAACTCCAAAGTTAAAAGCCACAGCACCACCCTTACAACCCACGCTGTCCACCAACAGACAGCCTTAACCTTACAACCATCATGAAAAAAACGCTCTTTCTCCTCGCAGCTCTGCTCCCCACAGCACTCTGCGCCACGTCCTCACGCGACAACGCCACAGACCTCACCGGCGTGTGGCAACAAGTGCAGACCTCCAAGACGGACGGACACCTCATGCAACTCCCCGTATGGAAAGTGATGCAAAAGGACGGCACGTTCTGCACATTTCTCATTGCCAACGAACACGGACAAAGCGTCATCACCAACCAAGGACGCTTCACGGTGGTCAACGACTCCACCGTGACGGAACACATCGACGGTTCCATCACCGACCCCGAACTCGTGGGAAAAGAAAACCGCATCACCTACCATTTCGACGGCAAAGACAAGATACACGTCAGCTACCGCATGCCCGGAGCCTCGCGCGACGGACAGGAAACATGGGTGCGCGTAAAACTCGAAATGCCCCGCCACTGATTTAGGGTGGTTCTATAAATTACCACCGCAATATGTACAAATTCGCCCAAGTGGCGTTTTGTCAGTTTTCGGGCTCTTTTCCGCCCCTTTTGCTTGTTCGCTCAGTCGCATAGCCCGCTATGCTCCTTCGTTCACAAACAAAAGGAACGAAAAATAGCACCGAAATCTGACAAAGCTAATTAATAGAACCACCCTTAGCGAAGCAAATTTGCCGTTATGCGCAGCACAACTGCAAAAAGTTGCCGAAAACTTTCCGTCTTCGCCCGCCAAGCAGTAATTTTGTTTCATAAAATTCAAATTACACCCTCGACAAACCAAACGAAACATTCATAAATGGGAAAAGTATTGATTATCGGCGCCGGTGGCGTCGCCACAGTAGCCGCCCACAAGGTGGCAAAGAACACCGACGTGTTCAGCGAAATCATGATTGCCAGCCGCACAAAGTCGAAGTGCGACGCCATTGTGAAAGCCATCGGCCGCACAGACATCAAGACGGCACAAGTTGACGCCGACAGCGTAGAGCAGCTCTGCGCCCTCCTCAACGAGTTCAAGCCCGACCTCGTGATGAACCTCGCCCTCCCCTATCAGGACCTCACCATCATGGAAGCCTGCCTCCAGTGCGGATGTTCCTACCTCGACACCGCCAACTACGAGCCCAAGGACGAGGCACACTTCGAATACTCCTGGCAGTGGGCCTTCAAGGACCGCTTCGAAAAAGCAGGACTTACCGCCATCCTCGGCTGCGGCTTCGACCCGGGCGTGACGAGCATCTACACCGCCTACGCCGCAAAGCACCACTTCGACGAAATACAGTATCTCGACATTGTGGACTGCAACGCCGGCAACCACCACAAGGCTTTCGCCACAAACTTCAACCCCGAAATCAACATCCGCGAGATTACCCAGAAAGGTCTCTACTGGCAAGACGGCCAGTGGGTGGAGACAGAACCGCTTGAAATACACAAGCCCCTCACCTACCCCGGCATCGGTCCGAAGGAAAGCTACCTTCTCCACCACGAAGAGATAGAAAGTCTCGTCAAGAACTATCCCACCATCAAGCGCGCCCGCTTCTGGATGACCTTCGGCGAGGAATACCTCACCCACCTGCGCGTAATCCAGAACATCGGCATGGACTCCATCAAGCCCATCAACTACGAGGGCCACGAGATAGTACCCCTCCAGTTCCTCAAAGCCGTTCTGCCCAACCCGCAGGACCTCGGCGAGAACTACGAAGGCGAAACAAGCATCGGTTGCCGCATTCGCGGTCTGAAGGACGGCAAAGAACACACCTACTACGTCTACAACAACTGCTCACACCAGGCTGCCTACGAAGAAACCGGCATGCAGGGCGTAAGCTACACCACGGGCGTTCCCGCTTGCATCGGCGCACGAATGTTTATGCTCGGCTTGTGGAAAAAGCCCGGCGTATGGAACGTAGAAGAGTTCGACCCCGATCCCTTCATGGACGAACTCAACAAACAAGGTCTCCCCTGGCACGAAGAGTTCGACGGCGACTTGGAACTCTAAGCCTCAGAATATCTCCCCCATCATACAGAATGTGCCCGCTCTGCCTTACAAGGCGAAGCGGGCACATTCTTTTTTATATGTGTGGCACAGACGTCAGCACTTTTGCGGAACGAACATCAGCGGCCAGCGTAGATGGCAAAAATGGTCGGTATCTTCTTCAGGTCAGGAAGTTCACTCTGCTTCCATTCCTTGATAGTCTTTGAGCGCAGATACTCCTCGTCCGTAGTAAGACCGGCGGCAATACACAGACGCGTATTGGGCGAACAGGCAGAAAGGATGTCGGCAATCATCTTGGCGTTGCGGTAAGGCGTTTCAATGAAGAGTTGCGTCTGACGCTCCTGCACGCTTCGCGCTTCGAGTTGCTTGAGACGCTTTGTGCGGTCGGAACTTTCGATGGGGAGGTAGCCGTGGAACGCAAAACTCTGTCCGTTGAAGCCGGAGCCCATCACTGCAAGAAGGATGGACGACGGGCCTACGAGGGGAACCACCCGCAAGCCTTCGCGCTGCGCTATGGTCACCACGTCAGCGCCCGGATCGGCCACGGCAGGGCATCCCGCCTCGCTGATGACGCCAACCGACTCGCCGGCACGCAAAGGAGCCAGATATTTGCTGAAGAGCGCAGCGTCGGCATGCTTGCCCATCGGATAGAACGTAAGGCTGTCTATGTCGATGTCGCGGTCCACCTGCTTGAGGAAGCGGCGCGCCGTGCGCACCTCCTCCACAATGAAGTGGCGGATGGAGAGAATAATCTGTTTGTTGTAAGCCGGCAACACTTGTTCAATAGGCGTGTTGCCCAATGTGACGGGAATAAGATATAGTGCAGACATGCAAATAGGTTCAAGATGTTGAGGAGTAAATGAATGCGCAAAAGACGCGGCCTTCGCCCTTGCCGTCAATCTTCCTTACTGCAGACGACGGGCTGATAGTTGGCTTCCTTGAGCATGGTGGTGTAGTCGGTGTCGTGGAGCAAGGCATTGATGTTGACGTCTGGGTGATTCTTCATATAACTGTCCACAATGCGCATGCCCATCCACAGACCTACGCCGCGCGAATGGGGATCACGAAAATAGGGATGCGGATCGCCGCTCATCAGCACGGACGCCACTAGTGCGGAGTCGCGGCTGCCGAGCAAGGCGGGACGGTTCAACGCGGCCCAAACGGCTGGTTCGTGACTCTTGTACCAAGCTTTCGTTGCGCTTTGACAACCGGCAATGTCAATCAGTTTGCTGTCGGTGAGCTGGGCTACGACCCAAGCTATTTTTCCTTGGTGCATCATCCAGTCGAGAAGCGTGGGGCGGACGCGTCCACGCACGTTGGGAAGAATGTAAAGCTGGGCGAGATAAAAAGTAAGGCAATCCTGCACAATGCGCGACGGCTCCAGCGTAGCACGCTGGTTTTCAGAGAAATATTTCTTGTAAGGCTGATAGTTTGCTCCTAGATATTTGTCAAGACTTATGCCGAGCAAACTGTCGCCGACCACGATGCTTTGGTTAAAAGCCGAATTTTGGGTATACACGCGGGGCGTGACGAAGTCGTCACACTCCTTGTTGAGTTGTTCAAAAGCTTTCTGCAAACTTTTCTGGCAGTCGGCCATGTCGCCAAACTTCACAGTCACGTCATGGCGCACTTTGAGGAGCGTGGTGTCGGAATAGAAATTCAGCAAACTGTCTTCTATTCCCTCGCTGTCGATTTTTCCAAGATGAAGCACATTCTCTACGAGCGCTTGCGTCTCGCGAGGATAATCGGTGTTGAGTTTTTGCCATGACATCACACTTCCCGTGCTCAAATATTCCTCCACGGCGCAATCGAAACGCGCTATTTCCAGTTGGTCGCGGTCGGCATGGCGAAAAAAACTACGGTCCAACTGGCAGGAAGTCGGAAGCACAATGAGAAGCAGTGCCCAAAAGGCATTGAATATGTGAGCGGAAAGTTTCAAAGAAAGTCTATGCGTTAGAATAGTTAAAGTGAGAGACGTGGAAAACCGCAGAAACCGACAGCTTTAGACCGGCAATTCCGCACTTTTCAACTTTCTATTGGCAAAGTTAGCGATTATTAATGAACTTTAGGCGCTTATTCGTATGCCGACTGCCACTTTAATAGATAAATGACGTGGTTTTTGGGACAAATGTATGGGTTTACTTCCAATAAGTTCGCAATTTGCGGAACGTCGTGCAGCGTTTGGCATAGAATAGCCACAGCAAGCTGCGCTGCATCCGCTCTGCAATGTGCTTTCCGCCGTCGACGGCGAGACGGAGATTCTCTGTGCGGTCCCTTTCGAAGTCGGCACGCATTTGTCGGTAGGCTTTACGGGCGCGGACAACGGCGCAAAAGTTTTTCCAGTCGAAAGAGAGAAGAAATTTCAGCGCGGCAATGGCATCGAGCAGGCCGCGTGTGCGCATCACGGGCTTCAGTTCATCGGCGGGAAGGTTCTTGTAGAGCATGAGGAGGTTGTTGCGGAAGTTGAGGAACGTCTTGCGCGGATTTCCAGCGTTGAGCGTTCCACCTCCCACGTGGAAAACGGTGCTTTGGGGCACACACACGAGTTTGCGTCCGCGGCATCGCAAGCGCCAGCAGAGGTCTATTTCTTCCATGTGAGCAAAGAAGCGTCCGTCGAGTCCTCCGCTGCTGCGCCAATCGGCAGCTCGCACCATGAGGGCGGCGCCTGAGGCCCAGAGCACGGGAGCCACAGCGTCGTACTGCCCGTCGTCGTGCTCCACACAGCCGAACACACGTCCGCGACAGAAGGGATAGCCGTAGCGGTCGAGGTATCCGCCGGAAGCTCCGGCATACTCAAAGTCGGCGCGACTCGTTTCGGCGCGCAACTTGGGCTGACAGGCTGCCACTTCGGCGTGCTTTTCCATGTAGTCGAGCAAGGGCGAAAGCCAATGGGGCGTCACCTCCACGTCGGAATTGAGCAAAAGGTAATAAGGTGCGTCAATCTGTTCGAGCGCCTTGTTGTAGCCTTCGGCAAATCCGTAGTTCGTGGGAAGAGGAAGGCGCACCACGGAGGGGAATTCGCTTTCAAGCATTTCGAGCGAGCCGTCCGTGGAACCGTTGTCGGCCACGATGACGAGTCCTTCCGGTGCGGAATGTTGCACAACGGAGGGAAGGAAACGGCGCATCATGTCGCGGCCGTTCCAATTGAGGATGACGACGGCTATTTTGTCTGTTGTTATCATTATTCTTATTTAGTCTAATGCCTGCAAGGCTTCTTCGTTTTCGGTGAACGCTCCGAGGCGTACAGTGCTCAAGCTATTGTCTTCCACGACGGCTTCGGGGCTTTGGCGCACGCGGATGTAGTTGTCGGTAAATCCGTACATGGCTTCGCCGTCCTTGGCGTGTTCCCACAGAACGGGGCGCGCAGTGCCGATGAACTTGGCGTAATGGGCTTTCCGCTTCTCTTCCGAAACGGCGAGAAGGCGCTGACTTCGTTCGTGCTTCTGCTGAGGCGAAACGACATAAGGAATCTCGAGCGCTTTGGTGCCGGGGCGTTCGCTGTAGCTGAAGACGTGGAGTTGCGAGATGTCCAAACTCTGGATAAAGGAGATGGAATCCTCAAAGAAAGCGTCGGTCTCGCCACGCATTCCCACAATGACGTCCACGCCAATGAAGGCATCGGGCATGGCGGCCTTGATGCGCTGTATCTTTTCGGCAAAGAGCGCAGTGTCGTAGTGGCGGTGCATGAGACGGAGCACGTCGTCGGAACCGCATTGAAGGGGAATGTGGAAATGGGGCATGAAGGCGCGCGAGGAAGCGCAGAAGTCGATGATCTCGTCGGTCAGCAAGTTGGGTTCAATGCTTGAGATGCGGTAACGGTCTATGCCTTCCACAGCGTCGAGTGCCTGGATGAGTTGAAGGAAGTTCTCGCCGGTGGAGCGGCCGAAGTCGCCGGTGTTCACTCCGGTGAGAACGATTTCGCGTCCGCCGTCGTCTGCCACATGGCGGGCCTGGCTGACGAGCGAAGCGATGCTGCCGTTGCGCGAGCGTCCGCGTGCAATGGGTATGGTGCAGTAGGTGCAGTAGTAGTTGCAGCCGTCCTGCACTTTAAGGAAGTAGCGCGTGCGGTCGCCGTGAGAGCAGGAGGGAACGAAAGTGCGGATGTCGCGCGTGGGCACGGCTATGGCTTCGTGGCAAGCGTCGCCTTCGGCCATTTCGAGCTTTTGCGCCATGCGTTCCGCGATGTAGCGGACCACTTCGCCCTTGTGTTCCATGCCGAGCACGAGGTCCACGCCGGGGAAAGCGGCAATCTCGTCGGACTTCAACTGTGCATAGCATCCCATGACCACGACAAACGCGCCGGGATGCTCGCGGGTGAAGCGGTGTATGGCTTGGCGGCACTTGTGGTCTGCCACGTCGGTGACGGAGCAAGTGTTGACAATGCAGATGTCGGCTTTCTCGCCGGGTTGTATGGTTTCCACGCCCTCTTTCTCCATGCGGTCACGCACGGAGGAGGTTTCGGCAAAATTGAGTTTGCATCCAAGGGTGTGGTATGCGGCTTTCTTATGAAGCAGGGAGGGGTTCATCTATTAGGGTATATACAGTATATATATAATGTATGGCTCTCGGATAAGCCGAAAGTTCAATCTAGTGGATGCAAAGTTAGCACAAAAAAGTCCATCTGTCTGAAAGGTCCGCTTGTTTTGCCCTTTGAGGACTAGCAAAAGCACTCCGTTTGTAATCTACGCGTAGCAGTTAACGATTTCAAGTGAAGATATTGTTAAAGAGGAAAGATTTTCCCGAAAAAAGTTGGGCAAAGATTTTGACGATACGAAAAAGTCCGTACCTTTGCAGCGTTTTACAAAGGCAATTGATTGTTTTACTTAAAATTTTAACCACACAATGAAAAAGTTAGTTTTCATGTTCGCAGCTTTCGCTGCTATCTCTTTCGCTTCTTGCGGCAACAAGACTTCTGACGCTGCTGCTACTGACTCTGTAGCTGATAGCGCAGTTGTTGACAGCGCTTCTGACAGCGCTTCTGTTGACAGCGCTGCTGCTCCCGCTGATAGCGCTGCTGCCGCTGCTGACTCTGTAGCTGCATAAGTAACAGAAAAGCGAAGACTTCCCTAAGGGAAGTACAAGCGAACTCGCGAACAACGAGAGACTGAAACCTGTAGGACAGCTCCTGCAGGTTTTTTTTGTGTGCCTATGCGCCAAGAAGTTTTCGGTGCCGTGCGCGACATTCCCCACGAAAGGCAGCAGGCAGAAATGCGGCGGATTTTCGTGGGTTTTTACGTTGAATTAGAGCCGCGCGCAGTGTGAAGAAAGGAAAAACGGCGCGCTTTCCTTTTCTCTCCGCTCGTCTTACGCTATCTTTGCATAGCGTAATCCTTCAAAAAGCGGTGCGGAGCGGACGCAAGATGCGGTTTCTGCCCGTAGCGATGGGAGGACGTGAATACAATTCCAAGTAATAACGAAAAGATGGCACAAAGCGACAGCGTCGTAATCATACCGACTTACAACGAGAAAGAAAACATTGAAAACATCATCCGTGCGGTGTTTTCCCTTGAGCACGGTTTTCACATACTGGTCATAGACGACGGCTCGCCCGACGGCACGGCCGCCATTGTGAAGCGTCTGCAGGCCGACGAGTTTGCCGACCGCTTGCACCTTATAGAGCGCAGCGGAAAACTCGGACTCGGAACGGCCTACATTGCTGGCTTCAAGTGGGGCCTCGACCACGGCTACGACTACATCTTTGAGATGGACGCCGACTTCAGCCACGACCCGAACGACCTTCCGCGTCTCTACGCCGCCTGTGCCACGGACGGCTACGACGTGGCCGTAGGTTCGCGCTACGTAAGCGGCGTGAACGTGGTGAACTGGCCCATGGGCCGCGTGCTGATGAGCTACTACGCTTCGAAGTACGTACGCTTCGTGACGGGATGTCCCATCCACGACACCACGGCGGGCTTCAAGTGTTACCGTCGCCGCGTGCTTGAAACGATAGACCTCGACGCCATCCGTTTTAAAGGCTACGCGTTCCAGATTGAAATGAAGTTCACGGCCTACAAACTCGGTTTCAAAATAAAGGAAGTGCCCGTCATCTTCGTGAACCGCCAACTCGGCACGAGCAAGATGAGCGGTGGCATTTTCGGCGAGGCCCTCTTCGGCGTGATGCGCCTCCGTTGGGCTGCGCTGACAGGAAAAATCAAGCCGCGCAAGGCTTAAGAAATTGCCACAAGGCGCAGGTTGGCTCCGCAAAGGTCAACTTGCGCCTTTACGAATATACACCGGACAACCAGACTACACAAAAACTTAGAGAAATCCCATGCATCTCAGAATTCAGATAAAGAACGTGCACATGGTCAACGAAGGCCGCACGTTTCTCGGCACACTCGTCATTGACGACAATCGCATAGAAGAAATCATTGAAGGTCCCGACAAAGAGGCCTCCATACCTGTGGACGAAGCCATCGACGGCTCGGGTTGCTACTTGCTTCCCGGCTTGATTGACGACCACGTCCACTTCCGCGACCCTGGGCTCACGGCAAAGGGCGACTTCTGCTCGGAAAGCCGCGCAGCAGCAGCGGGCGGTGTGACCACGGTGCTCGACATGCCGAACTGCGTGCCGCAGACCACCACAATGGAGGCTTTCGAAGAGAAATGGGAGATTGCCGCACGCAAAAGCGTGGTCAACTATGGTTTCTTCTTCGGCGCCACGGCGGGCAATGCCTACGAACTGGGGAAACTCAATCCGCGCAAAGTTGCGGGCATCAAACTCTTCATGGGGTCGTCGACCGGCGGCATGCTCGTCAACAACGAGACGGCGCTGCGCGCCATTTTCGAAAATGCCAAGCTCCCCATCATGGCGCACTGCGAGGACTCGCGCCTCATCGACGAGAACCTGCGCAAGGCACAAGAGCTTTACGGCACCGACCCTACTGTGAGCCACCACAGCGAGATACGCAGTGCCGAAGCCTGCTACCGCTCCACCGCCTTGGCCGTACGTTTGGCTGAGGAAACGGGAGCGCGCTTGCACGTGGCACACATCTCCACGGCGCGTGAGCTTGAACTCTTCAGTTTGGAACGTCCGCGCATCACCGCCGAGGCTTGCGTAGGCCACTTGCTCTTTACCGATGCCGACTACGCCCGCTTGGGGGCCCGCATCAAGGTGAACCCTTCCATCAAGACGGCTGCCGACCGCGACGCCCTGCGTGCCGCGCTCTCCTCAGGCCTTATCCGCACCGTCGGCACCGACCATGCACCCCACCGCCTTACCGACAAGACGGGCGGCTGTGCCCATGCCGCTTCGGGCATGCCCATCATCCAATTCTCACTCGTGTCGATGCTTGAACTCGTGGACGCAGGTGTGCTCACGATGGAGACGCTCGTGGCGCTGATGTGCCACAACCCTGCCGACTTGTTCCAGATAGAAAACCGCGGCTACCTCCGCGAAGGTTACATGGCAGACCTCGTGATGGTGCGCCCCCACACACCGTGGACGCTCACGCCCAACCGCATTCAGAGCAAGTGCAACTGGAGTCCGCTCGAGGGCCACACGTTCCATTGGCGCGTGGAACGCACGTTCTGCAATGGTTTCCCCATCTTCAACCGCGGGCACATCACGGACGAGAAGTTCCGCGGCCAGGCCATTTGCTACGCACGCTAACGTCGGCACATTTCGGGTCGATAGGCATGACGTTTGAATTTCCCTAAACTTACACGAAACGATGATTTACAAGATTTACCAACTTTGCATAGCGCTCCCCGTGATTCTCGTAAGCACAGTGCTCACGGCGTTCGTCACCATAGTGGGCGCGTTCTTCAATGCCCATTTCTGGGGTTACTATCCGGGTAAGATTTGGAGCAAGATCATCTGCCGCATACTCCTTCTCCCCATCCATGTGGAAGGTCGCGAGAACATTGACCACCACCAGAGCTACGTGTTCGTGGCGAACCACCAGGGGCCGATGGACATCTTCCTCATCTACGGCTACTTGGGCCGCAACTTCAAGTGGATGATGAAGAAAGCCCTGCGCAAGACGCCGCTCGTGGGCATTGCCTGCGAAAAGGCGCGCCACATCTTCGTGGACAAGTCGGGACCGAAGGCCGTAAAGGAAACCATCGAGAAGGCTCGCGCCACGCTGCAAGGCGGCACGTCGCTCGTGGTGTTCCCCGAAGGCAGCCGCACGTTCACGGGCCACATGGGCCTCTTCCGCAAAGGTGCTTTCCAGCTGGCCGACGACCTTCAACTGCCTGTTGTGCCCATCACGATAGACGGATCGTTCGACGTGCTTACGCGCATGGCGGGCATCAACTTTGTGCACCGCCACCCCATGCGCCTCATCATCCACAAGCCCATCTACCCGTCGTCCCACAGTCCGGAGGACATACGCCAGACGATGGACGAAGCGTACCGCGTCATCATGGCTTCACTTCCCGAAAAATATCAGGGATACGTGAAAAACGATGATCAATAGGACGAAATAGCCACTATTTATACAACATAATCCCCGGACCGCGTTTCTGCGCTGCACTCAAGCGTCAGAAATGCGGCCTGGGGATTTTTCGTGGAGGAAATGCGAGGCTGAAAGCCACAACACCAAGCTACGTTTTCGTCACACAGACGAAGCAGTGCGTAAGCAAAAGCCTTAAAAATTGTGCATTGTGACAGATTTTTCACAAGAACGTAACCTCGCGTTTATACCGAATGCCTACCTTGCGGCCGTTGCGCAGCACTTTGCGGACCTGTCGGCAGCGGAGGAAAAAGCGCAACGCTTATTATAAACACCCAAACAAGTAGACTTATGGAAACGAAACTCGTAAGACGAATTGGCCTTGTGGCGCACGACGCCATGAAGAAGGACCTTATAGAATGGGTTCTGTGGAATTCGGAACGCCTCATCGGCCACAAGTTCTATTGCACCGGAACGACCGGCACGATGATTCTTGAGGCCTTGAAGGCCAAACATCCCGACACGGAATGGGACTTCCGCATCCTCAAGTCGGGTCCTTTGGGCGGCGACCAGCAGATGGGTTCGCGCATTGTGGAGGGAAAGATCGACTATCTCTTTTTCTTCACCGACCCCATGACGCTTCAGCCGCACGACACCGACGTGAAGGCCCTCACGCGCCTAGCGGGAGTGGAGAACATCGTGTTCTGCTGCAACCGTTCGACGGCCGACCACATCATCTCCTCCCCTCTTTTCACCGACCCCGACTATCAGCGCACGCGTCCCGACTATTCGGGCTACACAAAACGCTTCAGCGGCAAAAACGTGGTGGGCGACGCCGTAAACCACGTGATGCAACAAACGGACGAAGCCCCTTCGCCTTCTGCTCCCGCCGAGGATTTGGCGCTGCAACAACAGCCGTCGGAAATGCCCTCGGAAGAAGGAAAATAGGCTTTGCGAAAGTCAAAACTGCAAACCGCTAAGAATCAATGTGTTGCAGTCCCAAATTAAATTCCAAGTTTTGGGACAAAAATTCCAAGCCTTGGAATTTTAATTTCAAGCCTTGGAATTTTTGTTTCAAGCCTTGGAATTTTTGCGAAATGCGGTGCAAGAAGCGAAAACGTACCGCATAGAGCTTTCTGTCGGTTGCAAAATTGCAAGACAAAGGTTGTGGATTTCGATTTTGCAATGGAAACTGAGCGGGAATCGTGCTGTAGGCACGACACGCATCTAGCCCACAGTGTCAACCGTGGGTAACGTTGAGCGCGGAAATGCTGGGCTGTAAGCTCAGCACAACCAAGAACAAATATGTACACTCCAATGCGCCTTTTCCGCCCTTGTGCTGAGCCTACAGCCCAGCACTCTCGCACAATACTTACCCACGGTTGACACCGTGGGCTAGATGCGTGTCTGGCCTACAGCCAGATTACCTCCAAATCTTCGTTGGAATCTAAATCAAAGACTTTAGTAAAAAACGAAACGTCCAAGACCTATAAACAGGCTGCGCAGCAAAACTTCATTTGCACTGTAAGCGAAGCCGTTTTATAGGTTTTGGACGTTTCGTTTCTTTATCTTATTATTTGGTGCTCAGTTACTTGATGAGTTCACTGAGCTTCTTGTCGAGCGCATCACCGCGAAGGCCGCTGGCAATGACTTTGCCGTCGGGGCCGATGAGGAGCGTGGCGGGGATGGAATTGATGCCGTAGGTGGAAGCGGCAATGCTACCCCAACCCTTGAGGTCGGAGAGGTGGTGCCAAGGAAGGGCGAGGCGCTTGATGGCACCGGTCCATGCGGCTTTGTCGTTGTCGAACGAAAGACCTACTATGTCGAAACCTTTGGCGTGGTATTTCTCGTAAGCAGCCTTTACGTTGGGCATTTCCTGACGGCAGGGACCGCACCACGATGCCCAAAAGTCGATGAGCACGTAGCTGCCTTTGCCTACATACTCGGAGAGTTTGTGGGTCTTGCCCTCGGCATCGGCCAGTTCAAGGTCGGTAAACTGCACGCCGGGCACCTGGCGTTTCCAGCCTTCGAGGGTGCCGCGCAGACGCTCCATGAGGCTCACCTTCATGTAGGCGGGGTCGCCCTCTTCAGCGAGTGCTATGACGTCGGCCTTTTCCATCGAGGAAGCGTAGTTGCGGAGGAAGAATGCGGGAAACTTCGACTGCTTGTTTTCGCTGCAGACGGTTTTTACGATTTCTATGATTTTTGCTTCGTTCTCCTCAAACTCTTTGTCGATGCGTTCTTCCACGTCGGCGGGGACCTTCTCGCCTTTCTGACGATAGGAGTAGTATTCGGCCTGGAGCTCGCCAAGTTTGGTTTCGTAGGGACGAATCTGTGCGGCACACTTGGTGAGGGCTTCGTTCTCGGGGGTGCCGGAAGCGGTGTGGGCAGTGAGGTCGACGGTGACGTTGCCGTCGAGGATGACGGAGGTGTAGTCGTGCGGATTGTCGCTGGCGATGACGGCACCAAAGATTTTGCCGTCGGCTTCACCGGCAAACTTGAACTTTCCGTCCACTACGGCCACGCTGTCCATCGCCTGGCTCTCGCGATTGCCGAGGTAGACCATCTTTGCCCCCTGCGGCGCGGTGCCGCTCACTTCGTACTTCTGCGCCATGGCAGGGAAGGTGGCTACGGCCAGTGCTGCCAAGGCTAATAGTTGTTTGTTTGTCATGAGATATATGTGCTTTTATTGTTTGTTTCGTACCATTGCGCACGGCCTTTTCTGCCTCGGTGCGGGTGTGCGCTGCTTGCAAAAGTACGGAAAACTTCCGATGGGGTGCGTTTGTTAATGATTTTTTGGACGCTGAACGCACGAACGGAGTGCACAAAACGGTTGCCGGCGCAGTTGTGCGGACTGACTGATGCGCGCTGGGGCACATGTCAACACTGCTTGCGATAACTGAAAACGGCCCAGGCATTCATCACCAAGGCAGAGAGTACAAGGGCAAGAACCTGGTGTGCCACACAACTGAAGTCGCCTCCGCACACAAAGACGGTGCGGACGGCATCGATGAAGTAATGGACGGGATTGACGTAGGTGGTGAGGTAGGCCCAGTGTGGCATACTGCGCACGGGCGTGAAGAGCCCACTGAGAAGCAAGAAGCAGACCACGAAGAACCACATGACGAAGACGGCTTGCTGCATGGTTTCGTTGGCATTCGACACGACCAGTCCGAAGCCGCTGAAGGTGAAGGCCAAAAGCATGGCAAGGAGGTAGACGAGCCAAAGGCTACCGGCCGACGTAATGCCATAGACAGCCCACGAGAGAAGAAGGCACACGGTCATCACCACAAGTGCCACAGCCCAGTAAGGAATGAGTTTGGAGAGGATGAACGTGCCTTTGCCCACCGGTGTCACGTTGATGGCTTCTATGGTGCCGCTCTCTTTCTCGCCCACAATGTTGAGCGCCGGAAGGAAACCGCACATGAGAAGCATAAGCACGGTGAAGAGCGAAGGTATCATGAAGAGTTTGTAGTCGAGGTGGCGGTTGTAGAGGTTGAGCGTGGAGACGTAGCTGCGCAGCGCATTTTCCGAAGGAGCTAGATGGGCGCTTACGATGTTTGTCATGTAGGAAACGCCCATGGTCCCCTTCGTGCCGTTCACGGCATTGGCCGCCACGAGCACCTGCGGCGAGCGTCCGGTGCGGAAGTCGGTGGCAAAGTGGCGGGGAATCTGCAGTACGACATCGGCTTCGGAGCGTTCCACGGCGGCAAGGGCGGCAGCATAGCTGGAGTGCTCGCCGGCAAAGACGAAGTAGGGCGAAGCCTCAATGCGCTGCACGAGACCGCGCGAAAGCGTGCTGCGATCCTGGTCAACAACGGCAACCTGAATGTTTTTCACTTCCATGTTCATGACCCACGGCATGACGCACATAATCACGACGGGGAACATCAGCACAAGGCGCGGCACAAAGGCGTTGCGCCGCATCTGGAGAAATTCTTTGCGAATGAGCGAGAGAAGAATCATCAGGAGTCGAGACGGTTTTTGAAGTTGAGTAAAGCGGTGGTGAGCAACACAGCAGCCATGACGGCCAACACACAGAATTCGCTCCGCACGGCGGCGAAGTTGGTGCCCATGATGAGGAGTTTTCGCATGGCGCTGATGTAGTAGCGCGGGGGCATGACGGCGGATAGCCACTGGAGTATGCGCGGCATGCTTTCAATGGGATACATCATGCCACTGAGGAGTATGCAGGGCAGGATGAGCATCATGGCAGATGCTAGCAACGCCACGAGTTGCGTGCGTGCCACGGTGCTGATGAGGAGTCCGAGCGAGAGGGCCACGAGGATGTAGACCGCAGAAAGGAGGAACACCAAACCCAAACTGCCGGCTATGGGCACACCAAGCACGAAGTGGGATATGGTGAGCACCATGCAGAGAATGACAAAGGCGAGCGCAAGATAGGGCACGGCCTTCGCCACAACCACAAGGAGCGGACGGGCAGGACTGACGAGAAGAACTTCCATGGTGCCGCGTTCTTTCTCGCGTACTATGCTGATGGAGGTCATCATGGCGCAGATGAGCATGAGAAGCATGCCCATGATGCCGGGCACAAAGTTGTAGCTACTGTGCATCTGCGGATTGTAAAGCAGACGCGCAGCGACGGGCGAAGAGTTGCCGGCTGTAGCCGGGGCGGAAACGTGAGTGAAAAGGATGGACGAGGCATAGGTGGCGTAGAGCTGCGCCATGTTGGGATCGGAACCGTCGGCCATGATTTGCAGCGGGCCGTCGGACGAGAAGACGAGGGCTATGTCGGCCTTTTGGTGGCGCATGAGGCGCTCGGCTTCGGCAGGGAGGTGGACGCAGGCGGTCACGTCGAAATACTCGCTGGCGGAAAGGGCCTCCACTAAGGCTTGCGTGCGGGCGTTTGTGGTGGTGGTGACAACCACGGTGCGCACGTTGCGCACCTCGGTCGACACGGCAAAACCGAAGAGAAGCATCATGACGACGGGCATGCCGAAGAGTATGAGCATGGTGCGCTTGTCGCGCAGAATGTGGCGCGTTTCCTTTTTGACAAAGGAGAGGAATGTTTTCATCGGAAGGGGGCAATCTATTGGGAGTTAGCTTACTGGCGCTGCGAACTGCGGGCAAGACGGGTAAAGACGCCGTCCATGTCCGCCTGGCCGAACTGGGCTTTGAGCTGGTCGGGCGTGCCGATGGCACGAATCTGGCCGTCGACCATAATGGAAATGCGGTCGCAATAGTCGGCTTCGTCCATGTAGTGCGTGGTGACGAAGACGGTGATGCCGCGGGCGGCAGCGTCGTAGATGAGTTGCCAAAACTGCTGGCGCGTGGCGGGATCCACGCCGCCAGTGGGTTCGTCGAGGAAGACCACTTCGGGATCGTGGAAAATGCTCACGGAGAAGGCGAGTTTCTGTTTCCATCCCAAAGGCAAACTGCCCACGAGGGAGTCGGCATGGGCTGTAAACTGCAGGCGAGAGAGGAGGACGTCGGTCTTTTCGCGTATGGCGCTGGCACGCATGCCGTAGATCGAAGCAAAAAGGCGGATGTTCTCGCGCACGGTGAGGTCGTCGTAGAGCGAGAAGCGTTGACTCATGTAGCCAATGTGCTTCTTGATGTCCTCAAACTGGTGAACAATGTCGCAACCGGCCACGCGCCCTGTGCCGGAAGTGGGACGACTCAGCCCTGTGAGCATGTGCATGGCAGTGGTCTTGCCGGCTCCGTTGGCTCCAAGAAAGCCGAACACCTCGCCACGGCGCACGCTGAAACTGATGTCGTTGACTGCGCGAAACGTGCCGAAGGTTTTTACCAAATGGTTCACCTCAATGACATTTTCGGCCACGCCATTGCGCTCTTCTGTACGTTTGGCAAGCGAAGGGGGCGAGAAGATGTGGGCAAAGGAACGAAGCACATCGTCTGGACGGCCCACTCCTTTTACTTCTCCTCCTGCCATGAAAGCTATGCGGTCGCAGCGCCGCACTTCGTCGAGGTAAGGGGTGGAAACGACAATGGTGAGTCCGCGTTGGCGCAAGGCGATGAGCATGGCCCACAGTTCCTTACGGCTTACGGGGTCGACGCCCGTGGTGGGTTCGTCGAGGAAGAGCACTTCGGGGTTGTGGACGAGGGCACAGGAGAGGGCTAGTTTCTGCTTCATGCCGCCGGAGAGGGCACCAGCACGGCGCTTGCGAAAGGGTTCTATCTGGGAATAGATGGCACGAATGTTTTCGTAGGACGCTTCCACCGTTGTGCCAAAGAGTGTGGCGAAGAATTCGAGGTTTTCCTCCACGGAGAGGTCCTGATAAAGGGAGAAGCGGCCGGGCATATAGCCCAGGATGTGGCGTATGGCACGTGAGTCTTTCACCACATCGTAGTCCCCCACCCTTGCCTCGCCGCTGTCGGGGAGTAGAAGGGTGGCAAGGATGCGGAAGAGTGTAGTCTTGCCGGCTCCGTCGGGGCCGACAATGCCGAATATCTCTCCGCGCTCCACGGTAAGGTCCACTCCGCGCAGGGCTTTCACTGCACCGTAGCTCTTGGTGAGCGACGTGGCGCTGATGGCTATTGAGGATGTTGACATGTCCTTATATATAATAATGGGTGCGACATGGACGTTGGAGTTCGACGGCTCAAAGTTTCACTTCGCCGTACATGCCTATTTTGAGTTTGCCGTCATTCTTCACACGCACCTTTACGGCATAGACTTGATTAGCGCGCTCGTCGTCGGTTAACACGGTTTTAGGCGTGAATTCGGCTTTTGAGGAAATCCAACAGACGATGCCGTTGTACGTTTGGCGGTCGGCATTGCCATAGTCGGCAAAGACTTTCACCGCCTTGCCCACAGCCACGTCCTTAAGCTGGGCCACGGTGAGGTAGGCGCGCAGATACATCACGTCGGTGTCCGCCACGCGAAAGAGAGGTTTGCCGATGGTGGCAAACTCGCCTTGCTCAGCATAGATTTCAAGGACGATGCCCGAAACAGGTGAGGCTACGTGGCACTTACGGAGCTGGTCAGCCACCTGAAGACGCTCCACGTCGGCGGTACTCATCTGCGCGTTGAGACTGCCCGTTGTTTTGCCGAGGGCAGAGAGTTGGGCGGCAAGCTGGCGCTCGAGCACCTCCACCTGACTGCGGGCATCGTCGGCTTGTTTGGCATTGCCGGCACCGCTCTTTGCCAGTTCGGCAAAGCGGGCGTAGTCATCGCGGGCTTTTTGGAGTTGGCGGCGCAGTGCGGCCACTTGTGCCTCGCTGTCGGGACGTTGCGAAGCATAGACAAGTTTGGTGGCACCTATTTGACGGGCGCGCAAAGCGAGCTGTACGGTATCGATGAGCGCCACTTGTGCTCCAGCCTCAACGCGGTTGCCTTCTTCGACCGTAAACTCCACGAGGCGCCCGGTCTGCTCTGCCGAAACGGTGATTTCTGTGGTTTCGAAGGTGCCTGTTGCATCGTAGTCGGCCTTCTCGTCAGCGCATGAGAAGAGCGAAAGGAGGGGGAGAGAGAGAAGCGGAAAGATATGGTTCGTTTTCATGAGGGCTTAATTGTTGTTGATATACTTCAGTTGATAAATGGCTTGCAGAAGTTGGGTTTCGTGGAGGGTTTTCTGCAACGACGCAGCATGGGAGGCATTTACCTTGCGCAAATATTCGTTGACGGTTTCCGTTCCGCCTTTCACGCGTTCGGCACTCTGGCGACAGAGTTGCTCGCGCAAGCGCACAATTTCTGCATCGTGACTGATTTGTTTGCGCAATGAAGCGATGGTGCCGTCGGCCTCGTGGTTCTGCAAACGGAGGTTGAAGAGAAATTCTTCGCGGGCGTTGTCGTTCATTGCCCGGTAGAGGTCGAGTTGGTGCAGGTCGTTGCGCCGCGTGTAGAGCGGAGTGATGTTCCACGAGAGGGTAAGGCCTGCAGCAAACTGTGTGCGGCGAATGAGCGCCGTGACGTCGTTGTGAACAAAGGCTCCGCCAAAGAAGCCAAGCGTAGGCCGCAGTTTGGCATCAAGGCTTTTGCGCTGCGTATCGAGCAAAGCGTTGCGGGCATCAAATGTCCGTAGTTCCGGACGCTTGCCTGCAGCAGCAATTTCTGCCACAGGCTTTTCCAACGGCACGTCAGCCGAAAGTTCTTTGCCAACAAAGAGGCCGAGCATACACACATAGGCGGCACGCTGCGAAAGGAGTACGTCGTGCTGCTGCAATGCACGCTCTTGCTCCACGCGCACGGCATCGAGGTCACTCTCACTGGCTAGTCCGCCTTTCTGCAGATTTTCCACAGTGCTGAAACTTACGGCAAGGTCGTTCTGAAGGTTGGCGTTTTGGCCAATTTGCTCGTCAACGAGAAGCAGGGCAAAATAAATCTGCTCCGCACGGTGCTGTACGTCGTAGAGCACGGCATCGAGTTCGCTCCGATTCACGTCGGTCTGGGCTTGCGTGGAAGTTTTTGCCGCTGCAGTCTGTCCGCCGTCGTAGACGCGCTGCTGAATCACGGCCGATGCGCCGAGGGCATAGTTCTTCAGGTCTACTCCAGCCTGGCGGAGCATGGCATTTTCCTTTAGGATGTCCGTAAAAGCCGCTGCCGATGCGTTCAGACTTATTTGCGGAAGCCATCCGCGCGCTACATTCTCAAGGGTGTAGCCTTCCGAAGCATTGAGCAAGGCGTAGCGGTATGCGGCGGGATAGTTCTCGCGAGCCAATTGCCGGCACATCTGAAGCGTAAGGCCTCCGCTTTCCGCTTCTTCGGCTCGCGCCGTAACGCAAGGGAAGGCCGTAGATAGCAGGAACAAGAATGGGATAATTTTTCGCATTGTCGTTTGTTCTTATTTGATTTTCAACTGCAAAGGTAGGCGGCAAAACTGCGCACTGCATTATCTTTTCGGCACACATTATGTCCCATTCGTACAAAACGAGCATATCCCATCGCCTACAATCTCACAAAACGTTATCTTTGCGTACAAAGCAACATCAGGTACTGCGCCTATCACCACGTTCCAACCCTTATTTTCCTCTTCAAAGCATGCAAGTTCCCCAACGACTGAACATAGAACACGTCATACGGCACATTCCTACGCAAGAATTCGACAAAGCACAAATTCGCACCACGCAAAAACTGGCCGTAGCCGTGGAGCTAAAAGGCATATTCTCGCGCTTTCTCCGTACGCACACGCCTTATCTCATAGAAGACTACCGCTTGGGAATTATCAAGCAAGGCGAGGTGCACACCATCATTAATCTTCAGGAACATTGCTTCAAACAGGGCACACTTATATTCATTACGCCCGGTACCATCGTAGAACATCAAAAATGGAGCGACGACTTTTGCCTTCAGGGCATGAGTTGTCCGCCTGAATGGTTTGCCACCGCTCACCAAAACGAATTACCATCGCTGCTCAACGGAACAATGCGCGACGGACACACCACAACAACCGACAACGAGCTTCAAACGGCCCAACAACTCTTCCTCTCTTTCTGGAACCTCATGGGACACAAAAGTGCGAGCAATGCCACACGCTACAATATGGTCGCCACCATTTCCAATTTCTACAACGACGTGTTCTCCGCCCACGGTGCTTTGACACCGCAGCATGGAAAACTGCAGAACGTGCTTTCGGAATTCATCTCCCTTGTGAACCAAAACTGCCATAACGAACGCAACATCGACTTCTACGCCTCGCGTATGTGCATGAGCGAACGCTACCTCGGCACGCTCGTTCGTCAAGCCAGCGGCGTAACCGCCAAAGAATGGATAGACCGCGCCGTCATCACGCGCGCCAAAGTAAAAATTCGCCACAGCAGCCTCAGCATGGCGCAAATAGCCGACGAACTGAATTTCCCCAACGCAAGTTTCTTCAACAAATACTTCCGCCGCCTCACTGGGCAAACTCCACTCGCCTACAGGAACGAAGCCGCAAAACACACTATGTAAAAAAGCGCAGCCTGACTACGAAATCCATTATTTCCCCTACAAAAAGCTCATTATCTTCAACAACGTCTTTTCCTAAATGTACGAATTTCAACGATTCGCGACACGATTCTGACAGATTTAACGTCCAAATTCAACGCTTCGCGACATAACCTATTGCTAAGCCTTTCACAAACCGATAACTTTGCAATGTCATTTGCGCAAAGACCGCCAAACTCATGGGCGACGTCATGAGTAAACTAATTCTTCCAAAATGAATAGTATAATTCAACGTTTTTGGGCACCATTTGTCTTTTTACTCCTTGCTTGCCAAGCCTTACTTATTTCTTGCGACAAATCAGAAGAGATTGACTACACGGCACAAGAACGCAAAGCACCATTTGAAGTCGTAAACATTAGCGATTATTTGCCACAAACTAAAGGATGGCGACGTGATAGTATTCCGAACAAAGGAACTGCGCTTAAATTCGATAACGAAGATGATTTTGAACGCACTTACAATGAACTTAAGCACATGACAATAGAACAACGTTTGGCCTATCTTCAACGACAAGGATTTGCCAATGCCGAAATAGCATTAAACAAAGCAGATACTGAACTTGAGCAAATCTTTGACATCAACAACTTTACAGAGTTCACAGATTCCCTCAACGCTTTCAAGCTGAAATACAAGGATTTATTTGTCTTCAATGACAGCGATGAATATGACGCGACTCCATACTTATCCTTTTCTGACGATGACAGATTGCTCTTAGGAAATGCACAAGGTTACGTCATTATCGGCAATGAGCTAACTCAACCTTCTAACCCAACACCCTCTTACGGATCCTCTAACATATACAGCTATGAAAACGGCCAATTGAAGTCCATTTCTATGGGACCTATTCAGCCTGGATTCAGAGCTTATGGCAATGCATCACTCACTATTAAGAATGGCAAATATCAAAGCACAATGACACTTGGCCATATTGTAAATGGAGATTCATTTGCCATAGAATTCATCACCAAAAGGAAAAGGTTCCTTTGGAAAAAGAAAGTCAAGGCTTCTTATTCTTTGAATTTGGAATTAAGAAACAATCAATACAATAGAAGCGTACATATGACATGCCCCGCAGGACCTCGCTACTGCATTTTAGGTATTCCTACAGCAGAAATTATAGGAAATATTTGCAACGCCTATGTTTCTAATTTCAAGTCAAGTTGTGGAAAAGCAACAGGTAACGCAACCTTTAACAATATCCGTGTAAGATGAAAAAGATTCTTCTCATTTCGGCTTTTTGCCTTTCAGTAATGGCAAACGCGCAAACTTTCAAAATTGGACCTACTGCAAGATTTCAAGTCAACAGTCCAACGAATGCAGAAACAAAAGTTGGTTTTGGTGTTGGTGTACAAGGAGAATATGCTTTTTCTGATAAAGACAAAGGACTGTTCATGGATGCTTCGCTTTTGTTTGACGCAAAGAATTGGAAAAGCGCTAGTTATTTTGACAACAACACATCAACAGCAGGAGAATGGCACTATTCAACATATGGTCTCAATGTTCCCATTAATATCGGCTACCGTTTTCACCTGACTAAATCATTCAATCTCCTTGCATCTGCTGGTCCATATTTCGAAATAGGAATAGCCGGAAAAGAAAAAAGCAATATTGCAGGAAAAAAAACGACCGTTTCTTCCAACCCCTACAAAGACAAACTTATGGACCGATTTAATTGGGGAATCGGTCTACGGTTAGGAGGTGAAATTAGCAACCATTTCCAAGTCAATGCCTATTACAATCTTGGCTTAAAAGACATATATAAAACTTCATTAGACTGTAAACACCGAACATTTATGATAGGTGTTAGTTATATGTTCTAATCTTTAAAGAAAGAGTCCTACGCATAAAAACGATACGTAGGACTCTTTTCGTTTAACAAATAGAGGAACAAACTCTGCATCTTCATGCTTGGCTTAAAAACAAAAGAGGTATTTTTGCATGGCATATCACTCACATATTTTCTCTCTGCTAAACATCCAAATCTGTTTTCACTATATGATTTACAAGGTCCTTCACTGGTTTTGCGTTTGGTTTGGGTTTGTATTTCTAACATTCTTCCTTTATGACATAATATGGGGACTGAGCGACTTTCAGGACTTTAAACTTGGCATAGAAGAAGACCCCTTTATTATAGTACATGACTTTATCTACTGTTGTATTTTTTCAACAACGAGCCTTTGCATCACATTTGGCCTATATCGTAGCAAATGGTTCCAATCGTTGGAACTGCGGAAAGGCAATCCATGGGTTGTAAGCACGATTACCTTAGTTTTAAATATAGTTTTGGCTGTCTTCTGTGAAGCAATAGACATTTCACTCTATCCGCAAGAATCTGAAGATGATTTTTGGGGTACGATATATTTTTTCTGTGTAATAGCAAGCATTCTTTCGTTTGTTTTGTCAACAAAATATTACTGCGACCTTATTATAAAACAAAAAAATACGGAACTTGCAGCCAAGAAAAAGGTTATCAAAATGCAGCTTTCTCCACATTTTATATTTAATAGCCTTAGCACACTGGCTGCTTTAATTCCCAACAACCCCACACGCGCAGAAGAGTATACTATCAAGCTGTCGGGCATGTATAGACATCTACTTAAATACATGGACAACGATTGGGTTTCCATTCCACAAGCCATAGATTTCACCCTAAGTTATCTGGACATGCAAAAACTACGTTTTCCACATTGTATAGACATTGAATTCAATAATGAAGGTATCCAAGAAGAGGATTTAATACCGACTCTGAGCATTCAAGTTCTTGTAGAAAATGCTATCAAGCACAACAAGCTTCAATGCACCAACCCTATAATCATTAGAATATGGAAAGAAAAAAACCATTTAACGATACAAAATAACATTTCACCAAAGAACAATGAAACAAAACAAGATAAAGAATCTTTTGGGTTAGGTCTGAAGAACTTGCGCGAACGTTATACGCTAGAGAAACGCGAAGCCCCTCAATTTCAAATCACAGAAAATACATTTACCGCAATATTGCCAATAGTACACAAAACAGACAAGTAATGAAACGAATTCTTATAATAGAAGACGAACCTTTTAATGCAGAGCGCCTCACTATGTTGCTTAAGAAATATGACAAGACATTCGTAGTAGACGAGCCTTTACGCAATACGGATGAAATAAGAAATGCTCTTGCTATTAAGAACGATTATGACCTCATCATTTCGGATATCCGCCTTCAAGATGCAGATGTTTTTGATGTATTCAAAGAACTTGATATTTGCGCCCCTATTATTTTCACTACTGCCTATGAAGAATATGCCATAGAAGCTTTTAGACACAACGGAGTTGATTACTTGCTAAAGCCTATTGATTATAAGGATTTGGCTAAAGCATTGGATAAAGTCTGCAAACTTTATTTTACCAACAGCGAAACGGACTCTATCATACAAGAAGATACACTGCATAAATATAGGCAACGTTTTCTCATCAACAAAGGAGACGAACTTATTCCCATCAATGTGGAAGATATTCTATATTTTAAGAGAGAGAACAGGTCGTGCCTTGTAAGCATGAACGACGGAAAGCATTTCTACATCAACATCAGCATCAACGAATTGGAGAACATGCTAAACCCGGAGCTCTTCTTCAAAATAAACAGACAATACATCATAAGCTTGAACAGCATCAAGAATATCCGCACTTATGTAAACTCCAAACTTATTGTGGAACTAAGGCATTGCGATGACGAAGTCGTAGTAATCAGCAGAGACCGTGCGTTGGCATTCAAGAATTGGATTGAAAGGTAGGTGCTTAGATTTTTGTTTTATAGTACCACACGTTAACCAAACGAACCGGCTGCGAGCTAATAGCTTGCAGCCGGTTCGTTTTAGGTTGGATCTGCGCTTTGGCGCGGTCTGTTATTTCAGTTTTTCTTCAAAGAAACTTGTGATGGTGCGGAAGAGATGGAGACGGGTGTTGCCTCCTTGCAAAAAGTGATTGCGGTTGGTGTAAACTTGTTCGCGGAAAAGTTTTCCGGCTTGCACGTATGCTTCTTCCACTTCGGCGAAGTTGCGGAAATGCACGTTGTCGTCGGCTGTTCCGTGGATAAGAAGTAGGTCTCCGCTGAGCTTTGAAGCACGGACTATGGGGTTTGTGGCATAGCCGGTGGCATTTTCTTTGGGAGTGCGCATGTAACGTTCGGTGTAGACCGTGTCGTAATACTTCCAGCTTGTAGGTGCTGCTACAGCCACGCCCGCACGGAATACGGGACGGCCTTCGCTCATGGACATGAGTGTGTTGAATCCGCCGAAGCTCCATCCCCAAATGGCTATGCGGTCTTTGTCGACGTAGGGAAGAGTACCGAGATAGATGGCTGTTTCGACTTGGTCTTTTGACTCAAGGTCGCCGAGGTTTAAGTAGGTACATTTCTCAAAATCGGCGCCACGTGCTCCCGTGCCGCGTCCGTCCACGCAGGCGAAGATGAAGCCTTTGTCGGCCATATAGCTTTCAAAGACGCTTCCGGGGTAGAAGCCCATGTTCCAAGAGTCGGTCACTTCCTGCGAGGCGGGCCCGGAGTATTGGTACATGATGACGGGATATTTCTTTGAAGCGTCAAAGTTGCGCGGCTTGACCATCCATCCGTTGAGTTCTACACCTTCGCCAGTTTTGAAGCTGAAGAATTCTTTCTGACCGGACACGGCTGCTACGCTTTCTTTGAGTTCGGCATTATCTATGAGGGTTGCAAGTACTTTTCCGTCGGAGGCCTGGCGCAACGTGGTGATAGGAGGCTGCTGGGCTGAGGAGTAGACGTTGAGGAAATATTTCAGCGAAGTGCTGAAGGTGGCACGGTTGGTACCTGTTTCGGTGGAGATTTTACGCTGCTTGCCGTTCTTGTCGATGGAATAGATGGCTGTGCGCAGCGGACTTTCTTCGTGTGAAGCGTAGTAGAAACGTCCGCTTTGCTCGTCGTAACCGTAGAAAGCGCTTACGTCGTAGTTTCCTTTTGTCACCTGACGTTCAAGCTGACCGTTGAGGTTGTACCAATAGATGTGGCGATAGCCGGAACGGTCGGAGATGTAGGCGAAATGGTTGCCGTAGAACTTGAGACTGCCGTAGGCTTCGTCGGTAACGTATTTGGGATTCTCTTCACGGACAACGAGTTTGCACTCGGTGCTGCGGGGGTTGGCCATGTAGATGTCCATGCGGTCCTGATGGCGGTTGAGGGTAACGACGGCAAGTTTGGCGGCGTCGGAAGTGAAGTGGATGCGAGGCACATACCCGTCGGAATCGAGCGGAAGTTTGAGTTCGCGCGTCACACGGTTCTTTATGTCGAACGTGAGAACTTTGACGTCGCTGTTTTTGGCTCCTGCTACGGGGTATTTGTAGCGGTATTCGCCGGGATAGTCGTCACACTCGGTGCGCTCGGGATACATGCCCTTGAACTGCTGTATGGCATAGACGGGCACTTTGGACTCATCGTAACGTATCCAAGCGAGCATTTGACTGTCGGAGGAGAAGTCAAAGGAGCGGGCTGTGGTGAACTCTTCTTCGTTGACCCAGTCGGGAATGCCGTTGAGCACTTCGTTGAACTTTCCGTCCTTGGTGACTTGGGTTTCGGCGTTGCCGAAGAGAAGTTTCACGAGGAATAGGTTGTTGTCGCGGGCAAAGGCGATAACGTTGCCGTCGGGCGAGAAGAGGGGCATCTGCTGCGGGCCGCCTTCGGAGAGGGGCTCGAACTTGTGGTTCTGCACGTCGTAGATGTAGTAGACGGCGGTGTAGGAGCGACGGTAGATGGCTTTGGTCTGTGTGCGGAGGAGAATGCGACGCTCGTCGGGCGACATGATGTAGCCGTCGATGGTTTCGAGCTTCACGGGACCGCGTGCTTCGGTGACGTCGAAGATGGTTTCAAGGTCTTTTCCGGTCTTGAAGGAGCGGCGGATGATGCGCTTGCTGTCGGGCGAGAGTTGCGTGTAGGTTTCTCCGTCCTTCATGGGGTTGACGCCGTAGACGTACTGGGGCGAATACTTTCCGGAGGTGATGTTCTCCAGGGTGAGCGGCGTGGGGGCGGTTTGCGCTTCCAGGCCTTGAAAGCCGGTGAACGAGGCCACGAGGCTTGCTACTATAAGGAAGATGCGTTTCATATTCGGGGAATGTGGGTAAAAAGTGACGGGACGCTGCGCTATAGAGTTCGTCCGCTCTTGCAAAAGTACGCAAAAGCGGACGAATCGTAGCTATTATGTTCAGTTCTCTTTGAAAATGGTGTCCCATCCTGCGGCTTTGAACCACGATGTGGCACGGAAATGGTCGTTGAGATTGCCAAACTCACAAGCCACTGCATTGGTTTTGTAAATGTCTTGGGGGACGAACATGCTCACGGCGCGATAGTCGTCGGTTGCTACGGGCACGGTTTTCGTTGTCCAATAGCCGGGGCCAATCCAGAACGTTTCGGTTGAACCGTGATAGACGACGGCGTCGTCGAGTGCGGTGCAGACCTTTGCGAAATAGCTGTCGGGAAGAATGGCGCGCAAAGTTTGACGCATGTCGTAGTTGTGGGGGCGGTAGAAATAGTTGGCGCAATAAGTTTGGTAGTTGAGTACGCCTTTTTCTGCAAGGTCGATGGTTTGTCCGTTGGCCAGTAGGGAATGAGGCAATGCTTCGCGCATGGCATCGGCGAGGGGCTGCAGACGGTCGGTGCGTATGGAGCTGACAACAATTCCGAAGTCGGCATAGTCGCTTTGCAGTTCGGTGCTTTGAACGTCGGAAAGATAGGTTCGCGCTATGTCGGAGGGGTCGGCAGAGAAGAATCCGTTTTGAATGTCGTGGGTGTAGTAGGAACCGGCGCCGGGAGTGGCAATGGGCGAAGCCACGATGTAGTCTGCAGCGTTACGGAGTTCGTAGGCCACTTCGATGTTCTGCATAAGACAGGAATCGAAGAAGATGAACTTGCAATGTACGCCAGCTTCGCTGATGGCGGAAGCCATGTCGGCTACGTCCATTTGTGGGCCTTTGTTGGAGGAGAGTTTGTTGGTGCCCGTGTCTATGCCGAAGGAACTGACGGTGGGCAAAGTGCTGAATTCGGAGATGTAAGCGGGGTAGCTTTTGTTCGTGGCAGGTATCCATCCGTCGGAGTGTGACCACATGACAAGCCCGTAGTCGGCGGCCTTAAAATTTGTACGCATGTATATGAGCACGTCCTTCAACACTGCGGGGTCTGCAGAGCAGACGTCGTCGGTCCACTGGCGTACGAGGCGTGGGGACTTTGCGCTCCGTGTCACTTCGTAGAGGCGTGGTGCGCGGTCGTCGTCGATGAACATGAGCACACGGCCGTTTTGGGGAATGTACTGCGCGCCGTTCATAATTTCGAGGGAGTCGCTTTTGTGGCACTTGCTAGAGCCAAGACTGTTCTGCGCCACCATGTAGACGAGCACGGTACGACCGGTGGTATAGTCGGGAAGTGGGGTTTCTTCTTCCGCGTCGTGGTGGCACGACAGTAGCGTGAGGGTTACTGCAAAGAGGAGCAGAAGGCGGAGGGCGTATGGTTTGAACACTTTTGGGCGATTTCTTTGAGGGGTATAATACTACATATATATAATGGGTGCGTCATTTGGCCTTCGGACTTGCTTCGAAGGTGATGTCGACGCGCTTGAAGCCCATGGCGCGGAACACTTGTGAGATGCGTTCACGGGCGTTGCGCTCGGCGGTCTGAAGGTTTTGGGCGGTGAGGCAGCGCTCGATCATCTGTGTGCGTGCTTTGCGGTAGAGTTCGTCGGCTGCTTGGGGCGGGAAGCTTCCTTTTTCGTAGAAGGAGCGTGTGCGTGCTTCGTCAATGAAGTTGGAGTCGAGAAGTTCTACGGGTGGTAGTTTGAGCGCTGCCACGGAGTCGGGCAGGGAGGTGAACCAGTCGTCGTTACACTTTTTCATGTCGACGCCCAGTCGTAGCGTGCCGGTATAGATGCGCACTAGGCGGTCGGTGCCAAAGGTGCGGCTACGGTTCCACTCCACGAGTTCTTCGGTGGTTACGGACATAAACTCCCACTGCCCGATGTCGCGGATGGAGCGCACTTCTTCGGGGGTGACATCAATGCGTGTGTTGCGCTTCACTTCGAGCGTGACGGGCGGATGTTCACTTACGGTGCGCACCACGACGGCCACGGCCACTAGGGCGGCTACAACGAGCCACAGCCACCAGTAGCGCACGAGGGCTACGATGAGCGTACGCCCAACGCGGGGGTATTTCTCTTTAGGTCGATGATTGGGAGTTGGTGTCATTGAAGTTGAAGTTTCTTGAAAAGACTTTCTTCGTTAAAGTCGTTTCGAAAGCTTATGGTGATTTGTGCTTCGTCGTAGCCCATCCGTCGCAGCATGGGCACCAGGAGTTCGGCGGCGCTGCGCTGAGCTTGCGCCACAATGTCGAGCGCTGTGGCATGACTCATGATGCTGTCGGCACCTTGACGGGCGAAGTTGCTTATTTCCTCATCGGAATAGCGCGAACGGGTGAGGTCGATGTATTGTCGCACGCCGTCGTGGTCCACGCGCGAGGCGGTTGCCACGACTTGCGGATCGGGAAGCGTAAGCACGATGCCGCCCGAGGGGGTGCGCTTCACGTTGGCTGAGGAGAATGCGGAGAAGTCTATGTAGGCTTTGAGCGTGACGGTGATGGGAATGGCCACTTTGCGTTGACCGATGCGTGTGGGCATGGCGAATTTCATGCCAAGCACTTGTCCTTCTACGGTGGGTTTGTCGGAATGGGTCACCACTTTGTGTATCTCGTACTCGGAGGTGTAGAGTCGTGAACATTTGTTGACTTGCATGACGATGTGTGCCGTGGTGTCGACTTGGGTTGTTGCTATGGTGTCGCGCGCGTCGGCTTTGGACGATGGCGCGCGTTGACACGAGAAGGCGATTGCCGAAAGGAGCAGGAGTGCAAAGGTCAAGCGGAATGGAACGTGGCGTAAGGTATACATTAAGTTGTATTTTACGAAGTACGATGGTGCGGCTATGGAAGAATGCCGTACAAGAAACAGTGGCAAATGTACACAAATCCACCGTAACGCGCCACTCTACGGCTTCTTTCCTTGTTCAACTGATTAAGTTTTTGTTATTTTGCCCGACATTGTGGCTCCACATTACGGATTGCCCATTAATAACAGACACTATAATATATATTATGAAGGACAAAATTACACTCGCCATATCGGCTCTTGCGCTTTCGGCCACTTTTTGTGCTTGCGGATCGGGGAAGAGCGACAAGACTGATGCTACAGCCGACTCTACCGTTCAGCAAACGGCTAGCGATACGCCTTATGCCGACCCGGCACAAAGCAACACTTACACAGCTACGCTTGCTGGCCACCGCTTTGAGATTTCGATAAAGCGCGAGGCGGACAAATCGCTCCCCACGGTCACGGATGAGTTGGGGAAGAAGTTCTACGACAACCGCGTGGACGTTACCATCAAATCGGACGGCGAAGAGTTCTTCACGCATTCCTACACCCGCGAGGCTTTCGCCGATTTCCTGAGCGACAGCGAAAAGCAGGGCACCGTGTTGCTCGGCATGGCTTTCGACAGCGAGAAGAGTGACGGCCATGCCATCCGCCTGGGTGCACAGATTGGTCAGGTGGGCATAGAGGAAGGCCCAGCTTTTACCGTGGAGATTCCGCTCGATGGCTCAGCTTCAAGCATTGTGCGCGACAAGAACCAAGACACGACGGGCGACGACGGACTTTCGGACTAAAGGGTTTGTCTGTACTAAACACGAATCCCGACCGGCAGCGCTAAGCTGAAGGTCGGGATTTCTTTATTGATTGACTTACTTTTCCTTGGTTGTGCAGGTGAACCTACGGGCAGGTGATGGTATGTGTGATGGTGATTGTTCCGCAAGCATCGGTTTGGGGCATGCCTTGTGCTTCCATACGCATACGTGCTTGGTGGATGTAGCTGCGCACGAAGGGATTGGCGAGGAAGCAGTTCGGGGCTTTTTCGACAATGCGCTGTATTTGGCTAGTCATCACGGGGGTGGGATACTGCGAGCAGAGGAGCTGGAAGAAGCCCGTGCCAAGCGCATTGGTGTAGTTTTCCATCACGAAGTTCGTTTCGAGATCTTCGGCGCGCTTTGCGAGTTTTTGTGCTTTCGTTCCGATTTTCTTTTCTATGGTTTCGGCCGTTTCGCCATTGCGAATCATGCTGATGGTGCGCTGCTGTAGCTCCCACATCTCGTTGTCGAGACGGTTTTTCTTTTGGAAGAAGCGGTAGAGTTTGTCGTTGAGCGGTCCGCCGCTCACGCGCTGGCCCACGTTGTCGACCTGCACGCTGAGATTACCGTTTTCGATGACCATTGGCATGACGCACTGCGAACCGGAGTAGAGGAGCACCATGCGTACGGAATCGACATCGCCGGCGAAGCTGAAACGCCCATGTATGACTTTGCACGAGTCGATGCAACCGTCGGTGCGCTGAACCTTCACTGTGTGAGCAGACAAGTTTTCCGGTGCATCCCGCAAGTAGAGCGTACGTCCGTCCAAACTGGAGACCGACGAATTGCCCGCTATGTTGTATTGCTCAGCACATGAGGTGAGCAATAGCAGAGAGGATATGAGTAGGTAAAACTTTGCCATATTCATCAATGTTCACTTGAGATGCATTGGCGAAAGGGAGCTACGAACCGTGGGGAAGTAGGGGGTTTCCGTCAATTGCAGCACAAATATACAAAGTTGCGCTCCTTTTTATTCACCACGCGGGCTTAAAGATTCTTGTGTATAAATCATTTTTGGGATTTGGCGTGGCAAATGTTACGAAACGTAGCAAGTTTTTCACACTACGGAAGAGCTTTTCATAATCTCGTCATTGACCTTTTCGGTTCTTTTCCTCTTCGTGGGCTATGCGGAAAACGGTATAGACTTCAAGCACTGCGGCGATGAGGAGTGTGATGCCCCATTCGCGTCCGCGGAAGGGGGCTACGGCGAAGTGGCTACATAGCATAAGGGCCGCAGAGATGAGCAGAAGGAGTGCTCCAAACATTTGTTGGCGGCGCAGACGACGGATGGCCAGATTTTGGCCTTCGTAGCGGTCGGCCAACTGTACGGAACTGAACAACAAAGCCCCGAGCGTAAATATGTAGGGGGCATATTGGGGAATGAACATAGGGCTTGCAGCTCCTACCACGAGGAGTATGCCGCCCAACTTATATAGAAAGGGACGCATGGACTTGAACGTTGGATTTCTTGGGGTTGTATGATAGGATTGCCCTTAGGTTATTCTATGACATAGACGTCTTCGTCGGCTGTTTTCATGAGCAGATTCACGCGCGCCACGCGCTCGACGGCCTCTGGATTTTGCTGAAGGTCGTTGAGTTCACGTGTATCGCTGTTGTAGCGTTCTTCGTACTGCCGGATGTCGCTACGCAGTGCCTCGTTTTGCTGGTCGAGTTCGTAACGGTGGTAGTAGCTGTTTTCGTCAAAGAAGCCTACCCAAGCTACGAAGAGAAGGATGGTCCAAAAATATTTTTGGCGAAGAATAATCAGGCCGATACGGCGTATGCGTTTGCCCATAAGTCTTTTTTCGTTTGTGTTGTCAACTAAAGATTTTCTATTTCTTCTTTTGTAAGGCCGGTTGCTTCAACGATGGTTTCGATGGGCACATGGAGCGAGAGCAAGTTTTTGGCTATCTGTATAGCTTTCTTTGCTTCACCCTCTTCCACACCTTCCTTGTAACTTTCCGAAAGCAACGTCTTCTCGCTGCTCACCACGTCCCAAAACTTGTCGTAGGCGCGGAGTTCGCTTTCGGTGAATGCCGAGACTTTCACTTCTTCCAAAGCTTTGCTTATTTCGGGGTCGGTAAGAAGTTCGGCGGGCACTTGGCGCGTCTTGTCGTTTATCTCGGTAAGGAATCGCAGCCAAAGGATGGTCATGCGCTTCTCGTCCATCGTGTGGGGACGGAACTTTGGCAATTCTATGAACGTGAAGCACAGTCCTTCTATCACTTTATTGGAGTACTTGTCGCGCACAATGCGGTAGTTGTGCTTATACTCTTTCATGTCCTTCTCGAAGATATCGTTTACGAGGTTGAGCGAATAGACTGGCTGCAAGTCGGCATAGTGGTAACCCATCTCTGCCTGGCTCACGTAGGCCTTAGAGGCGTTAAAAAGGACGCGCTGCTTAAAAGCATCGGTCCATGCCATCTGCATCTCCACCACGAACTGGCGCCCCGACGCGTCTTTACACCGCACATCCACTATGGTGTCCTTATGGATGGGGTCGACGGGCACGAGTTCTGCGGGCAGATACTCCACGCTCTCAATCTGCTGGTCTTGCTCCAAGGGAAGCAGGGCATTGAGCAGACTTATCAGCAAGTCGGGATGGTTGCCGAAAATCTTTTTGAAGGTAAGGTCGGCCTTGGGGTCGAGATATTTGGTGTAAGAAGTCATTGTAATATACTTTTTATAAAGAAGAAACTTATCGGGGATTCACATTACAGCACGGCTATATGCAATCCCTAAAGTTTTTCTATTTCTTCTTTTGTCAGACCGGTTGCTTCAACGATGGTTTCGATGGGCACATGGAGCGAGAGCAAGTTTTTGGCTATCTGTATAGCTTTCTTTGCTTCACCCTCTTCCACACCTTCCTTGTAACTTTCCGAAAGCAACGTCTTCTCGCTGCTCACCACGTCCCAAAACTTGTCGTAGGCGCGGAGTTCGCTTTCGGTGAATGCCGAGACTTTCACTTCTTCCAAAGCTTTGCTTATTTCGGGGTCGGTAAGAAGTTCGGCGGGCACTTGGCGCGTCTTGTCGTTTATCTCGGTAAGGAATCGCAGCCAAAGGATGGTCATGCGCTTCTCGTCCATCGTGTGGGGACGGAACTTTGGCAATTCTATGAACGTGAAGCACAGTCCTTCTATCACTTTATTGGAGTACTTGTCGCGCACAATGCGGTAGTTGTGCTTATACTCTTTCATGTCCTTCTCGAAGATATCGTTTACGAGGTTGAGCGAATAGACTGGCTGCAAGTCGGCATAGTGGTAACCCATCTCTGCCTGGCTCACGTAGGCCTTAGAGGCGTTAAAAAGGACGCGCTGCTTAAAAGCATCGGTCCATGCCATCTGCATCTCCACCACGAACTGGCGCCCCGACGCGTCTTTACACCGCACATCCACTATGGTGTCCTTATGGATGGGGTCGACGGGCACGAGTTCTGCGGGCAGATACTCCACGCTCTCAATCTGCTGGTCTTGCTCCAAGGGAAGCAGGGCATTGAGCAGACTTATCAGCAAGTCGGGATGGTTGCCGAAAATCTTTTTGAAGGTGAGGTCGGCCTTGGGGTCGAGATATTTGGTGTAAGAAGTCATAATTCGTGGCTTTAAGCATTTCAAAATGCGAAGATGGGCTTTTTTCTTGAAAAAGCCGAGAGTAAAAAAGGAAATTATGCAATCTGTGCGATGCTTACAAGCACTACATTTTCAGGCCTCACCCTCCGAAGGAAAAGTCCTCGTCAACAGCGCAAAAATGGCCCTGAATGAGCAATCCTCATAACACATTGAGAATCAACAATCTGCAGTCCCAAAATAAATTCCAAGATTTGGGACAAAAATTCCAAGGCTTGGAATTTTAATTTCAAGCCTTGGAATTTTAATTTCATGCCTTGGAATTTTCACGAAATGCGCACGCACTTTTTACAAGTCGTGCTGCTGAAGGCGATATTCGGCCAAGCGTTCGTATTTCGTGCCGGGTATGCCGTAGTTGGCATAGGGGTAGATGCTGATGCCGCCGCGGGGGGTGAACAGACCGGTCACTTCGATGTACTTCGGAGCCATTAGGCGGATGAGGTCCTTCATGATGACGTTCACGCAGTCCTCGTGGAAGTCACCGTGGTTGCGGAAACTGAAGAGATAGAGCTTGAGGCTTTTGCTCTCAACCATTTTTTCTCCGGGGATGTAGGAGATGCGTATTTCGGCAAAGTCGGGCTGACCAGTGATGGGGCACAGACTGGTGAATTCGGGGCAGTTGAAGCGTACCCAATAGTCGTTGTCGGGATGCTTGTTGATGAAGGTTTCGAGCACTTCGGGTGCGTAGTCGGACTTGTACTCTGTTTTGCGTCCAAGGGCATTGAGATGGAGATCGTCGCGCATAAAAAAAGAGATTGGTTAGGGGAGGAGGACTGAAAGTTTGGGATATAGGCTAAAGGTGTGCTTGAAATGCGTAAGCACACGGGGGCAAGTTAGGTTATTCAAGATTCCAAGAATTTTTGATTGGGAAAACAAAAACCAGTAAAACACCCTGTGGTAGACAAACTCTGCGCCATCTATATCCGCAGGTTTTGTTATTTTCCCGTCTTCGAGGAAAGATACTGCTCTAGGCCCTCGCGGCGAAGCTTGCAGGCGGGGCAATGGCCGCAACCATCGCCGGGAATGCCGTTGTAGCAGGTGAGCGTGCGGTAACGTATGGTGTCGAGCACACCGAGGCGGTCTGCCAAGGCCCACGTTTCGCACTTGTCGATCCACATGAGCGGCGTGTGGATGACGAACTGCTCTTCCATGGCAAGGTTGAGCGTCACGTTGAGCGAACGGATGAAGCTGTCGCGACAGTCGGGGTAGCCGGAGAAGTCGGTCTGCGACACCCCCGTCACCAAGTGGCGGATGCCGCGCTCACGGGCATAGACGGCAGCTATGCTCAAGAAAAACAGGTTACGGCCGGGCACGAACGTGTTGGGCGGTCCGTCGGCGGGCTTCACCTGGTCCATCACTATGGTCTGGTCCGTCAGCGAATTGTGGGCGAGGGCGCCTATGAAGCTTACGTCCATGCGGTCGAAATGGACACCGGCTTCGCGGGCTATATCTTCGGCCAAGTCCACTTCGTGGACGTGCTTCTGACCGTAAACGAAACTGAGAGCATACACTTCCTTGAAGTGCTTCTTTGCCCAAAAGAGGCATGTCGTTGAGTCTTGGCCGCCACTGAAGACGACCAAGGCACGAGTATTGTCGAGTTTTTCCATATTTTTACTTTATGAAGTGCAGGGAACGTCTGTGTGTCCCCCTAAGAAGAAACGAAGGAACGGGCTTCAAAGTTCAAAGATGCGCCAAGGGCTGTAGGAGATGCCTTTGTCGTAGACTTCCTCGCCCTCTATTTTCTTGAGTTTACGCACCACACGGAGCGTGACGGGAAGGGCTATGACTTCGTAGACCGTTTTCAGCACCACTTGGTTTATCATGAGTGCGGGCATCACCTCCCAAGGCACAACGCCGCCAAGGGCGAGAGGGAAGAACACAAGCGAGTCGGCCGTTTCGCCAACAACGGTAGAAGCGATGGCACGAAGCGAAAAGCGCTGTTCGCCCGTTGTGCCGAGCTTCATGCGGCTCATAACGTAAGCGTTCAGGAAAGAGCCTACGAGAAATGCGAGAAACGAAGCACCGGCGATGCGCGGTGCCAGTCCGAACATGGCATGGAAACCTTCTTCGCCGTTCCAATAAGGCGCACCGGGAAGCGCATCGGCCACAAAGCCGAAGAAGACGAAAAGAAAGTTCATGAAAAATCCAAGCCAGATGATGAGGCGCGCGCGGCGAAAGCCCCACACCTCCACCATGCAGTCGTTGATGATGTACGAAACGGGAAACACAATAAGCCCCGCCGTAAGACTAAACGGACCTACGGCGACTTGCTTCGTTTCCAAAAGATTTGCTGCGATGAGACATACACAGAACAGCACGCCAAGAATCATGAAAGGAATGCTGACCGACGGGCGCTTCCGGCGGATTTCGGCAGATTGGTTAAGCATTTAATCTTGTTTTTTACGAGGTTTGACAAGCACTCGGCAAGAGCGAAATTCGGCACGAAGCTATAATAATCGTTCATATTTCGCTTTCCGCGTGCAAAATTACGACATTCTGCAGAAACTATGTGCGCAGATTTGCGGGATTATGAATAAATTTGAATTCCACAAAGACTAAACCGATTCATCTCACACGTCAAACCCTATATATTATATATGTACGAAAAACCTCTTCTATCCCTTGCTGCCGGACTGTTCCTTGCAGCCTCTGCCCTTGCGCAAGGAACCGCCGCCGACTACAAGCGCGCCTATGCGTTGCGGAGCAAATTCAGTTCCAACAACGTCTACTATTCCAACATGAATCCCCACTGGGCCGACGACGGCCGCAGCTTTTGGTACGTCCGCAACACGCCCGAGGGCGAGACCTACGAACGCATCGATGCCGCCAACGCCCGCCGCACCTCCTTGCTCGATGCCAAAAAGTTGGCCGAGGCGCTCCGCACCCAAGGCGAGACGGACGTGAACGACCGCTGGCTCAACCTCCGCGAGTGTCGCCTCAACGCCACGGCCGACACGCTGCGCTTCACCCGCGGCGGAGCATACTGGAGCTACGCCATAGCCCACAACAACCTTCAGCGCACAGGCACCGTGCCCCCCTCTCCCACCCCACGCCACTGGATGGAAGTCGACGACGAGAAAGACTGGGGCGCTGTGACCTCGCCCGACGGCACAATGGAAGCCTTCATCAAGAACGACAACGTATACGTGCGCAACGTAAAGACACGCAAAGAAACGCAGCTGAGTCTCGACGGCACGCCCGGCAACTACTACTCTTCCCACATCAGCTGGTCGCCCGACTCTCGCATGGTATGCTCCACGCGCATCCGTCCGGCACAAAAGCGCTACGTCTACTACGTGGAGTCGTCGCCCACGGACCAACTGCAGCCCAAACTCCACAAGCAAGAGTATGCCAAGCCCGGCGACGAACTCAACTTCCGTGTGCCATGCATCTTCTCTGCCGATGGAGAGAAGAAGCTCATTCCGTCTACCGACCTCTTCGCCCACCAGTTCGACGTGACCGCACCGGAGTGGAACGCCGACAGCCGCGCCGTCACTTTCGAGTACAACGAACGCGGCCACAAGGTGTACCGCGTGCTTGAAATGTCGGCCAGCGACGGAGCGGTTCGTTCCCTCGTAGAAGAAAAGGAAGAAAAATACATCGACTATCCCCTCATCTACCGCCAGTTCCTTGCCAACGGCAAACAGATGCTTTGGACTAGCGAACGCGACGGCTACAACCACATCTACCTCTACGACCGCGCCACAGGACGCCCCGTGCGCCAAGTGACCAAAGGCCATTGGTACGTGCGCGGCATACAACGCGTTGACGAAGAGAACCGCGTCATCTATTTCTCCGCCAACGGCATGAATGCCAACGAAGACCCCTACCTCATCCACTTCTACCGCATAGGCTTCGACGGCAAGAACCTCAAGTGCCTCACGCCCGAAGAGGGCAACCACGAGGTGTGGTACTCGCCAGACGGGAAATATCTCGTGGACAAATATTCCACCGTTACCAATGCACCCAAGAGTGTGCTGCGCAACGCAACGGACGGCAGCGTGGCCATGACGCTCGAAACGGCCGACATCACTCGCCTGCAGCAGAACGGATGGAAAGCACCGGAAGTGTTCCATGCTCCGGGCCGCGACGGCAAGACGGAAATGTGGGGCCTCATCTACCGCCCCACAAACTTCGATGCCACGAAGAAATATCCCGTCATCGAATACATCTACTCCGGCCCAGGCAACCAATACGTGCCAAAGTCGTTCACGCCGTACAACTGGTGGATGACCTCGCTCGCCGAGCTCGGATTCATCGTAGTGCAGGTGGACGGCATGACCACATCGTTCCGCTCCAAGGCTTTTGAAGAAGTCTGCTACAAAAACTTGAAGGATGCCGGACTGCCCGACCACATGGCTTGGATAAAGACTGCTGCAGAGCGCTACCCCTCGCTCGATACCGCACGGGTGGGCATATTCGGTTGCTCAGCCGGCGGACAAGAATCGACCGCAGCTGTACTTTTCCATCCCGAATTCTACAAAGCGGCCTACTCTGCTTGCGGATGCCACGACAACCGTATGGACAAAATCTGGTGGAACGAACTTTGGATGGGCTACCCCGTCGACTCCACCTACAGCGAGTGTTCGAACGTGGACAACGCCTGGCGTCTTCAACGCCCGCTGATGCTCGTTGGCGGCGAACTTGACGACAACGTGGATCCGGCCTCCACCATGCAGGTGGCCAATGCGCTCATCAAAGCCGGCAAAGACTTTGAACTCGTCATGATTCCCGGCGCCCACCACACCATGGGCGAGGACTTCGGAGAACACAAGCGCTACGACTTTTTCGTGCGAAACCTCATGGGACTCACTCCTCCCAAATGGGAAGAAACGAAGTAAATCCCAAAATCAATATACAACTCTGCGTTGGCATAAGGTTAGGAACCTTATGCCAACGCTTTTTTGTGTGCAGAATTGGCAAGAGAATGCCTTGAACGCCCCAATTATATCATACAAAAGGGTGATTTTAATAGTCGAACACTAAAAATCCCCTCCCCCCACAATGTTTGCCAATGTAACCAAAAGGCTATAGATTTGCAGCAGAAAAATTGACACGGCCGACCTTTTTTCTCAAAACCGCGCATTACTGTACGTATGTAAGTCTTGCGTTGTAACTCACCCAAACGTATTACATTCCCCAAACATCAACATCATGAAAAAGACTCTTCTTACAATCGCATTGTCCTGCATATGCTTTGCAGGTTTTAGCCAATCAAAAACGGCATGCTGCACTACTGACGAGAACGAAGAACTAAGGGTTATTACCGATAAAGATTTCAACACAAGCGGCGTCGCATTTATTGGCAACGACAATGAATTCATCGGTTCATATGTAGGAATTGATATGAACAAAGTTTCATTCTCAGATGGCACAATCAACATTGTATATCCCAACAACGCTCAAGAACTGCAAATCAAAGACATAAATGGCAAACACGAAAATTTTACAATTCCAGCCAAGCAAAATGGAGTTGTTGAAATAAACGGCACTAAATATCACATGATTATCAAAGTGCTGTTGCCACAAGACCGCCAATTTACTTCATTACCCTCTATTGCAAAAGAGCAAGGCATTGAAACAAAGAACGACAAAGTGCTCTATATGATAAACGACAAAATACTTAAGAACAACGTAGATGGCCAGAAGATTGACAAATCGTTCATCTTACTGACAGAAATTGAGTCGTCTAAAGAAATTGACACCATCAAGCAACTTCCTGAATTCAAAGTGCGGAGGATTTACACTAGAACACGAGCCAATCAAAGAATTGCATCGCAGTTAAGAATCAAATAATCGTAAATATACAACGTTGCCCAAGTATTCTTGAGCAACGTTTTTTTGCTACTAACTTGGAGCAAGTTACTTCCCATTGAAAAATGATTTCCAGTTCATGGCCGAAACCAAAGCTTCTACCATACCATTCGCTGAGAGTTTTTCCATGATATGAGAACGATGCGTCTTAATTGTATTTTTTGAGCATGACATTATCGTTGACATTTCGTCCATTGTCATACCATATCCAGACATCAACAAAACATGGACTTCAGTTGGAGTCAAACGCTGTTTATTATATTCTTCCCATTCGCTACCATTTACTAACTTCACAAAATGACGGCGTTCACCCCGAGCGTTCTCTATGCATACAGCTATGCGATGATGAGGGTTGTTTGAAGCTAATGACAAGGAAAGCAACACATAGTCACGTCCATCTGCATTAGGAATTTCAACTTTCGTCGCACTAACAATATAGACAATTTCGCGCTTGCCGATTGAACGCGTACCAATTTCCACCCCAAAGCGAACCACACTCCAGTCTTTTTCCGAAAGTTGTTCAAAGAGTGTATTTACCGATGCATATCTTTCCGCATAAAGCGGCAATAATTGCTGTTCTGCTTCAGCTTTTATCTGCAAAAGGTCCTCTGATTCAGTATTCAAACTTTCTTTAAATACGTTCAACATACTTGTTGACGCATAGATTATCTTCAGTTCGGTTCGGTCTATCAAAGCGAACGGATTATACAAATTCTCTTCAAAAGACTGCAAAAGCAAAGACATTGCTTTTACATAATGGTTCTTTATTTCTCCAAAAAACATGATACTATTAGGTTAAGGTTACTTCAAACTTTGCGACTGTACCAAGCGATAATAATGTCCTTGCTGCTTCATCAAAAGCTCATGGTCGCCAATTTCCACAATACGCCCACCATCCATGACAACAATTTGGTCGGCATTCTGTATGGTACTCAGTCTGTGAGCGACAACGACAACGGTACGATTCTCAAAAGCTGAATTCAAAGCCTTGACAATCTTACTCTCGTTGATGGTATCAAGCGCATTAGTGGCTTCATCAAGGAAAAGATAACGCGGATTCCGATAAAGCGCACGGGCTATAAGCAGACGTTGGCGTTGTCCGCCGCTCAAACCGCGACCACGTTCTCCGACAAGCGTATCAAAACCCTTCGGCATAGCTTCTATTTCGCTACGTATCTGCGCAATGGAGCAACAATGCAACATGTGCTGCACATCGGGGTGCTCGTCATCGAGGACGATGTTGGCCTGTATCGTATCGCTGAACATCTTACCATCTTGCATGACAACACCGCACATTTCACGCCAAAAATGCAAGTTCATACTCGTCATGTTCATCTCGCCGATGCTCACGGAACCATACGAAGGCTTATAGAGGCGTACCAACAATTTCAAAAGTGTTGACTTTCCGCAACCGCTGCTGCCTACAATAGCTGTGACCTTGTTTTCCGGTATCCGGAGCGATACGTTTTGAAGCACAAGCGGCCCATTCGACGAGTAGCGAAACATAACGTTGTCGAGTACGATATCGCCACACTCGGGCATGACGGAACTAGCCCCGACACTCAGCAAGGATTCTTCGTTCTCGAGTTGCCGGATTTCATTCATACGCAAGAAGGAAATCTTGGCATACTGCGCAGCCATTACAAAGTTAATAAACTGCGCCAAAGGGCCACCCAACATACCCAAAATAAATTGCGCAGAAATCATCACACCGAAAGAAATGTCACCACGGATGACGGCTATCGCACAAAAAAAGACGATGGACATGTTCTTCAAACTGTCTATAAACTGTGCGCCCAAGTTCTGCAGATTCGTCACAATGAGCACATTCTTATTGACATGATAGAGCCGAGCCTGAATCTCTTCCCATTTCCAACGGCGCGAACGTTCAAAGTTGTACACCTTAATGTCTTGTATGGCAGATATCGTCTCAACCCAATAACTCTGGTTCTTGGAAATGAGGTCAAAATATTGCCAATCGAGTTTCTTGCGGATTTTCAAAAACAACAACACCCACACTACATAGAGCACAGAACCTATGGTAAAGATGACAAATATCGTGGTATTGTAAAAGAGAAGTATCACCGAAAACAGCACGTAGGTAAACACAGAGAACACCATGGACAACGAATTGTTCATGATGAAACTACGTATGCGTTCATGGTCTTGCGCACGCTGAAGGATGTCGCCAAGGAGTTTGTTTTCGAAAAACGATACGGGCAACTTCATCAACTTTATAAGGTAGTCAGCAATCAGCGCGATGTTTATGCGCGCCGTAATATGCATAAGTATCCAGTCGCGCACCACATTAAAGGCCATGAGGCTGACAAGGATACAGACGTTGCCTATCAGCACCAAGTTGATAAACTTTACATCGCCGGCACTAATACCCACGTCTATCACAGCCTTGGAGATAAAAGGCAATATGGCCTGGAGCAGCGTGGCCAAAAGCATGACAAAGACAACGAGTGCGAAGTGGCGCTTGTAAGGAGCAAAATAGCGGAGTATGCTCCACATACCTTCTTTTCGGCTTCGCTGCAACTCTTGTCCTTGGTCCTTGAACGTCGTTGAAGGTTCCATGGCTAGCAATACGCCGACTTTTTCGCCCCTCATCAGCCAGCCCTTGCAAAACTCGGCCTTGCTATACTTGATATGGCCCCTCAGAGGATCGGAAACCCAAACGTGCGTTTTGCTCGTACGATATACTACGACGAAGTGGTTCTCCTCCCAATAGACTATGCAGGGAAGTGGTACGCTCACCACCAAATCTTCTACACTACACTTTATCGCAGCCGAACGCAAACCAATGCTTTCGGCTGCCGCACTAATGTCATAAAGCGAAACGCCCTCCTTCGTAAGACCGCAACGATCACGAAGATACTGCAACGAATAGTAGCGGCCAAAGTATTTGGCCACCATCTTCAACGCAGCAGGACCGCAGTCCTTAGCGTCCATTTGATATTCCATCGGGAATGTTTTGAACAATGTCATTTGCCGGTATCGTTTCTAAGGTTGTCAAAAAGTCGTTGAATAAGGCGCTGCTTACGAACTATAATGTCCGCTGTACCTTTGGTCTCGAAGTTGCACCGCAGCACCTTCCCATAGTTGGTCCGCAAGCCGTCGGGGAAATCTACACGAACAAGATAAGTTTCAGCCGTATTGTTGCCCTGTCGGCTAACGGCCGACTGGAGTGAAATGGACTCCACCTTACCTTTTACGGAACCGAACTCCTGATAGGGATAATCATAGAGTTTAATGTTTACGTCCTGGCCTGCTTCTATTTTTCCAGCTCCTACAAGCGGCACGTACATCTCTGCACATACGTTCCCTTGTGCCGGAACAATTGAAACGAAGTCTTGGCCTTCTGCAGCATACATATAGTTCTTCCAAAAGCCAAGATATTCCACACGCCCATCTATAGGTGACACGACAAGATACTTCTTTTTCCATTCGCCAATCTGAGCCACCAACACGCCTAGACAAGCCGACACATTGTCATATGCCTCTCGTAGCGCTTCTTCCTCATTGATATCTATGCGGCTTTTCTCCACATGGTTCTTGCTCACTTCGCTCATCTTTGCATAACTCGTATTCTGAAGTTCGTAAAGTTGTATTTGCGAAGTACGCACACTTTGAGCTCGGTCGTTCACCTCATTTGCGCTGACTGCGCCCTGCGCTAGCAACAGGCTGTCGTTTCTTAACTCTTGCTTCTGATGTTCGGTAAAAGCTTGGCGCAACGCTATTTCCTTGTCCACATTCTCAACCATCTGCCTTGCGGCCTGTTCTTCATCGTACAGCGTCTGCCGCATATTTACATACAACTTAGAGCCTTTCAACTTGTTGTATTTCATTGCAGCGAGAAACAGATTGGCGTATGCCGCATTCAGCTCGCCGAGCGAGGTTTCGTCCGCGAGTTCAGGGATTATTCCGTTCATTATGGCTTTCTTGCACAAGCTGTCAAGTGCTAGCACATCGCCGAAATCAGCTCCGCTTTCCACATAAGCAAGGATTTGCCCTCTTTTGACAGTTTGCGTATTGTTTACCACCAAATGGAGACGTCCCGTAGAAGGAACGGTCATCCTCACAGGTGAGACTTCGCCCGTTACCGACACGCTGCCACTCACCGTATCGGGATACTCTATTAAAAAGCCAAGTGTAATCGCCACGACTATCATAAACGAAAACACCATAGACACCCACAAACTCCAGCGCGTGGGCATACGTTCTACAATGTCGCTGACTTCTTCCGAATAAAGTGTTGATGAGGTTTTGTCGTCTTTCATGGTTGGTGTGGTTATAGAGTTTCCGCTATCTTTCTCTTCTTGACGAAATCGTATAGCGATAGGGTTCGTATTGAAAAATAACTCCCATATAGACTTTGTAGTGCTGTCAAATATCGCAAGTGCTTCTCACGAACATCTTTTCCGCTCAACGAAACCTCATTGGCTGATACTCTACCAGCAGAAAACTGGTTTGCAAACAATCTGTATTGTTCTTCAGCAAGAAGGTAACTTCTTCGAAGTACGTCGACCGACGTACGCGCCTGATTATAGTCTTGCACGATGCCATATACATGATCTACCTCTTCAAGGTGTTTCGTTTCTTCTTGAAGAACAGCTATTTTCTGTTCGTTGTCCGCAATAGTTCGTTTGTTGCGATTTATGCCCCATTGAAAAATGGGGATGGAAAATGTGACACCGATGGTCTGACACTGTGCCGGATTCTTGTAAGCATCAGAAAATGACGTTGCGTATTGGTTCAAGCCATAACTGAGTGATATATTCGCGTTAAAACGAGTCTGCAACTTATCCGTATAACTTTTATAGGCGGCTGTTTCCTCTGACAAGCGATGAGCCGCGTGATGGGGATTCTGCTCACGGAACATATTCATCACAGAACCCGCATTCAACTTCATTGGCAATAATTCTACAGACAAAAGTTCCAATACGACAGAATCGCAATTCAAATGGTAGCATAACTGTCGTTTGCTTTCAGCAAAGTTATTCTCTGCCGACAGGCACTCATAAAGTTGTTCCGTTTGGGATGCTTTTACCAAATTCAAATCCAAGGCCGTAATTCTGCCTAAACGGTACTTCATTTCAGCACTTGAAACGAGCGAATCGGCCAACGCAAGATTTTCTTTGGCTATAGCTAAATTTTCCTTCTCAAGGTAGGCCACCAAATACAAGTTGCCCAAACGCTGCTGCTCCGAAGCGACAGCATAAGCTAATGACTGCGCCATATACGACAATTGCAGTTCACGAATGCATCGTTCGTATACATTGCTTCTATAGCCACCAAGCAGCGGTTGCGTGTAAGCCAAATAGACCGGACTAGAACTGAAACCATTTGTCTTGCGTGAAAACTCATGCAAGACGCTCAATGCACTATTGAGCGAGAGGGTTCCACCAGTAAGCCCTATCTTCTGGCTCACAGTCAATCCTGAAGACATTGTATTGGCATAATCTTCCACATTATAGTATTCACCGTTCAACGGATTTTGGAGTATGCGCAACGAATGGTTAAAGTTAAGCGGAGTCAGGCTTAAGCTGAACGCTGGCAGAAAACTCTTTCTATAATTCTCATACTCTAGCCGAGCGTTTTGAAGTTGATAGTAAGCGACCTTCGCACTAGATATCTCCTTTGCCTGCTCCATTAAGCCTTCAAGTCCGTACACGGTTTGCGCATACAAACCTACATGCACGGATACAAAAAACAAGGATACGAATCTACGCACCCTATTTCTGCAAATATGGAAGCCAATAGGAAATGACATTCCGGATTTATAAAAAGCTTCACAATAAAGCATAGGAGCCTTTTACGAGCAAGGCTCTCTATGCCATTTAATCAATCTATCAATTATTGTATTTTTCCGCCCTTGGCTATTTCAGCATATCGTGTGGTCTTCGTGTACACACGCACAATGCTGAAATTGCTCTTCTTGGACAGCGTCGGTATATCCTTTGACGATTCCACCTCCACACGAAGGATAAAATCTTTTTGAAGTTTATAGCCTGGTACGCCACGTGATATAATGCGGTCGTTAATCATATATAGTACATCACCTTTCACATCGTGGCCGTAGGTTTTTGCAACCTGTGTAAGTGGAAGCCATTCTACGTCCATCGGATAAACCATGCGTACTACGCGATCAAACTCAATACCATCAACCACCAAAGGTTTTCTCTCTTTTTGTGGCTTTACCACAAGTGAGTCATGCTTCTCGTTAATATCACGAATAACAAAGGTTTCTTCATTTTGAGGATAAAGAAATTTTACCTCTGCCGGATACCAATTGCCATCGAAGCAGGTTAAATCGCCAATCATAACATTATCCTTTCCTACAACGAGAAGACGCATTTCGTTGAATTCTTTATCTGTTATACAATGACTTACGTTATTGTCTACAGGAGTACGCCTCGGTTCTTGAGCAAATGTATGCAACGAACACAAAGACAAAAGGGTACAAAGAATAAAAGTTTTCATAATCGTAATATTTTATGTTTTACATATAGGAGATTTCTGAGTGGCTATATTTCAAGAAACGGAAGAAGTTCATTATGGCATTAAACCTTGTTGACAACCCTTCTACGCTTTCTTGAAGAAGGAACGTTACATCGGTTAGTGATATTTTGTTGTTCATGTAGATTTTAGATTTATACGTAGGCAAAGATAAGAGCATTTATATTCGCCCACCAAATTTCAATGCCAAAAAGTTTTGGTTTTATCATAAAAATCACCCTTTTGTATGATATAAATTATGGGTTCATCTATAAAAAACGATCGGACGCACCTTGAAGTACTCGACTTCGGCGCGTCCACTTGATAAGATGTACGAATGAATCTTGCTAGAGGAATAATTGGAAGATTAGCCCTTAGTGTATTCTTCCATCTTTTGCGATTTCTGCATATCGCGCAGTCTTCGTATATACACGCACTATACTGAAATCGTTCTTCTTAGATAATGTCGGCATATCCTTTGACGATTCCACTTCAACACGAAGAGTAAAATCTTTTTGAAGTTTATAGCCTGCTGCACCACGAGAAATGATACGATCATTTATCATATACAATACATCACCCTTCACGTCGTAACCATAGTTTTTTGCCACTTGTGTAAGCGGAAGCCATTCTACATCATTGTGTACAAAGCGTAGCACGCGATTATACATCGCATCACCAACTTTCAATACGTCACCATATTTAAACGGAACGACAACAAGCGAATCATGCTTTTCATTAATATCGCGAATTACAAACGACTCTTCATTATTAGGATAAATAAAAGTAGCTCCGACAGGCTCTTTATTCAAGTCAAAGCAAATCAAATCGCCAATCATCATATTGTTTGCCCCAACGACCAAGGTACTTGACTTATAGAAATCTGTGTCTGTTATAAAAATACCAACATTTTTATTAACTGGCAATTGCGTTGAGTTCAGAGCGTATATTGGCAAAGAAACAATAAGGAATAAAGCGCTAAAAAAGAAATTCTTCATAATCTTCTTGTATTAAGTTTGCTATAGTAGAGGAACTTTTTCAAGTCCTCATGGACTGATTCTTTTATTGTTCGTCAGCAAAGATAAGAGCATATAAGCCTGTGCGCCAAAACTCTGCACGAAAAATTTTAGGTTTCATCACAAAAATCACCCTTTTGTATGATATAAATCATGGGTTTATCTATAAAAAACAAGCGGACGCACCATGAAGTACTCGACTTCGGTGCGTCCGCTTAACCAAAAACCATGAGCCATTATAGCTCCTGTATAAAACTATTCTTTCACCAATTGCACATTGCCGTCAAATTTCTTGCTGACAACCAGTAACTGCAAGGGGCGAATGGAATAAGAATAAGCTTGTCCCTCCTTTACCCGATAATACACATTTAGCGTACCACTGTTATTACGGATCTTAGCTGGAACAATTTCTGTATCCCTGTTTGTCTCGGGCAAAGCAATAGCCACTACGAACTCTTTGGAAAAATCTATTGCCGTGGGCAGGCCGTCTTTACCCATCACAGCCGCAGCACCGAAATATTTGTCAAAATCCTGCTGCGTGGTAATTTTTGCGGGAACTGCTCCCTCCACGTTGTTCTTAACGAAATAGCGATTAGCCACTTTGTAGGAAACCTTTTCGCCGGAAGCAGCGGAAGAAGAACTCTTGCAAGAGTAAAAAGAAAGACAGCATACTGCAACTACAGTAAACGCGGCACGAAGAATAATGGATTTCATACGTCTTATTTGTTTAGGATAAATCTCAAGCCGAGATTAAAGTTAAAATTAAATGGTTTCTGTTTATAGATTGTCTTCACTTGTGAGCCATCGTTGAAATAATAGCTTACACCAGGTTCTGCATAGACTGCAGCACATTTCACGAACTGATACTGAACGCCAACGGCTGCATTGACCGAAAATTGCCACGGTCTTGAATTGATTCGTTCCGACTCCTGTCGGTTGGACACGTTGTCTACAACGTAATTCTTGTCCAAACTGCCGTACACGCGCTTTTCCGTCAAAACTCCAGCAGAACCATATAGCGAGAATGCCTTACGAGCGAGCACTCGGTACTTCACGTTCAACGGCACACCAATATAATGGAGCTTTTGTTCGCCATCAAAATAATAGGAAGCCGAGCCTTCCTTCAAATCGGCCACAAGGCGAGTATACGTCAAACCTGTTTCCAACGACAAGCGTCCCGTTACTGGGAAAGAGAGCATCAACCCAAAGCGGACAGGCTGACGATGGTGAATATTCGTCTGGACATTCTGCTGCTCATTGCCCGCCACAATGTCAAAGACCAAACTATCTTCAGCTGCAGAACTGCCTGGGGCCATCACCGCATAGTCTCCACCATTGCCTGAAGCATTGTGCAAACTTGCCCCCACTCCACCGGAGGAATAGACGCTTAGAGCAATATGCTTATGCGAACGATTTGGAGCAAATGCGTTTCTCTGATTTTGCTCAAAACGTTGAACTGCGCCTTGCTCGTCATTTTCACGGGACGTAGCCTCCTTGCGATTGTGAGAAGGAGAATATTTTTGCTCTTTCCCGTCAGAAACGAGAACGTTTGCTTCTTGGTCCTCAGCTTTTGGTTCTAAAGATGAGGACGAAGATGTTGAAACTTCAGAAACAGATGGGCGTTCTCCTAAGAGACCATCCTTTTGAGGCGCACTAACGTTCGTTGGTGAACCGTACGTAGCTTGGGGTTCTTCGGATACATGGCTCACGGTGTTGGTTGCCAATGAAGACTGACTAGGCATTACGTCTGAACGTTTTGCAACGCTACTTTTCGCCATTTGCTCCACATTGGACAAACCACTGTGAATAAGCAAACGTTCTGCAACTACGGCCACGCCTACAACAGCTGCCACACACGCAGCGCGTTTTGACCAAAGCAAAATAGCGGAAGAAATGCGCGGCTTTTGTTTGGGAAGTGCCCCACGTTTAGACATCTCACGCTCTATGTTCTCCCACAAGTTATCGGGAGCATCCGTTTCGAACGACTGCATTCTCTTACGGACATCATTTAACCATTTGTCGCTCATATGCCTAATATACGTTTTCTTGTCTGTACTGATTGATACGCTTGGCCAACATGGCCTTTGCCTTGAAAAACTGCGAAGCAGAAGTGTTCACCTTGATGCCTAGCATTTCGGCTATTTCCTTATGACTCTTCCCTTCTACAACAAAAAGGTTGAAGACCATGCGGTAACCGGCGGGGAGTTCACTAATATAACGATGGATCACTTCGGAAGGGATGTCTTCTACTGTAGGCTCATCAATCTGTTGGTCCGCCTCATTGTCGTCATATTCCGTAAAAGTCAAACGGCCATTGTCGCGGACAAACTTCAACGATTCGTTCAGTACAATGCGAGCAAGCCAACCCTTCAGCGATCCTTCGCCACGATAAGAGAACTGACTGATATTAGAGAATATCTTCAGAAATGCATCTTGCATCACATCCTTCGCGTCTTCGTCAGAAGAAACATAACGCGAACAAATGGCATAAAGGTAGCGCGAATACTGCTGGTAGAGTTTTTCCGCAGCTCGGGAATCGCCCCTTGCGAACTCTTCCAACAAACCCCGCTCACTAAAAGCCTTGTTCTTATGGATGTTGAATATAGACATTCTCTATAGTTACATATTGAAAGACGACGGGACGCACCACTGGACGTGCGTCCCAATCATCTTTCTGCCTATGAAGATATTTTACTTTACCGTTATGCTGATGCTACCCGTAAGACCCTTACTATCCTTAACTGTAATCGTTGCGGTTCCTGCTTTGACAGCCTTAATTGTGATTTTCTTGTCCGAAACGGTTGCGGTGCAAACCTTTTCGTCGGACGAAGCCACCGTATAAGGTGCCGTTCCGTTGCTAACCGTCACGTCTGCCGTCTTACCTGCAGAAATCGAAGCTGAGGTCTTGTCAAAGTTCAAGCCAGAGATTGCATCACTAACCGTCACGCTAAGCGTTTTGCTTACCTTGTTGGTGGCATCTGTCACCAAGAGAATCGTCTTACCAGCCTTTACGCCAGTAACGGTTATGTTGCTTTGGCTCACCTTCGCCGTAGCTACAGTAGCATCTCCGGCCTTTACCGTGTAGTTTCCAGAGCCGCCAGATACTACTGCGGTGGCAGTTTCGCCGACCTTCACGCCCACAGAAGAAGGATTGAACTTGAGCGTTACGGAAGGAGTATCGTCGTCATTGTTGCAAGAAACGAAAGATGTGGCAGAAACCACTGCGAGCGCTACAAAAGCTGCTGTTTTGAAGAATTTGGAGATTGTCATAATTACCGATGTGAGTGATGTTTGTGTTGAGATATTTTAGAGCGCTCTCAACCTAATAAATCCACCATCTCCTATATCTTGCCCAGCAAAGATAAAAAAAGTCATTCGGTTTTGCCATGAGGGCAACGTTTCCAAAACTTCGTGCATAGAAAAATGATAAACCACGAATCTCACAAACTGTACGAAAGGAGTACATCTTGAAGATGTCTACCTCGTAAATCTGCGAGATTCGTGGTTAATAACGTCCTAGAAAGATTTGAACGTTACTTTATTCGTTCAAAAACGTAAGTTCTGTACCGTTGAGACGACACTTGGCCACGGACTTTCCTTCTTTGTCGTTACAAGTCAAGCTGAACGTAATGTCGCGAGTACTACCGTACTTAACAGCTATTTCCTGAAGAGCCGTCATATACTTCTTGAATGCACTGATTGCGACTACCTCGCCTTCGGCTTGCGTATGGGCATAACTGTAATAGTTATATTTGAAAGAAACACCGACTTTTTCCTTGATGGCATCGTCGTACGACCAAATCCAATTGCTGTTTGCTTTGTCAGTAGCCAAGTTATCCGATCTCACAAGCGTTATCAAATAAGGCTTATTACTGCGAATAGGTTCGGGCAAATCAAACGTATAGCTATTGTTTCCTATAGTTGATACAAACGTGCCTGATTCGTAAGTACATAATTCTTCCAAAACAGATTGAATGTCCGCACGCATTGTATAGTGATGTCCCTGCTTCGGATTCTTCACTTTTACAATCCAGGTTAAATCCGTACTCCAATCGTTACGTTGAAAATCTTTTATACCACTATAAGAACGCGGCCATACAGAGTAGTTCAAAGAGTTTCCTCCATAAATCCAATCTACAAAAGAACTGTCCTTTGGCACATCTACATACTGAGCAATCATAGCTTCATTATCAGAGAGCGTTTGGTTCGTCTGATAACTGTAACTTTGTCCAGATTCCTTTAGAGACACTTGCTGAGTTAATAAATTGACATGTTCCGAAGAAAAACTCAAACCAACTTGAGGTTTAATAGAAGTATTCAGACAAGTGAGGGGTTTCGGGTCCACAATGGTAATTTCTTCGGCTGACTCTCCAGAAGGCTCAACTGCCATTTTGAAATAGGTTCCTCTCATATAGGGACCTGTCCAATAGTTGTAATATGTCGTCGTACCGCTTCTAGTATCAATGTACACATAACTTTCGTCAATTGTTTTTCCGTTGCCAATATCTACAGAATGGTCAACAGCATACCAACCCTGAGTCGGACACTGAAGTTTTGAATTTTCAAATTTGGCATTCAAATGTACAAGATAGTAGTCAGTATTATACTGTGGCTCATGAAGAGGAATGATCTCATACTTCAATTTATAATAAGTTTTTCGACCAAATGCAGCAGTAGGACCTACAGAACCATTAACACTAATGACATTTATGCCGTTTTCATCCATCTCTGCATTAGCGCCATCGTCCAATGCATCGCTTTCTCTCATCCAAAGAACGAGATTATCGGCCGATACACCATAATTGTAAGCATTGGGGGTGAACTTGTCGAGGTCGAATTTTGTTTTGATAGTATCGCCGTTCTCATCAACTTCTGTAGATTCTCCGGTGCGGTTGGAAGAATCGTCGCTCTCGTCGTTTGCCACGTAAGAAAGGTGTTTTTGATAAGCCACGGTACCGAGGATCTTCTTGTCAGGCTCAGAGGGACGCGTATTGATTAAATTTTCAACGAGGCGATTTCTATCGTCAACATCCTTCTCGGATCCATCAAGTTGGTCAACGGCTTTCTTTAGAGAATCTATCACGGAAGACTTACCGAAAGATTCGGGATCCAAGACCACAACGGAAGCGTTATTGTTGTAAGCGAGAATAATCATTTTTGCTTCTGCAACAGAAATCTTCAAATCAGCGCCCTTTGTAAATACCACTGCATTCATGTCAGCTGAAGCAACAGACGTGCGATTCAAAATACGCGAAGCAACAGCACCGTTCAAATCAGTGCGGTCTTCACCAATCAACAACGTTTTACCCGCATACAACTCGCTGAGTTGATCAGTAGTAACCGTTGAGTCTGCATCGTGATAATCGGGATTATTTACCACGCTGCCAGAATTATCATCACTGCAAGCCGTAAATGCAGCAGATGCGCCAACAGCCAAAGCTGCAGCAAAAAAACTTTTAGTAAGAAGTCTTGATCGAATCATATAAAGAGATTTGAAATATTTTTACAAAGGTACAGACACTTTTGCTAACAACAAACGAATAAGCCAAAAATATATTAAGTAAAGGCGTCACGGATGGTTTTGCGTGGCTTCTCGACCTCACGGAGGCTTTTGCTTGCTTCGCTTTGACACGCCGTGTAGAGCGTCACGTCGGAGACGTGACCCCCATGCGCTTGCGCACTCATGCGTTGCAATTAATACGCTGCGCATATACAAAAAAAATAGTCTGAACTTTCGTTCAGACTATTCGCGTGTTTAGGAAAAAAGTT
>CAVALA010000010.1:0-65180 GCA_963589615.1 Prevotellamassilia timonensis
CAACACGTGTTTGTTGCGTGTTTTGAGTGCGCTAGCGCATGGGGGTCACGTCTCCGACGTGACGTTGAGCGCCGTCACGGACGGTTCTTTGTGTTGGCGCCTTGTATTTTCGTACTTTACGTCACGTCGGAGACGTGACCCCCCATGCGCTAGCGCCGTGTTTCTTTGCGCTCAACGTCACGAAGGAAACTTGCCCCCCATGCGTCTAAAGAATTGCTACGCGAAACTGCCCCCTAAAACTCATCCCCTATTTCCCAATGCTCTGCACCTTACGGCGCAGCGCTTTGGATATTTCCACCATGAGATAACCCTTTTGGTTGGAGCGAATCTTCTTCTCGTTGCGCTCATACTCCTTCTGAGCGTATTCCTTCGACTTCTCGAACGTCAGTTTCGACATCTCGCTCTGCGAGCGTCCGTTCATCGTCGAATCAAGTTTCTCTTCCGGAAAATAATCGTCCAGATCCACGTCGCCAATCATCGTCGTCTCCAAAAAAGTGAGCTGCTTGCGCGAAGAGTCGGTGTAGTAACCCACAAACATGTGGCCCGGAATCTGAACCAGCACAGGCGTAATGTTTATGGCACGCAGAAGCGAGGCGAAAAGCACGCTGCCGTCCACACAGTTTATCTGCGAAGAGTTCAACGCATCGTCGAAAGTGCGCACACGTTGTGAGTAAACGACGTTGCTCGAAAGGCTTGAGTACGAAACCGAACTGTAACGGAAATTCCTTTTCTGCAACACGTACCACAAAGCGTAGACCTGCTGGTCCACACTTGCCGCCGTGCCGCGCTGGTAACCCTCGAAGCGACGAACAATGCGCGTGTTGAGCGCCTCACGAAGCAACTTGTCGATGAGCGGATTCTCCTCGTTGACGTAAGCTGCGTAGAACATACGCGTACTTACGAACTTCTGTTTGCCGTTGGGCTGTTGGCTCATGTAGCCCAGCAGACATTCGTTCACACTACGCACCGAAAACGTGCGCACGTGTTGCCCCAAGTCCTTACCGTTCATCTCCACGCTTGCCGCCACGCTGATAGGTTCCGCCTGCTCGTTGGAGCGCAGAGCGGAGTAGCGCCAAAGGATGTCGGGATAGATGGTATATTCCGTGTGCTTGCGCGGAAGCACAAATTCCGACACGCTGCGTGCGAAGAACGGCGTTTCCTCCAGTTCTATCCGCACTTTCGTGTTCGTGCGGTTGCTTTTCACCTTTATGGCAATGCACGATTTCGGATTTCCCACGTAGGGCGTATCCACAGGCTCAATGATTTGCGCGTCGGTCGTAGCCACAGAAAGAATGGTCGAGGGGAAAAGGTTACCTCCGAGCTGGTCCGTGATTTCGAAGTTCGTGGAAAACGGTTTGTTCACGGCAATAAACGCCACGCACACCGCTACGCAGAGCAAGAACGAGCCGGTGATGATGCGCCAGACGAGGCGCCGTTTCTGCTTTAGGGTATAGGGTTTTTCCGTCATGATTTAGAAATGAAAAATAGAAGCAACGGGCAGACAGGCAGAAGCTCTGGCCGCATGTCAAGCGGCGCTGTCGGCCTGTCCACCCGTTGCAAAAATGAGTGGCTTTGCGCGTCAGAACGCGTTGATCGTGTAGAGATAAAGCACTGCTGCGGGGATGGCAAGCAGCGAAGAGTCGAAGCGGTCCATCATGCCGCCGTGGCCGGGGAGGATGTGCCCGCTGTCTTTGATTCCGAGCTGTCGTTTGAAAAGGCTCTCCACGAGGTCGCCCCACGTACCGAAGATGCAAACCACAAGTCCAAGGCCCATCCAGTGGGGAAGGTCCAAAAGTTCGGGGAAGAAGTGCCAAAGCACCACGGCAACAACGATGCAAAGCACGCCGCCGCCGATGCTGCCCACCCACGACTTGTTTGGCGAAATTCGCTCAAAGAGTTTTGCCGGAAAACGCTTATGGAGCAGCGAGCCGCTCACGTAAGCGCCCGTGTCGCTCGTCCAAAGGAAGATGAACACGGCCAGGGGATACAATGGTTCGAAGGCTACGCAGTTCTCCATGGGGTCGTAGCGGAACGCCAACACACAAAGTAGGCTGAAGGCCAAAGCAATGTAAATTTGCGAGGCAAAGGCATACGCCCAGTTCTTAAGCGGGTCGGACTTTTGCAGATAAAGTTCGCTCACCGGCAGATAGATGATGGAGATGACGTAGGGAATGAACGCTTTTGAGGGTGTGAGGTCGGAGCAGAAACCTGCAAATGCGAGGAAGAGGTAGACCGCCGCCGTCGTGTTGATGACGCGGTTCACCGAAGCTCCGGCATGGTTGTTCACGTTTGTGGAAAACTCCCACACGGTAAGTCCCGTCACCGCAGCGAAAAGCACGGTAAACGTGAGGGGCGAGTAGAGCGTTCCGCCGATAAGCACGGCTATGAAGACTACACCCGTAAGCGTGCGCAGCACAAGGTTGTTCATTGTTCTTTTTCGTTAGAGGTTTCGCCTTTGCCGGCTTCTTCGGCTTGCGGTGCGCTTTCTTCCGTTTGCGGTGCGCTACCTTCTGCTTCCGGTGCGCCTTGTTCGGCTTTCTGGCTGGCACGCTCTTCGGCGAGTTTCAGCGCTTCTTCCTCCATGAGGACATCTGCGCGTGAGCGCCAAGGACGCGGACCGAAGATGCGTTCCACGTCTTCCGTGAAGATGACTTCGCGGTCCACGAGCAAGTCGGCAAGTTGGTTGTGCTTCGCCGCGTTTTCCTTCAGCAAACTCTTGGCGCGCTCGTATTGCTCAGCAACGAGTTTGCGTACCTGCGCATCGATGAGTTCGGCCGTCTTCTCGGAGTAAGGTTTGGTGAAGTTGTACTGACCTTGTGCGTCGTAGTAGCAAACATTAGAGAGCTCGTCGCTCATGCCAAGGTAAGCCACCATGCCGTAAATGCGCTTCGTCACGCGTTCGAGGTCGTTGAGCGCACCGCTTGAGATGTGGCCCACGAAGAGTTCCTCTGCGGCGCGACCGCCGAGCAGCGAGCAAATCTCGTCGAGCATCTGCTCCTTCGTTGTTATGGTGCGTTCTTCCGGGAGATACCATGCCGCACCGAGGGCCTGGCCTCGGGGCACGATGGTCACCTTGACGAGCGGATTGGCATACTGCAGGAGCCACGACACGGAGGCGTGTCCTGCCTCGTGGATGGCAATGCTGCGCTTTTCTTCCTCCGTCATTACCTTTGAGGTCTTTTCCAGTCCGCCGATGATGCGGTCTACGGCGTCGAGGAAGTCTTGTTTACCCACCGTTTTGCGGTCGTGACGTGCGGCGATGAGGGCTGCCTCGTTGCAGACGTTGGCAATGTCGGCACCAGAGAAGCCCGGCGTTTGGCGGGCGAGCATCTCAATGTCGAGCGAACCGTCTGTCTTGAGCGGAGCGAGGTGAACTTTGAAAATGGCTACGCGCTCGGAAAGTTCCGGAAGGTCCACGTGAATCTGACGGTCGAAGCGGCCGGCACGGAGAAGCGCGGGGTCGAGAATTTCCACGCGGTTTGTGGCTGCCAGTACGATGACGCCCGTGTTTGTGCCGAATCCGTCCATTTCAGTAAGCAGCTGGTTGAGCGTGTTCTCGCGCTCGTCGTTGCCGCCCATAGAGGGATTTTTGCCGCGGGCGCGTCCAATGGCGTCGATCTCGTCGATGAAGATGATGCAGGGCGCTTTCGACTTTGCTTGCTGGAAGAGATCGCGTACGCGGCTTGCACCAACGCCGACGAACATCTCTACAAAGTCGGAACCCGCCATGGAAAAGAACGGCACGTCGGCTTCTCCGGCCACGGCCTTTGCGAGAAGCGTTTTTCCGGTGCCCGGAGGGCCTACGAGGAGGGCACCTTTGGGAATTTTACCGCCCAGTTCGGTGTATTTCTGCGGATTCTTGAGAAAATCCACGATTTCTTGTACTTCTTGTTTGGCACCTTCTTGTCCTGCCACGTCTTTGAACGTGACGTTGGTGGTGTTCTTTCCGTTTTTCTCGAAGACGCGTGCTTTGCTTTTGCCCACGCTGAAAATTCCGGTGCCTCCACCGCCGCCTCCCATGCGTCGCATGAGGTAGAACCAAAGGAAGACGAGAATGAGGATGGGGAAGATGCTTGAGAAGAGGCTCATGAAGAATTTGTCGCTCTCTTCATATCGCACTTTACCCTTGTAGTTGTTTTCGAGATAGCCGTTCACGGAGTCGAGCGTGGGGTATTTTGCTGTCACCGTAGGAGCCGATCCCGTTTGGTCTACGCCGGCTTTGAATATCTGGCGTATGAATTCGGGTTGGAGCACGAGGTGTACTTCTCCGTCGGTTTTGTTTACGACGATTTCCTTGGCCATGCCTTGCTGCACGTAGGAGCGGAAAGTTGTGTAGTCCACTTCTTTGTCCAGTCCGCCCGTTCCTGAGCGGTTGCCTTGGAAGAGCATCACGCCCAAGCCGATGATGACGGCGAGGTAGAGCCAGGAGAGGTTGAAGCCCGGCATTTTGCCCGGTTTCTTGCCGTTGTTAAGATTGTTGGGTTGTGGATTCATGTTGTTCGTTAGTCAATGTCAGCTACTTGAGTAAGTTCCGCGTCGTCCCAAAGGGTTTCGAGGTCGTAGTGCTCGCGTGCTTCGGGAAGGAACGTGTGTACGATGACTGTTCCGTAGTCCATGGCCACCCATTCGGCGTTTTCGCGTCCAGCGATGGCGGCGGGTTTTTCGCCGCAGTGCTTGCGAGCGAATTCTTCCACGGAGTCTGTGATGGCTTCAACCTGCTGTGGCGAGCCTCCAGTGCAGATTACGAAGAAGTTGCTGGGAGCTGTGATGATGTGCTGAAGGTTTACCACCACAATGTCGTGTCCTTTTTTTTCTTGAATGCCGTCGATGATGGCGTTTACTAACTGTTGTGTTTCTTCCATAAAGGGAAAATGGGTTTTCGTTTGGTTTGTTGTGCGAAGCGGGCGAGCCGTAGTGACCGTGCCCGTTTTCGGCTTCATGTCCTTATATTAATAATGTGTCTGTACAAAGGGCAAGCAAAGTTAAGTGGTTTTGTGCGATTTCCGTGATTCGTGAGGTTGAAAAAGCGCGGTTTTTGTCTTTTTTCCGAATTGTTGGAAAATGCTCAAGAAAGAAAATGGCTACATTTGCACCCATGTCAGCAGAAAATCTGAAAGAAAAAACCGCCAATGGCCTTCTTTGGGGCGGAATAAGCAACGGTGCCCAACAGGCTTTGAACCTCCTTTTTGGCATTTTCCTTGCGCGCCTACTCTCTCCGGCCGATTACGGCATGGTGGGCATGCTCACTATATTTTCCCTTATAGCCACTTCGCTTCAGGAGAGCGGCTTCATTTCGGGTTTGAACCAGAAGCGCGACGTCGGCAGTGCCGACTACAATGCCGTCTTTTGGTTCAATGTGCTTTGTAGCCTAGCGGTCTACGCTTTGTTGTTCTTCGGCGCGCCGCTCATTGCCGCTTGGTACAAACAGCCTGTGCTTGTGCCCCTCTCGCGTCTGAGCTTTTTGAGTTTTGTCATCGCCTCGTTTGGTACAGCGCCGCGTGCGTGGCTGTTCCGCAATATGCGGGTCAAGCAGACTGCGCTCATCACGATGGTTTCGCTCACGGTGAGCGGCGTGACGGGCGTGGTGCTTGCGTGGAACGGCTTTGCCTATTGGGGTATAGCCGTTCAAACGCTCGTTTACTGCTTCTTCGTCACGGCGGGAAGCTGGGTTTGTGCCGGTTGGCACCCTTCCTTTTCCATAGACCTGCGTCCGTTGCGCGGCATGCTCGCTTTCAGCACCAAGTTGTTGGCCACAAATATTTTCACCACCGTCAACAACAACATCTTCAGCCTTTTCTTTGGCCGCTTTTACGGCGAGCGCACTGTTGGTTTCTATAATCAGGCGAACAAGTGGACCTCTATGGGCTACACCATCCTTACGGGTATGATTTGGAGCGTGGCACAGCCGCTCTTTGCGCGCTTGAAGGACGATGCCCCTGAGCGATTGGAGGCCGTGTTTCGCAAGATGATGCGATTTGCGTGCTTCGTGTCGTTCCCGGCTTTGTTTGGCTTGGGCATCATAGCCCCGGAGTTTATCACCATAGCCATTACGGACAAATGGTTGCCGTGTGCACGGCTCATGCAGTTGCTTTGCATTAGCGGAGCCTTTATGCCCGTGTCGTCGCTCTACTCCAATTTTCTCATTAGCCAAGGCCGGAGCAACGTGTTCATGTGGAACACCGTGGCGCAGTGCCTTGTGCAGATGGCGCTGATGGTGGGGCTTTACCGTTTTGGCGTCACTGTGATGGTTGGAGCCTATGTGGTGGTAAACATCGTGTGGCTTCTCTCTTGGCACTGGTGCATGCAGAAGACGCTTCGCCTTTCCCTTGTGAAAGTGTTGCGCGACGTGCTTCCTTTTGCCTTCCTTGCCGCTTTGGCGATGGCTGCCGCTTGCGGTGCGGCCTATGCTGTTGGCGGCAACGTGGTGGTAAGTCTTGCGGTGAAGGTTGTTGTGGCCGCAGTGGTGTATGTGGCGCTCATGCGCTTGTTTGGCGCCGCCATCTTGAAGGAGTGCCTGGCTTTTGCCAAGGCCAAATTTTCGCATCGCTGAGCCCTTGCGCTTGCGACGTGCAATCTACTGGCATTACGATGCGTTGGGCCAACGGCTTTTTCGGCACGCGTTTTGCTTCAATGCCATTGTCTGTACAAAACGAGTATTAACCAACGAATTATCAACAAGAACGTATGATTTATCTCATTTTCATAGTCTTCGCCATCATCAGTTATATGGTTCAGGCGAATTTGAAGTCGAAGTTCGAGCGTTTTTCGCGCGTTCCTTTGGCTTCTGGGATGACGGGTCGCGAAGTGGCAGAAAAGATGCTGCGCGACAATGGCATCTATAACGTACATGTGACGTGCACGCCCGGTTTCCTTACGGACCACTACAATCCTTCGGACGGCACGGTGAACCTTTCGGAGAGCGTTTACAAAAGCAACTCTGTGGCCGCTGCTGCCGTGGCGGCTCACGAGTGCGGCCACGCTGTGCAGCATGCCGTGGCCTACGGTCCTTTGACGCTCCGTTCGTCGCTTGTGCCCGTGGTAAGTTTTGCTTCGAACTGGGTGCAGTGGGTTCTCCTTGTTGGCGTATTGCTTGTGCAGTCGATGCCGGGCATTCTCTTTGTGGGCATTGTGCTTTTTGCCTTGACCACGCTCTTCAGCTTCGTGACGCTTCCTGTGGAGATTGATGCATCGCGTCGTGCCACGCAGTGGCTTCAGCGTGCCGGCATCACTTCTGCAGCGGACCACCCGATGGCCGTGAGTGCGTTGCGTTCGGCAGCCTACACCTATGTGGTGGCAGCGCTTGGCTCTCTTGCTACGCTCGTCTACTACGTGATGATATTCACGAGCCGCCGCGACTGACAAAGGTTCTGACACATATGACGCAAAAGCCGCATGACAAAACTGTCATGCGGCTTTTGCGTTTTTGTTTGTTCCGCTGCGAGGCGGAATTTTTTATTTCACTACGACCTTTTGTCCGTTGACGATGTAGACACCGCGCTGTGGAACGCTTTGGAGCTTGCGGCCTTGGAGGTCGAAGATGCCGGTGGCGGCAGCGGGAGCGCTGATGGTGGCGTCGTGGATGCCGCTCTGCGTTTTTTCGTAGACGAAGGTGATGGTGGTGTGGCCTTCTATGCATCCGTCGACGTAGGCGTCGTCGGTTTCGGTGCTTTTCAGCGTGTAGCCGTCAAGGGTGAAAGCCGTGAGCGGGTATTCCGTTCCGGCGTCGACCGTTTCGTCCTGTTCGTAGAGCGTAGCGCCGTCGGCGGTGATGCCTTTGATGCTCACCTTGTAGACCGGTTGTGCGAAGAACGTGGTGATGCGTATGGGGTGTCCCGTACCGCCGTTCCATCCCACGAGGTCGCCGCTTTCGAGTCCGTCCCAGTATTCGCCGTTGGAGCCTTTGATGTTCCACGTCGTGCCGTCGGCGTTGAGCGTGAAGGTGAAGCTGGCGCCAGTTTCGGAGGCCGTTGTGGGTTGCGACTGCTGGAGTTGCGGCACGTAGAGGTCCATAAATTCGTTTTTCACCTTGAACGTACGTCCGCTACCCTCCAGCGTCCAAACGCCGGCGGGCGAAAGGTCTTCGACAGCGAGTGTGCGGTTGATGCGGTTGGTGGAAAAATCGATGGTGCGGTATCCGGCGCGTCCCGAAGCGTCGGTAGCGTCGTAGAAGAGGTAGCTCTTACCATTTTCGAGGGCGGTGACGATGTCGCCGTCGGCTTTCGGGCGGATCAGCGCGTCGGTGGAGTAGACGGCATTCACTAAGGTGTCGGACGTGAGTACCAGCGTAGCGCCGTCGGCCACGTCGGACGATTGGAGCGCAAAGTATTTCGGTGCGGGAAGGCTCACCTTTACACTTTGGCCCACGGGTACTGCCGTTTCGCTGCGCACCACGATGACGCCGTGGCTGTCCGTGCCGTTGTAGGTGAGGGAGTAGGCCGAACGTTTGTAGCGAACGGTGTAGTTACCGTTGTCGTCTGTTTTAGTGATGCCGACGAAGGAGAGGTTTTTCAGCGTGGGGCAATCCGCTTCGGCCGGTTCGCTCTGTGCGGCGGGCAAGGAGCGTGTGAAAGTGCCGAGCGAACGGCCCTCTTCGTCCTCGCAGACGTAAGTCACTACGCGCACCTTCGTGATGTTCCAACGTGCGCCCTGACTTCTGATGGCATCCGCGTCGCTGCTGGTGGTGCTACCCGCATTGACTGCGCCCGAGGGTAGGGGGAAGAGGCTCTTGTTGCCCACCTTGAGGATGTAGGTGCTGTCTTTCGTGTCGCACGAGAGGGTCACTGCCGAGGCCGAAGTGGACTTGGCGAGCGTGACGGAAGTTCCGAGGCGTGAGGAGAACGAACCCGTGCCGCTGATGAAGCGTTGGCTCATGGCGTTGCGGAGTTTGAGCGTCTGCGAACCGTCGTCGTTGATGGTGCTTTTCTCCACCGTCCAGGCGTTCGGAGCGTAAGCGTCGGTGGCGTGCTGAAGCGAGGTGGACGTACCGTTGTCGGCGATGGCCGTGGCGCTGTAACCATCCACGGCGTTGGTGAAGGCGTAGGTGCTGCCCTCTTCGAGGTAGGGGAACGTGACAGGCTGCACGGCTTGTCCGTAGTCCTCCATGGGAGAGAATTCCCACTGGCCGCCGGCGCCGTCGGTGGGGTTGGAGTAGAGATTGACGGCAAGTCCCTGACCGCTCATGGAGGAGTTGAAGTACTGTCCGCTCACTTTGTCGGAGGCAATTGTGTAGTAGTAGTTCGAACCCTTCTGTCCGTAGGCACCCGTGCCGAGCTGGAAGTTGTAGTGTTTGGCAGAAGCGTCGTAGTTCCAACGTCCCGAAGTGGAAACGGCCGTTGGGGTGGGGTTGACCGAACCGTTGGGGAGCGCTTTGCACACGAGGGCATATTTCCCGGCGTTGTTCGGGTCCTCCTCAATGCTCCACCACTGGTAGTCGTAGTTGTCGTCGGTGGTCGAAGTGGCTTGCGTGTTTGTCCAAAGAACGTTTGCCTTTGCGCCCTTTCCGCTGTAGGTGGTGACGAGAGGCGATGAGGCTGTGAGGAGTTCTATGCAGCGGTTTTTGCGCGTGTCGTCCGTTCCGCCGCTGATGAGCCGGTAGTAGAATTTCTTGTCGGCCGTGTTGGCCTTAGGCATTACTTTCGACGACGATGACGGACTCACGTAGCCCACCATGTGGTACTTGCAGTAGCGGTAGTTGCCGTAGTTGAGCAAGGTGGTGTCGGCCGTCATGCGTTTTTGGAAATCGGCAAAACTCTTGCGCGAAGCCTGCGTCCATCCGCTCTCGGCGATGGCGAGGAGACGGGGCAGGGCGAGCCATTCCATGTAGTTGGCGTCGCTCACGTTCTCCGTCCAGAACGTACCCTGCACACCGTAGTCGGTGGCTGCGGGCACGGCTTGGTTGTAGGTAGCCTTCACGTCGTCGGAACCATTGCCGGCACCCGGCGGGTCGAGTTCGGAGTTGCCCTGCTTGCGGTTGATGTAGTAAGGACCGTAAACGGTGTAGACGTTAGGCAGTCCGAGCTGCTTGGCCTTGGTGGCCGAAGCGTCGGCGGGGTTCCAGCAGTAGACCGTGGCTCCCGTGGCCTTCATGATGTCGAGGTCGGCGCCGTCGGCGGTGATGCCCTCGTTCCAGACGGCAATCTTGCGGCCCTTTTCTTTGGCAAACTCCGTGAGTTGCTGTATGAAGTGGCTTTGGAGTTGGCGGTAGCTCGTCAGTCCGAGTTGTTTGTAGAGTGCCTGACACTCTGCGTTGTTCTGCCAAGCCGTGACGGGACACTCGTCGCCGCCGATGTGGAGCGTCTCGCCGGGGAAGAGTTCCATGAGTTCCTCAAGGATGTCTTTTGCAAACTGTACGGCCTGCGGATTGGCCACGTTGAGCACGTCGGAGTAGATGCCGCCCGAGATGGCCACCGTGTGGGAAGCCGAGGGGGTGCAACTGTAGGCGGGATAGGCCGCAAGGGCGGCGCTGAAGTGGCCGGGCATGTCAATTTCGGGCACAATCTCGATGTGGCGTGCCTTGGCGTAGGCCACTACGTCGCGAATCTCGTTCTGCGTGTAGTAGTAAGGTCCGTAAGGTTTGTTGAGCCAGTACTGTCCGCAGTCCTCCATGCTTGTGATGAGCGAGTTGGGGGCCGTGCTGGCATACTGTGTGAGACGCGGATACTTCTTGATTTCCACGCGCCAGCCCTGGTCGTCGGTGAGGTGCCAGTGGAAGCGGTTCATCTTGTAGTAGGACATGACGTCGAGCATGCGTTTCACCTCGTCGACGGTGAAGAAGTGGCGTGCCACGTCGAGCATGAAGCCGCGGTATTCAAAGCGCGGTTCGTCCGTAATCTTCACCACGGGCAGTGCGTAGGCAGTGACCGAGGCATCGGCCACACCCGCCATGACGTTGGCGGGCAGAATCTTCTTGAGCGTTTGGCAGGCGTAGTAAGTGCCCAGGGCGGTGCTTGCCGTGACGCTGACGCCGTCGGCAGTCACTTGTGCCGTGTAGGCCGACTCTTTGAGGGTGGAGGAGGGGAGTGAAAACTGGAAGAGCGCCGTGGCATCGTCTGCCGTGACGCTCACCGTGAGCCCCGTGGCGCTTTGCAGGTCGGCGGCGAAGCGTTCCACTTCGGCTTTCATGTCGGCCGTGAGCGCGTTGCAACTGATGCTGAACGTTTGAGGAAGAGCGAGTTCGCCCGTGCCTACGGTCATCGACTTTGGCCGCGGCGTGAGGTTAACGAAGTTGTCGGCCCTGGTGCCGGCTGCGAGGCAGAGGAAGAGGGCGACGACAAGAAGTAATTTGTTTTTCATAAGCTGTTGACTATATGTAGTTTGTTCTTCAAGCGCAAAGTTAGAAAGATTTGTGAAACATAAGGCATAAAAATGCCGTGTAGAGCATCACGTCGGAGACGTGCCCCCCATGCGCTGCGCCTTCACACAATCTTAACCGCTGGGAAACCGTACTGTAACGCGTAGTCAAGAACTTTGCAACGTCGCAGCAGCGATTTGCTTCGAATCACGTGCTGCGGCACGACGTTGTCACACAAAAACTCATTATTATAATGTCTACATCAAGACGCATCTCCGTTTTAATTCTTCTTCTTTTAGCCGCAAGCTCCACGCTGATGGCCTCCGTCGCCGCCACGCTGCGTGGCCGTGTGGTAGATGGGCGCACGGGCGAAGCCCTCATGGGAGTGACCCTCCAATTGCTCCAAGCCGGACGCACCGCCGTCAGCGCAGAGGACGGCAGCTTCGCTTTTGACGGCCTCGGCCAGCGCACCTACACCCTCACCGCCACTTATCTCGGTTACCACAAAGCCACGCTCTCCGTCAACCCCTCGCGTACGGACAGCGCCGTGGTGGTGCGGATGGACGAACTTGAGGAAAGCCTCGGTACGGCCGTAGTCACCGCCAAGGCCCGACACAACACCGAAGGCGCCATCGTCACTGTGCAGCGCCAGAGCCTTGTGGTTCAGAACGGTGTGTCGTCGCAGCAAATCAGCAAGACCCAGGACAAGGACGCTTCCGAAGTGATTCGCCGCGTGCCCGGCATCTCCATCATCGACGACAAGTTTGTGATGGTTCGCGGCCTTTCGCAGCGCTACAACAACGTGTGGATAAACGGCGCTGCCGTACCCTCGAGCGAGGCCGACTCCCGCGCTTTCTCGTTCGACATCATTCCCTCTTCGCAGGTCGACAACATGCAAATCATCAAGTCGCCCGCACCGCAGTATCCCGCCGACTTCTCTGGCGGCTTCATACTCATCGATACCAAGGACGTGCCTTCGCAAAACGGGGCGCGCATCACCCTCGGCACCTCCGTAAACGACCGCACCCACTTCCGCACCTTCCTCGCCGGAAAGGGCAGCGGCACCGACTTCCTCGGCTTCGACAACGGACTACGTTCGCTCTCCGGCGGACTCAATGCTACGCTCGTCAACACCCCCGGCGGAAAAGGCATAGACCTGCTGCGCAACGGCCTTAACAACGACTGGACCGTGCGTCGTCGCAACCCGTGGCCCGACCTCAGCCTTGCCGCCGACGTGAACCGCACAAAGAACTTTGAGAGCGGCGCCGTGCTCGCCCTCCTCGCTTCGATCAACTACAGCAACTCCTCGCGCACCTACGCTCCGATGGAGAACAGCCTTTTCGGCGCCTACGACCTTACGCACGACGAGAGCGTATATCTCCACCGCTACGAGGACCGCCAGTACAGCAGCAAGACGCGCCTCGGCGCCATGCTGAACCTTACGTTCGTCCCCGCCACGGGTAGCGGCCGCTACGAGTGGAAAAACATTTTCAACCAGCTTGCCACCGACCGCTACACCGACCGCACGGGCCTCGATGCCCAAAGCAACACGGTGCGCGAGGCCGAGTATTACTACTCCAGCCGAACCACCTACAATACCCAGTTGACCGGTAAATACACCTGGGACGCCAGCCGCTTCGACTGGAACGCCGGTTACGCCTACGCCAACCGCAACCTTCCCGACCGCCGCCGCTACAGCCTCGACGACCAGCTGGAGAAAGGTCAGGTGGGACTCACCACCGGCAACGAACTCTCGCGCGAGTTCACCCGCCTCGATGAGCACATCGCCTCGGCCGCTGCCAACTACCGCCGCGACTTTGAGGGCCGCCGCATCGCTCCGCAGCTCTACACCGGTGCCTACGGCGAGTACCGCACGCGCTCCTACCGCACACGCTCCTTCATCTACGCCTGGGACTATGCTGACAACACCCTCCCCCAAGGCTTCCGCTACCTCGACCTTCCCACGAAGCTCCTCCAAGATGCCAACTACGGCGACCAGGGCTTATACCTCATTGACGACACGAAACTCACCAACGACTACGACGGCCACCAACTCACCGCTTCGGCCTACGGTGCCGTGAACCTCCCCATCGGAGCCTTCAATGTGTACGCCGGCGTGCGCTTCGAACACGTGCGGCAGACCCTCGTAAGCAACACGAGCGACACGGAGCGCCGCACTTCCTCGCGCCACTACGACGGCAACGACCTCTTCCCCTCACTCAACGCCACCTACAAACTCGGCTCGGCGCACCAACTGCGCTTCTCGTACGGAAGAAGCATCAACCGTCCCGAGTTTCGCGAGATTAGCACCTCCGTCTTCTACGACTTCGACCTCGCCAGCAATGTGCAGGGCAACACCGAACTCCGTTCGTGCCACATCGACAACGTGGATTTGCGCTACGAATGGTATCCCTCGCAGGGCGACCAGATTTCGCTCGCCGCTTTCTACAAACACTTCGACTCGCCCATTGAGTGGAACTACACCGTGACGGGCGGCACCGACGTAGTCTACTACTACGTCAACGCCAAACGCGCACAGAGTTTCGGCCTCGAACTTGACGTGCGCAAGAACCTCGGATTCATGGGCCTTCGCGACTTTACGCTCGTCTTCAACGGTTCGCTCATCAAGAGTCAGGTGAACTTTGAGAAAGGTTCGCGTCAGAAGAACCGCCCCATGCAGGGTCAGTCGCCCTATCTGGTGAACCTCGGCCTCTTCTACAGCCACGGCGCGTGGAACGCTTCGGCGCAGTACAACCGCATTGGCAAACGCCTGGTCGGTGTGGGCCGCAACCTCGGTTCCACGGGCAGCCAGCTCGTGAACATCCCCGACTCGTACGAAATGCCGCGCAATTCGCTCGACCTCTCCGCCTCCGTGCGCCTCGGCAAGTTTGAAATCAAAGCCGGCGTACGCGACGTGTTTGCCGAGAAGGTTCTCTTCAAACAGTTCAACGACGTGACGCTCGCCGACGGCACCTCCAAAACGGTAGAAGAAGTGACCCGCGCCTACCGCCCCGGCCGCGACTTCAACCTCTCGCTCTCTTATGCGTTCTGAGATGGCGCATTACGCCCTCCCTCTTCATAAGCAATGCATCTCACCATCGTGATTTTAACACTGAGAATCGCGTAAAACTCACCGTCTCTCACTTCGTGCGAAAATACAGCGCTCACGGCGTGCATAAATATGCAGAATCAGCTCCGATTTAGAGCTGATTCTGCATATTTTTTGTATACTGCCGCATAACTGCCTGCTTTATGCAAAAAACGCCGTCCTTTCTCCGAAAAATTCAAAAGCATCTGGGAGAAACTCCAAGGCAGCAAATTAAAATTCCAAGGCAGCAAATTTTTTTTTGCTGCCTTGGAATTTGACGGCTATGCCCGACACGTCCCAAAAAGCCTTTTTTGAATTCTAGTTTGCCCCTCGCTGTTGTCAATATTTCTTACCCGTTTTAACATTCGCGGCGTGTTAATGAGCCATGTAAAGTGCAGTATGCAAAAGCCTTCGTGAGGCAACACTTTCTTCACAACCTTGCAACCATGCCGTAACCTCGAGTCCCGAACTTTGCACCTGTAAACAAGAAACCATTACAGTTCAACCAGGCGACAGCCCTCCACGCCGCCGCCGAACTTCAAAACTTTACTCAACGTTTTATGAGAAAGAACACATTCAAGGTCATTGCCCTCGCAGCCATGATGGGCATGACGAGCGCCGCACTCCTCACCTCCTGCAGCGACGACAACACCACCGCCACCACCGACACCCGCAAATGGGGCACCGACGGCGGCATCAAATCGGCCGACAACCTCCTCTTCGACGGCAACGTCATCGGTAACGGCGACAAGGAATTCGTCTTCACCGGCAAGCAGACCTTGAAGAAAGGCACCTACACCCTCAAAGGCTGGGTCTACATAGCCAAAGGCGCAGAACTAACCATCGAACCCGGCACCGTCATCAAGGGCGAGGCCAAAGCCTCCATTATAGCCGAACGCGGCGGAAAACTCATTGCTCAAGGCACACAGGACGCTCCCATCGTGTTCACCTCCGCCAAGGCCAAAGGCCAGCGCAAGCCTGGCGACTGGGGCGGCGTTATCCTTTGCGGACAGGCACCCCACAATGCCGGCGAAGCACAGATTGAAGGCGGACCGCGCTCCAAGCACGGCGGCAACGACGCCCACGACAACTCCGGCGTGCTCAGCTACGTACGCGTAGAATTTGCCGGCTATCCCTTCGCCACCGACCAAGAGATTAACGGCGTGACCCTCGGTTCCGTAGGCGACGCCACCAAGATAGACCACGTGCAGGTGAGCTACTCCAACGACGACTCCTTCGAGTGGTTCGGCGGCACCGTCAACTGCAAAAACCTCGTAGCCTTCAACGGATGGGACGACGAGTTCGACACCGACAACGGCTTCTCCGGCCACGTGCAGTACTGCCTCTCCATCCGCGATCCCCGCATTGCCGACAAGAGCCAGAGCAACGGTTTCGAGAGTGACAACGACGCCAGCGGTTCCACCGCCTCGCCCGTAACCACCGCCACCTTCAGCAACGTCACCTTCATCGGTCCCAAGCAGGTTGACGCCTCCTTTGTCAACAACGCCGACTACATCAACGCCGGTTCCGTCAATCCCAACAACGGTTCTGGACTTGGCAAGTTCCAGGCCGCCATGCAGATTCGCCGCGGCTCACGCCTCAACTGCATCAACTCCATAGCCCTCGGCTGGCCCATAGGTCTCATCATCGACTCCGAGAAAGGCGACACCCGCGAGCAGGCCAAGAACGGCAACATCCGCTTGCAGAACGTGTGGTTCGCCAACATGGATGTCACCGGTTCCGACGCCAACAAGGAATACCGCGACGTACTCGTCAACTACGTCAACAAAGAAGCCGTAGCCGACGAAACGCAGCAGTCGTGGTCCACCACCTTCTTCCTCTCGCAGAGCGGCAACAAAGTGACCACCGCAGCCGACATGCTCCTCACCGGTAAGAACCTCTTCACTGGCATCAACGCCGACTTCATGCCCGCCGTAGGTAGCCCGTTGCTCAACGCCGCATCGTTCACCGGCGTCACCAGTTCGTGGTTCGACAAGGTAAGCTACATCGGCGCCTTCTCCGCCACCGACAACTGGCTCAGCGGATGGACCAACTTCGATCCTCAGAACACCGACTACTAATTGGTCGACATAAAACCTCCCGCGCCCCACAGCCCGCAACGCCCGCCGTTGCCCGCTGTGGGGCGCGCCTTTTTGCGAGAGAAAAAGCTACGAAACCCGCAATGTCGGAAAAAAACGTAACTTAACGCCCCTGAAACGCCCCCCCTTATCCTCGAAAAAGTGTGCTTTTCGCCCAGTTTTATCATCGAAAAAGTGTAGTTTTTGGGCTGAGTTATCATCGAAAAAATGTAGTTTTGCTGCGTAAATGGCTTATCTGTAGTAGATTGGCAAAACGCCACACCAACTTATGAAGAGAAAAATATATACACAGCTCCTGAAATGGAAAGAAAGCAAGGATCGCAAACCTCTTATGCTCCTCGGTGCACGACAGGTCGGCAAGACCTGGATTATGCAACACTTCGGCAAAAACGAATACAAAGCAGTTGCCTACGTAAACTGCGATGACGAGCCGCGAATGAAGCAGCTTTTCGAACTTGACTATAACATAGACCGCATACTTCTCACACTTCAAGCCATTACGGGCGTTAATATTGTAGCTGGTGAAACACTTTTGGTGCTCGATGAGATACAAGAAATACCAAGAGGGCTTCATAGTTTGAAATATTTCTGTGAGAAAGCCCCCGAGCAACATGTCATCGTTGCAGGCTCGCTCTTGGGCGTTACGCTCGGGCGAGGCGAATCTTTTCCCGTAGGAAAAGTGGATATCCTCAACCTCTATCCTATGGATTACGAGGAATTTCTTGACGCCACCGGCAACCAAGGACTTCTTCAGCTACTCCATTCGCGCGACTGGGGACTTATAGAAGTAATGAAACCCAAAATGACAGACCTCCTTCGCCAATATTATTATGTGGGAGGCATGCCCGGTGTCGTCAGTCAGTTCGTTGAAAACAAAGACCTCAAGCAAGTGCGCACTTTGCAGCAAAATATACTTGAAGCCTACCGCCGTGACATATCCAAACACACGTCGGCCGTTGAGTCAACCCGCATTCGTCAAGTGCTCGACGCACTTCCCGCCCAGTTGGCCAAAGAAAACAAAAAGTTCGTATATGGTGCCGTGCGTCCTGGTAGCCGTGCCAAAGATTTCGAAGTGGCCATTCAGTGGTTGCTCGATGCGGGCATAGCCTACAAGGTCAACAGAGTAAAGGAAGCTAAGCTGCCTCTGAAATTCTATGAGGATTTTAATGCTTTCAAACTTTTCCTGCTCGACTGCGGCCTACTTGCGTGCATGGCCGACGCTCCGTCCGACAAAATGCTCGTCGGAAACCAAGCCTTTACCGAGTTTAAAGGGGCTTTTACCGAGCAGTTCGTCATGCAGCAACTATTGGCACTTGGACTCAAGCCCTACTATTGGAGTAACAGTCGTACTCCAGCCGAAATAGATTTCCTCGTGCAATGGGGAAGTCGTGTCGTGCCCATTGAAGTCAAGGCCGAAGAAAATGTGCGCGCCCGTTCATTGGCACAGTTCGTCAAGAACAATCCGCAACTCAAAGGTCTTCGCATCTCCATGAAGGGCTATGAAAATCAAGAGTGGATGGAAAACATTCCGCTCGTTGCAATAAACGCTTACTTTCAAGAAACAGACTAAACAACAAAAGTATTTGGTTGTTTGTTCTCGCCTCCAAAGCCCATCGCTTCAGCCCATTTCTGCAAATACCATTGAATTGCACACCAAAACGTTGCATATTCCCCACGCTTGCGCTAAATTTGTACCAAACTTTAACAACAACCCAACCTTATGAACAAACGCAAGCATCTGCACACCAAAGGCAGATACGCCACACTCGTCATGGCCTTCCCCCTCGCCGTGGCAGGAATGGTTGTGGCCGCACCCACCGCACAGGCCGTGCCCCTCGTCACCGGCATCGCACAGACACAGGACAACCAAATTGTCAAAGCATCAAAACTCAACACCACCACCGTTGAACTCACCTACGCCGACGGCAAAATGCTCACCGTCGACTTCTACGGCGAAAACATATTCCGACTCTTCCGCGACGACAACGGAGGCATCGTGCGCGACCCGCAAGCCACACCCGAGGCAAAAATCCTCGTCAGCAACCCCCGTCGCTCCCTCGCCGGCCTCACGCTCAACGTATCCACCGCCTCCGTCGAAATAAGCACAGCAAAAGTGCGCCTCACCTTCGACCGCAAGAGCGGACTCCTCACCGTTGTCAACCGCGAGAGCGGCGAAGAAGTCATCAAGAGCCTCCAGCCCGTCAAGTTCGACAAAACCAGCACCACACTCACCCTCGCCGCACGCGCCGGAGAGTACTTCTACGGCGGTGGCGTGCAGAACGGACGCTTCAGCCACAAAGGAAAAAGCATAGCCATAGAGAACACCAACAACTGGGTGGACGGAGGCGTGGCATCGCCCACACCCTTCTATTGGAGCACCAAAGGCTACGGCCTTATGTGGGACACCTTCAAGCCCGGACGCTACGACTTCGGAGCTACCGAGGAAGGAAAAGTAATCCTCACCCATCAGGAAGACTACCTCGACGCCTTCCTCATGGTAGACCAGCAGCCCGTTGACCTCCTCAACGACTTCTACCAACTCACCGGCAACCCCGTGCTCCTTCCCAAGTTCGGATTCTACGAAGGACACCTCAACGCCTACAACCGCGACTACTGGACCGAAGCCAAAGACGGCTTCATGCTCTACGAAGACGGCAAACGCTACAACGAAAGCCAAAAAGACAACGGCGGCATCAAAGAAAGCCTCAACGGCGAAAAAAACAACTACCAGTTCTCCGCACGCGCTGCCATAGACCGCTACGCCAAGAACGACATGCCCCTCGGATGGTTCCTCCCCAACGACGGCTACGGAGCCGGCTACGGACAGACCGGATCGCTCGACGGCAACATACAGAACCTTAAGGAGTTTGGCGACTACGCCCGTTCCAAAGGCGTCGAAATTGGCCTTTGGACCCAAAGCGACCTCCATCCCAAAGAAGGCATCGAACCCCTCCTCCAGCGCGACATCGTCAAAGAAGTGCGCGACGCCGGAGTGCGCGTCCTCAAGACCGACGTGGCTTGGGTGGGCTGGGGCTACAGCTTCGGCCTCAACGGCGTGAGCGACGTGGGCGAAATCATGCCCTACTACGGCAACGACGCACGCCCCTTCATCATCTCGCTCGACGGATGGGCCGGCACGCAGCGCTACGCCGGCATTTGGAGCGGCGACCAGACCGGAGGCGACTGGGAATACATCCGCTTCCACATCCCCACATTCATCGGCTCCGGACTCTCCGGACAGCCCAACATCACCTCCGACGTCGATGGCATCTTCGGCGGAAAGAACGTTCCCGTCAACGTGCGCGAATTCCAATGGAAAACGTTCACACCCATGGAACTCAACATGGACGGATGGGGCTCCAACCCCAAATATCCCGAAGTGCTCGGCGAACCCGCCACAAGCATCAACCGCTCTTACCTCAAACTCAAGAGCGAACTCATGCCCTACACCTACAGCGTGGCACGCGAAGCCGTCGACGGCAAACCCATAGTCCGTGCCATGTTTCTCGACTATCCCAACGACTACACCCTCGGCACAGGCACGCAGTACCAGTTCATGTACGGCCCCTCCTTCCTCGTAGCCCCCGTCTACAAAGACACACGCATGGACAAGGACGGCAACGACGTGCGCAACGGCATATACCTTCCTGAAGGACGTTGGGTAGACTACTACAGCGGCGAAGTCTACGACGGCGGACGCATTGTCAACAACTACGACGCACCCCTCTGGAAACTCCCCGTCTTCGTCAAGGCCGATGCCATCATCCCCATGACGAACCCCAACAACAATCCCTCACAGATACGCAAGGACTACCGCGCCTACGAAATCTACTCCTCCGCCCAGGGCGAGAACCGCTTCTCTGAGTACGACGACGACGGTCAGACCCAAGCCTACCTCAACGGCAAATGCGTGCGCACAGAAGTCATCACCGAGGCCAACGGCAAGGGCAAGCTCACCGTCACCCTCCAGCCCGCCTCAGGCTCGTTCGACGGATTCGTACCCCAAAAGGAGACCGAGCTTCGCATCAACGTCAGCGCCGCTCCCAAGAAAGTCAGCGCACGCGTAGGAAAGAAGAGCGTCAAGCTCACGCAGGTTTCCACCCTCGCCGACTTTGAGAAAGGCACCGACGTCTACTTCTACAACGCCGCGCCCAACCTTAACCGCTTCTCAACCCCCGGCTCTGAGGCCGAGAAAAAAGTCGTAAGCAAAAACCCGCAGCTCCTCGTCAAGCTCGCAGCCGCCGACATCACCGCCGCAGCCACCGAAGTGGAAGTGAACGGCTTCCAGTTCTCACCCGCCGACAACCTCCGCACGCACCACGGCGCCCTCGCTGCCCCCAAGGCCACCATCACCGACGAAGGCACCGGCTGCTTCACCCTCACCCCCTCATGGGACAAAGTGGCTAACGCCGACTACTACGAAGTGGAATACGACGGCATGCTCTACTCCACCATCCGCGACACAGCGTTCACCTTCGACGGCATGAAGCCCGAGACCGCCTATTCTCTCAAAGTGCGCGCCGTCAACGCCGACGGCCACTCCGACTGGACCACCGTCAGCGCCACCACAAAGGCCAACCCGCTCGAGTTTGCCATCCACGACATCAAGGCTCAGACCACCTGCGAGAACCAGAGCGGCATGGGCGTAGGCAAACTCTTCGACTTCGACGAGAAAACTTCATGGCACACCAAGTGGGGAACCGGCGAGGCCATTCCCTCCGACATGACCATCGACCTCCGTTCCGTCAACAAGCTCGACCGCTTCGAATACATGCCCCGCGAAGACGCTGGCAACGGCACCATCCTCGCCGGCACCGTATCCGTCAGCACCGACCGTCAGAACTGGAGCGCCCCCGTCAAGTTCGCTTGGCAGAAGGACGGCACCACCAAGACCTTCGCCTTTGAAGGCAATCCCGAAGCACGCTACGTACGCCTCCACCTCGACCAGGCCGTTGGCAACTTCGGTTCCGGACGCGAACTCTACGTCTTCAAGGTGGCCGGTAGCGAAAGCTACTACCAGGGCGACATCAACCACGACAAGCGCATCGACGAAAACGACCTCACTTCCTACATGAACTACACCGGTCTGCGCAAGGGCGACAGCGACTTCGACTACGTCAGCGCCGGCGACATCAACAAGAACGGTCTCATCGACGCCTACGACATCTCCTGCGTGACCACCGAGCTCGACGGCGGCGTGCGCAACTCCAACGACAAGGTGAGCGGATCGCTCGTCCTCACTCCCAACAAGAAGACCTTCGCCGCTGGCGACATGGTAGAGATCACCGTCAGCGGAAAAGCGCTCCACTACGTCAACGCCCTCAGCTTCGCACTCCCCTACGACACCCAGGAACTCGAATACGTCGGAACCGAACTCCTCGACATGAAGGAAATGGTTAACCTCACCTACGACCGCCTCCACACCAACGGACAGAAGGAACTCTTCCCCACCTTCGTCAACCGTGGCAACAACTTCCTCCTCGAAGAAGGCGACCACAACCTCTTCGTCATCAAGTTCAAGGCAAAGAAGGCCGGCAAGTTCAACCTCAAGGCCAAAGACGGAATGCTCGTCGACCGCAACCTCGGCACCGTAAGCTTCTAAATCAACTTTCGACCCCGACAATCCTTCACGAACTCCCGCCGCACCGCCGGCCGCACATATTCTCCCGCCGCACCGCCCCCAAAAGGCCGTGCGGCGGGAGTTTTTTTGATGCGTAAGTTGAGTTAAACATTCCTTACGCCCTTGTGCGCCTAAAGCCAAAAGCCTAACTTCGCACATACAACAAGCCAACGTCCATCTTTTTATGAGACACTCCAAACTACTCATTATTATAATAGGCCTCCTTTCCGCCATCACCGCCACCGCGCAGCGCGAAACGCCCCGTCTGCAAGCCGACACCATCAGCCGCAAAGCCCCAGCCGACACGCTCGCGCCGCTTCCCCTCGCCGGACGCGCCGCCGAAGCCGCCATTTCGAGCCGCTATTTCGCGCCCGAACTCACCCTCGGCGCCTACGGCCTTGGCGGACTCTACCCTTGGACCACCGCTTTCGACGGAACAGCCTGGCGACTCCACGAGGGTTTCAATGCCCAGTTCGGAATGAGCCTCAGCGCCGGACTCGGTAAGCACGCCCCCAAAGGAGTGGGCTTCGGACAAACGGCAGCCTTCGCCTACGTGCAACCCATCACGCCCAAACTCTCCGTTGCCGCCGGACTCTTCGCCTCAAACTACGATTGGGGTGCTTGGCGACGCACCGACGTAGGGTTCGGCGCCGTCGTAGCCTACGAAGTGAACGACCGCATCAACCTCTATGCCTACGGAAGCAAATCTTTCCTTCCGAAAAACAACGGATTTCAGTTCCGCCGCGATCCCTTCCCCGTGTTTCTTGAACACGCACGCGACCGCATCGGCGCAGCTGCCGAATTCAAACTCGGCAACAACGCGATGATCGGCGTCAGCGTGGAGCGCGCAAGCTACTGACGCCCCCTCCCTCCCACAAATCACAATGAATGACAACTCCTCTCACTCTTGAACGCCAACTCCAGCTTCTGCGCAAAGAGTACGAAGCCGAAAAAGAAGCCTTCCAGCGCGACACCGAAACAAGCGGCATAGAACGTAAAGTCAAACGCGGTGACTGCTGGTATCCCATCACGGTCGGACGAGCTTACTACAACTCGCTCGACCGTTTTGTCGTGGAAATCACACCCTCCGACGCCACCGAAGAAGACCACAACTTCGAGTACGGACGCCAAGTGTGCTTCTTCTCCCGCGACCTCACCGGAAAACTCACCTACCTCCCCTTCCAAGCCACCATAAGCTATGCCGAAAGCGCACGCATGGTAGTGGAACTCCCCTCCGAAGCCGCCCTCGCACAACTCCAGGCTCTCACGCACCCCGGTGTGCAACTCCACTTCGACGACTACTCCTACCGCGTAATGTTCGAAGCCCTCCACACCACAATCTCTGCCAAGAACAACCGCCTTGCCACGTTGCGCGACCTTTTCCACACCGCAGCCCCCGTCTCGTGGGGCGCAGAGTCGGCCCATCCACTCAGTTTGCCTTGGCTCAACGCCTCGCAGCAGCAAGCCGTGCGCGACGTGTTGCGCGCAAAGGACGTGCTCGTTGTGCACGGACCTCCGGGAACGGGAAAGACAACCACCCTCGTCGAAGCCATAGACCAAGTGCTACGCCGCGAACCCCAAGTGCTCGTCTGCGCACAAAGCAACACCGCCGTCGACTGGATTTGCACCCAACTTGCCGCCCGCTCCATCCACGTGTTGCGCATAGGCAACCCCAGTCGAGTGACGGAGGAGATGCTCGCACACACCTACGAGCGGCAGTTTGAGGCACACCCCGACTATCCTACGCTCTGGCAGATACGCCGCACCATACGCCAACTCTTTGCACAACCCCGAAAAAAGCGCGACGGCTCGTTCCACCAAAAAATAGCACGCTTGCGCGAACGTGCCGCCGAACTCGAACTGCGCATCCGCCACGCCCTCTTCGACCAAACGCGCGTCGTGGCATGCACACTCACCGGAGCCGCCAACCCGCTCCTCACCGGCCACCGCTTCCACACCCTTTTCATCGACGAAGCCGCACAGGCGCTCGAAGCCGCCTGCTGGATAGCCCTCCAACGCGCCGACCGCGTTGTCCTTGCCGGAGACCACCAGCAATTGCCGCCCACCATAAAATGTGCAGAAGCCTTGCGCGGCGGACTGGGCAGAACCCTCATGCAACATCTTGCCGAAACAAAACCCGAAGCCGTAAGGCTCCTCCGCGTGCAGTACCGCATGAACGAAGCCCTCATGAAGTTCTCCTCCGACTGGTTCTACCACGGACTCCTCCAAGCAGCCCCCGAAGTGCGCCACCGCTCCTTGCTCGACGAGGTCGACGAGCCGCTCGTATGGATAGACTCTGCCGACGAAGCTCCCCAGGAAGAAATTCTGCAAAGCACCTACGGACGCGTCAACAAAGAAGAGGCCCGACTCACGCTGCGCGCCCTCCACGACTACGTGCGCCGCTTCGGACGCCACCGACTTCTGGAAGAACGTGTGGACTTCGCCGTCATCTCTCCCTACCGCGCCCAAGTGCAATATCTGCGTTCGCTCGTAAAGCACGACGATACGTTGCGCCCCCTGCGCAGCCAGATATCCGTCAACACCGTCGACGCTTTCCAAGGTCAGGAGCGCGACGTCGTTCTCGTCAGCCTCGTGCGCGCCAACGACGACGGACAAATAGGTTTCCTCAACGACCTCCGTCGTATGAACGTAGCCATCACGCGTGCCCGCTTCAAACTCATCATCCTCGGCTCTTCCAAAACACTTTGCCGCCACGCATTCTACCGCAAACTCTTCGAAAACTGCCAGCATATCTCCTTGCCGGAAGAAAATGACGACTAAATATTTTCCCCCTTCCCTTGCAAGAGAAAAAAAGAATCCCTACATTTGCAGAAAATTCAGAGTTGTAATAATTACAAATCAATGAAGACGAAAACTCAGACCGTTCTCAAGGCACTCACGCAGCACGGCATAAAAGCTTCTCCGCAGCGTCTGGCTGTGATGCAGTACCTGATGGATCACCGCACGCATCCTACGGTAGAAGAGATATACAAAGAGCTTCACCCCCTCATCCCCACGCTTTCCAAAACCACCGTTTACAACACCTTGAAGCTCCTTGTGGAAGAGGGCGCAGCCTTGCAGCTCACCATCGACGAGAAGAAGACCTGCTACGACGCCGACACCTCGCCGCACGCCCATTTCCTCTGTTCCGGATGTGGCAAGGTCTACGACGTCCCCCTCACCAACCCCTGCCTGGAGGACGATGCACAAATGCCCGAAGGCTTCCAGTGCGAGCAAGCCGATCTCTACTTCCGCGGCATTTGCCAAAAATGTGCACACTGAACGCTACAGCGGCCGAGGCGTTGCATCAACTTAACTCAATAGCACCGCGCTTCGCACCGCAACAAGAACAATAACATAACAATCACTCCCCAACTTAACTCAACATGAAAAAGAAATTCATCTGCACCGTATGCGGTTACGTATACGAAGGCGAACACGCTCCCGAGAAATGCCCCATGTGCGGTGTGCCCGCATCAAAGTTCAAAGAACTCGACGAAAGCAGCGCCATGAGTTTTGTGGCTGAACACGAACTCGGCGTGGCAAAAGGCTGCGACGAAGAGATGATAAAGGACCTCAACGCCCATTTCAACGGCGAATGCACCGAAGTCGGCATGTACCTCGCCATGAGCCGTCAGGCCGATCGCGAAGGCTACCCCGAAGTGGCAGAAGCTTTCAAGCGCTACGCTTGGGAAGAGGCCGAACACGCAGCAAAGTTTGCCGAACTCCTTGGCGACGTCGTTTGGGACACCAAGACCAACCTCGAGAAGCGCATGCAGGCCGAGAACGGAGCTTGCGAAGACAAGGCCCGCATTGCCAAGCGCGCAAAAGAACTCAACCTCGACGCCATCCACGACACCGTACACGAAATGGCACGCGACGAAGCTCGCCACGGACGCGGCTTTGAAGGACTCTTCAACCGTTACTTCAAAAAGTAAACGACCGCACACGTCCGTTTGCACACCACATTCTACTTACCCCCTCAACTCACTCTACTTCATGAATTCTCTTAAAGGCACCAAGACAGAACAGAACCTCGCTGCCGCATTTGCCGGCGAGTCGCAGGCACATACCAAATACCAGTACTTCGCTTCGAAGGCCAAGAAGGACGGCTACGTGCAGATGGCCAACATCTTCGAGGAAACCGCACGCAACGAGAAAGAGCACGCCAAAATTTGGTTCAAACTTCTCCACGGCGGTGCCATCCCCTCCACCACGGAGAACCTCGCCGAAGCCGCTTCGGGCGAAAACTACGAGTGGACCGACATGTACGCCACCTTCGCTAAGGAGGCTCGCGAGGAAGGTTTCCCCGAGATTGCCGCCAAGTTCGAAATGGTAGGTGCCATCGAGAAGGCCCACGAAGAACGCTACCGCCGTTTGCTCAAGAACATTGAGGACGCCGTGGTCTTCTCACGCGAAGGCGACAGCGTATGGCAGTGCTCCAACTGTGGCCACATCGTCGTTGGCAAAAAGGCTCCCGAAGTGTGCCCCGTCTGCGCTCATCCGCAGAGCTACTTCGAACTCCGTGCCGAGAACTATTAAGTTCCTTTCGCTGAGTTTTTCCCCTCAGAGGGCTATATATTGAAGCAGTGTGCATAAAAGGCTCCCTCCTTTTATGCGCGCTGCATTTTTATGTTTATGGTGGCATTTGAGTGCGCCAGCGCATGGGGTCACGTCTCCGACGTAACGTTGAGCGCGAAGGAACAAAGCAAAGCACGCAAAAGCCTGCGTGAGTTCGCAACACGCCGTGTAGAGCGTCACGTCGGAGACGTGACCTCCATGCGTTGCACCCCCATGCAGTTGCAAAGGTAACAAGCCACATTCCCCTTCTCCAAATTTTTAGGCAATGTAAAGTGTCAGTACTGGTGTCAAACTCAGGAGAATTGACACATTACTTTTTACTTTTCTGAAAGGCCTGTTTAAATCTTTGCTTCAGGTAATTAGCGGCATTGCATTTTGCCAAAATACGTCTGAAATCGGCACAAAAAATCTGTAGGGCTTTTCAGCCCGTCAGCATCTCGCAAAAACTATTGGGCAGCAAATCAGAATTAGCTACGAGCTCAAATCGTTGAGCTAGGAGAAAGTTGTTTGCAGTTGTTCACATACTCTTCTCAATGCCTTTGGAGAAAAAAATTTTGGCGCAGCAAATCAAAATTAACTATGGGCCCAACACGTTGGGCTCGCAGCCCAAAATTTGGAAACCTTTTACAGTTCTTCTTTTCTAGTGTTTGGGTGCAAGCTTTCTGCCTCGCGCATTACGCGCGCGCGTTATACACCAAAGTTTGTGCGAGTTGCTGTCACCTGTCACCCTTAGGGTTGTGTAGAGCGTCACGTCGGAGACGTGCCCCCCATGCGCTACGCACTCTCATATGTGGCGCAGCACGCAAAGCCGTCCGTGACGGTGACGGGTGACAGCAACTTGCACAAACTTTGGTGTATACGCGCGCGCGTTAGGCGCAGCGGTTTTTTAGCCGAAGGCGTGGTTTTTGCCCACCACAGGGTGTTTTTTCGGTTTTTGTTTTTCCATTGCGATTTTGAACACCCTATCTTAAAAGACGGCCGCAAGGTCACCGCTAGAGGTGGCTTTACGGCCGTTTCTTTTTCAGTTTATGTCAAATTTGGCACTTACTTTTTGGGTACGCGCTCAAGTGTGGTCTTCACGAACTGCCAGTATTTCTCTACGCTGGGGATGTAGCAACGCTCGTTGGGCGTGTGCGGAGAGCGCAGCGTGGGGCCGAAGCTCACGAGGTCCATGTGGGGACGGAGAGCGCCGATTACACCACATTCCAAACCGGCGTGGATGACCTGCACGCGGTTCTCCTCGCCGAAGAGGTCGCGGTAGACGTCCTTCATGAGCGCTACAATCTCGCTCTTCGGGTTAGGCTGCCATGCGGGATACTGTCCGCTCAGCTCAACCTTCATGCCTGCCATAGCGAAAGCGCTTTCAAGCGTTTCGGCGCAGCACTCGCGCATAGAGTCGCGGGAGGAACGGATGAGGATGAGGAACTCGGCCTTGCCTTCGCCGATGTTCACGATGGCAAGGTTGGAAGAAGTTTCCACGATGGAGGGTACTTCAGGAATGAAACGCAACACGCCGTTGTGGGCAGCGCAGAGCGCGTTGACGAGGTTGTCCTGAATTTCTGCGGGAACGATGTGAGAGGGACGTGCCACGTCTTCCACGTCGAGCGCGAGGTCTTTCTCGATGGCGCCGAACTCGTCGGTGAACGTCTGTCGCCACTCGCCGACCACTTCCTTGAACGCCTCAACGTTGTCCTTCGGCAACGTGAGTACCACTTCGGCTTCGCGAGGAATGGCATTGCGCATGTTGCCGCCTTTCCACTCAGCGAGGCAAGCCTCAAAGTTGGCTACGGCATCCTGCACGAGACGTGCCATGGCCTTGTTGGCGTTGCAGCGTCCTTCGTTAATCTCCAGGCCAGAGTGTCCGCCCAGCAAGTTGTGGAGCGTCACCTTCACGGCAGCGTCTTCGCCGTCGGTCTCTTCGGGCTTGTATTCGAGTGTGGCGGTCATGTTCACGCCACCGGCAGAGCCTACAATCATTTCGCCCTCCGTCTCGTCGTCGAGGTTGAGGAGAATGTCGCCCTCAAGCGTTTCGGCCTTCATGTGGTTCACGCCGTACATGGTTGTTTCTTCGTCGGCAGTGATGAAGCCCTCTACGGGACCGTGCTTCAGTGTGTTGTCCTCCATCACGGCCATGATGGTGGCAACGGCCATGCCGTCGTCCGAACCGAGCGTCGTGCCTTTGGCTTTTACCCAGTCGCCGTCGATGTAAGTCTCGATGGGATCGGTCTCAAAGCAGTGGTTCGACTCCTTTACCTTCTGCGGAACCATGTCCATGTGGCCCTGGAGCGTCACGTACTTGCGGTCCTCCATGCCGGGGCTGGCGGGCTTGCGCATGATGATGTTTCCGGCTTCGTCCTGGAAAGCTTCCACGTGGTGTTCCTTGGCCCAGTCGAGCAGGAATTTCTGAACTTTTTCCAAATGGCCAGAAGGACGCGGCACTTGCGTCAGCAAGTCGAAGTTCTTCCAGATGGCCTGCGGCTGAAGATTTGCAATTTCACTCATACTACTGAAGTTTATATGGTTGTTGTTTCGTTATTAAGCGGTCTGAATCTCTGCTTCTGCTATCTCTGTTTGTCTTCTGATGCGAGGGCGGATGTTCACGCGCATCCATCCGAAAATGCCGAGGGCTACCACGAGCGCTGTCTGTATGGTGTGTACGGCGAGGGCAAAAAGGATGGCCTGGCTCTCCGCAACGCCCCAAAGCACGAGCATCGTTTTTACGGCAAAATGCCATGGGCCGGCACCGTTGGGCGTGGGGACGAGTACGGCAAACGTGCCGATGCAGAATATAAGGAATGCGGCTTCAACGGAGAAACTGCTCGTGAAGTCGAAACAGAAGAAAGCAATGTAGAAGTGGAGGAAATATCCGCCCCAGATGAGCAGACTGTAGAAAAGATAAAGCGGCAAGTTGTGCACTTTCCGTAAGGAAACGATGCCTTCCCAAAGGTCGTTGAGCATGTCGCGCCCTTTGCGGAACACGGCAAAGCGCCGAATGAGTACCACCGCAGCGGCAGCCGCTGCTACAAGGCACAGCAGCGTGACGGCATAGCCCGTAGCCGTGAAGCGGTGAAGAATGTCGGAAAGGTCGGTGCCCGTCTTTTCCATAAACGTGACGAGCATGGGAAGTTGTGTAAGGAAAGCAATGGCGGTGAAGAGCAACATCATGACGGAGTCCACCACACGCTCCGTCACCACTGTGCCGAGCGATTTTGTGAACGAAATGCCGTCGTATTTCTTCAGCGTTCCGCAACGCGTCACTTCGCCAACGCGGGGAATCACAAGGCTTGCGGCGTACGATATGAAGATAGCGTCAACGCACGTCGTGCGTCGGGGACGCTCGCCAAGCGGTTGCAACGCCATACGCCATCGCCAGGCACGCGCCATCTGCGGGAGAATGCCGAAGGCAAGCGACAGCGCCATCCACCCCCACTTCATATCGTTCATCACGCAGCCGAAAAAGTCGTCCCAGTTCGTGCCGCGATACATCCACCACAATATGCCCAACCCGAGCACAAAGGGAAGAAGGATTTGCAATGTGACTTTTAGGAGGTGTTTCATTCTTTTTCTTTATCTTTGCAAAGCAAATTAAGCAAGATTCCCATAAAATGGCAATGCTGCAATCGTAAGGTTTCGCATCGCTATGCTCCGTTTGCAATGCACCCCGCGTCGGGGTGATTCCTTGCGGGGCGTAAAAATGTAGTTCCCTACGAATAATATTTGAATGGGCACTTGCGTTTATATACAAGCACAGTGGCTTAAACGGGACAAGTGTTCCCATAGAGCAAAAGCAAAAGTAAACAAAATAGTTTAGATGAAGTCCGTACGCCCCAAAAAATTTCTCGGCCAGCATTTCCTCACCGATTTGCCCACGGCGCAGGCCATAGCAGACACCGTTGACGCTTGTCCCGACCTGCCCGTTCTGGAAGTAGGTCCCGGCATGGGTGTGATGACGCAGTATATCATCCCCAAAGGTCGCGAGTTTAAGGTGGTGGAGATTGACTTCGAAAGCGTAAGCTACCTCCGTGAACATTTTCCGCAACTTGAGGACAACATCATTGAGGACGACTTCCTGAAGATGCACCTTGAGCATACGTTCGGCGGACGGCCTTTTGTGCTCACGGGCAACTATCCCTACAACATCAGCAGCCAGATATTCTTCAAGATGCTCGACTATCGCCATCTCATCCCTTGTTGCACGGGAATGATACAGAAGGAAGTGGCAGAGCGCCTGGCGGCAAAGCCCTGTTGTAAGGCTTACGGCATACTCTCCGTGCTCGTACAGCTTTACTACGATGTGGAATACCTCTTCACCGTAGAGCCTGGCGTTTTCAATCCGCCTCCAAAAGTGAGAAGTGCCGTCATTCGCATGACGCGCAATGCGGTGGAACATCCCGGCTGCGACGAGAAACTTCTGCGCCGCGTGGTGAAAACCACCTTCAACCAGCGTCGCAAAATGATGCGCGGCTCCATCAAGCCACTCCTTGCAGAACTTGACCAGCGCTGTGCGGGAAGTGCTCCCGACCATACGGCTTTCCTCGCAGACCCCATGCTGACGCGTCGTCCAGAGCAGCTGTCCGTGGCAGAGTTTGTGGATTTGACAAATCGTGTGGCGGCCGAATACGGTGACAAGTTGCCGTCGTGACACGGATCTTATATAGTGATACAGTAAATAACAAAACCATTCATCTCAAAAATGAAGACATATTTAGTGACCGGTGCAGCCGGATTTATTGGTGCAAATTATCTGAAGTACATCCTTAAGAAGTACGACGACGTGCGCGTGGTGGTGCTCGACCTCCTGACCTATGCAGGTTATCTGGGTACTATTGCCGACGACATTGACAACGAGCGTTGCTTCTTCGTGAAAGGCGATATTTGCGACCGTGCGCTTCTCGACCATCTCTTTGCCGAATATCGTTTCGACGTAGTAGTCAACTTCGCCGCAGAGAGCCATGTGGACCGCAGCATCGAAAATCCGCAGCTTTTCCTCAACACCAACATTCTCGGCACGCAGAATCTGCTCGACGCTTCGCGTGCTGCCTGGGTGATGGGTCGCGACGAACAGGGTTATCCCACTTGGCGCAAGGGCGTACGTTTCCATCAGGTTTCTACCGACGAGGTTTACGGTTCGCTTGGAGCAGAGGGTTACTTCACCGAGGAAACTCCGCTTTGCCCCCACAGTCCTTACAGCGCATCCAAGACGAGTGCCGACCATTTCGTTTGCGCTTATCGCGACACCTACCATATGCCCGTGAGCATCACCCGCTGCTCCAACAACTACGGTCCTTATCAGTTCCCCGAAAAGCTCATTCCGCTTGTCATCAACAACATTCTTGAAGGCAAGAAACTTCCCGTTTACGGCAAGGGCGAGAACATCCGCGACTGGCTTTATGTTGAAGACCACTGCAAGGCCATCGACATGGTTATCAACCAAGGCAAGGAAGGCAGCATCTATAACGTGGGCGGTCACAACGAACGTCAGAACATTCAGATTGTCCGCATCATCATCCGCACCATTCACGACCTTATGGAGCAGGAACCGCAGTTCCGCACGCTTCTTAAGAAGCAGCAGAAGGGTGCCGACGGTCAGATAGACATTTCGTGGATCAACGAAGACCTCATCACCTTCGTCAAGGATCGCCTTGGTCACGACCAGCGCTACGGCATTGATCCTTCCAAAATCAAGGCCGACCTTGGATGGTATCCCGAGACAACCTTCGAAGTGGGCATCGTGAAGACCATTCGTTGGAATCTCGAGCACCACGACTGGGTCGAAGCTGTCAGCGGCGACGACTATCAGCTCTATTACGAACGTATGTACAGCAAAAAATAAATCCGCTTTTGAACGGTTTTTCTAAAACATAGAATGTCCCCACCTCGTTATTGTATATAATGGGGTGGGGACTTTTGCACTTATCAATCTATCTTTTTTCCATGCTATGAAGAAACATGTACTTTTCACTTCAGCCCTTCTTTCTGTAGGCGCTGCTTTGGCCGTCACTTCGGGCGCTTGGCTTCAGCAGCCTTTTCCCCATTCCTCGCAAAACGCTGTAGCCACTGCCAGTCACGGCGCTGCAGTCCGTCATACTTCTTCCGTTTCCAACACGAAGGCTGAGACTAGCAACGAAGCCGAAAACGTGACGGCCCAGTACGTAAAGAATGCTTCTTTTGAGGCCGACGCTGTAAGTTCGCTCACTCCCGTGACCAACGCCAACGACGGACTGCGCGGCTATACGACAACCTCACTCACCGGTTGGGCGCTCAGCGGAACTTCCGTCACCAATCTTCTCGTTACGAAGGACTGCTATGCCGACAACAACTTCGGTCTGATGACCACGATTCCCGACGGTTCGCAGGCTTTCTATCTCCGTCAGGGGTGGTCCACTGGAACAACCACGCTGCAGCAAACACTTTCTGCGCTCCCCGCAGGAAAATATAAGTTGACGGCCGCAGTGCGTACCGCTTATGCCAATTCTGCCGCATCCACCTATTCCCTCTTCGCCACTAAGGCAGGTGCTACGAACCCGATGGAAAAGACTTCCGGCTCGTTCAGTCAAGGTGCAACCAACTGTTTCGCTTCGATGGAGTGGGGCACACAAGAACTCACCTTCGAACTCGATGCCGCAGCCGACGTAAGCATAGGTCTTTCCGTCGATTGGCTTTCCGGCGGCAGTTGCATAGCCATAGACAACGTGCAACTCTTCCGCTTGCCCGACAGCTACGTAAAACCCGAAGAGCCTACTGAAAAGGACGTCGACAGTCCTACTGAAGGAAAGGTCAACGCCGACTTCGTGGGCGAGCAAGCCATGAAGAACGACCTCATGGCCATGCTAGGCAAGTTTGCCCAATACATGAAGAACGACTACCAGGACTGTCAGGCGCCTAATTCCATTGGCGAAACCTGTGGCGCTTTCAAGAGCAACTCCACCATGAGCGAGGGCGAGGACGGCGTGCGTCCCAATGCTGACCTCTCCATGATTTGCGCCTTCCTTGCAAAATATGGTAAGGCCACCGAAGAAAAGACTGGCACGTCCATACTTCCTTCCGGCGTGACTTGGGACGAAGTGGAGCAGATGGCCATGAAGAGCCTCGTCTACGCCTATTCCACCCATAAGGCCAACAAACTCAAGACCTGTGCCGGAGGAAAATATTGGGGTTCCGTCTCCACTTCCGACTACGTTTGGGAAAGTTCTCTTTGGGCCATGTCTGTGGCCTATTCCGCTTTCTTCCAGTGGGACAAACTTTCCGACACGCAGAAGGCTTACATCGAAAAACTCCTTAAGGCCGAGTGTAACTACGAACTCACACGCAGCATTCCCACCGGCTATAACGGCGACACCAAGGCCGAAGAGAACGGTTGGGAGGCCGACGTGCTTGCTGCCACCCTCGGACTCTTCCCCGACGATGCGCTTGCCGAAAAGTGGTTCGACCGTCTGCGCCTTTTTGCCGTCAACAGTTATTCCCACGCTTCCGACGCTTCCGACCGCACCGTGCTCGATCCGCACTACGACCAAAAGACCGTGGCGGATCTCTACAAAGGTCAGAATCTCTTCGACGACTATACGTTGCAGAACCACAACTTCTTCCACACCAGCTATCAGAACGTAGTGATGCAGGAACTTGGCGAAGCCGCACTCGCGCTCAAACTTTTCCAACTCGGCACGAAGGGAGAGGAAAAGTGGCAGACCAATGCCCTCATGCACAACAACGACCGCGTGATGAAGCAAGTGCTCAATTGGCTCGCCCTTGCCGACGGCGAACTCGCTATGCCCAACGGCAACGACTGGAGTCTTTTCCTTTACGACCAGATTACGTCATACTCCACCGCCGCTTGTTTCCTTTCCGACCCCGATGCGCTTATGTTGGAGAACTTGGCTTATAAGAACATCAAGGCACGCCAAACCACCACGGCCGACGGCTCGTGGCTTTTGCGTTCCGACGTCGGTGCACGCCGAATGGGCGTTGAGGCCCACCGCGTGATGATGACGTGGCTCATGCACGAGGCTTTGTCTACCGAGAAACTCACGCCGACCGCATGGGACAAATTTGCCAACGAATACGCCGAGGCAAAGATATTCCCGTGTCAGAACGTGGTGCGTGCTTGCACGCCGCAGCGTTTTACCACATTCTCTTGGAGCACCGGCAAACAAAGTTATACGGGTTACATCGCCTCCAATTCTCCCGACAAGAACAAAGTGGTCGTGCCCTTCCGTGCCAACAATACCGGCAACTTCCTTGGTTGGTACAACGTGAGCGGTAAGTCTACCAACGCTACGCCCGTTGTGAGCGGCATTTACGCACTTCGTGGCAACGCCTACACCATGAACGGCGAACTCAACACGAACGATGCTGCGCTCAACAACCGCTTTGCCATCTACTCTACGCCTGGTACGGCCGTAATCTACACCGATTATGTCAGAGCAAACGCTGCAGCCACCGTCACCTCGCGTCAAGGCGGACTTATGGCCATCAGTACGGACGAACTCACGAAGCTAAAGCGTACACTCTATTATGGCGACACACACTGCCAGACCGACGGCGCACAGACCGTGAAGATTGAGAGTCCGTGGGTCAATGTCGACAACGTGTTTGGCGTGGTAAACGTAGGCGACAGCCTCATGGCTTTCGGCGACCGTGCGGAAAACAATTCCGTGATGACGTCCAAGCTCTACGCTTCCTATTCTACCGGCAACGAAACCTATAAGGCTGGCGACGTGGTAGACCGCCGTAACTTGGTTTACTACTATGCCGACACCCTTTCTGCTTCCGACACGCATCTGGCTTCGCAACTCACCGTCAACTTGCGCGACAGTTTGGCCACGGGTTGGAACGGCGTCATCGCTCCTGATGTGAAGGACGGAAACGTCAGCGGACTATATATGCTTTTGGCCAACTTCTGCGGCGACACGCACACTACGCTCCGCCGAGTGGCGTGGAACGGAAAAGCTCCCGTGTTCTCCGTGCCTACAACGATTGCCGACAGCAAGGCGACAGCCACCTTTGCCATCGACCCCAACCATTCGTTGGGTGAGAGTCTCTGCTATTGTTTGGAAGGTACGGACCTGAAGGCGCAGCAAGACGCAGCCGACTCCGCAACCGTCTATGTGCAGAACCTCGCCGGCAAAGCCAATGCCGTCACTGTCCACTTCAATGGCGCGGGCAGCAATCTTACTAAGGAAATTTCCCTCAAGAAAGACCAGACGCTGCGCATAAGTCGCGTCGACGGCAACTTTACGGTAGAAGAAACCGACGGTCTTCCCGCCGCTGCGGCCGATGCCATGGAGGGCTACACCGACGTGACGGAGAAGTACCTCAACAATTCGAGTTTTGAAGCCGACAAAACTTACGGCGACGCTACGGGCAACGTGACTTTAGGCAACGTGACGTACAATCCTTGCTATGTCAACAGCGTAGCAGCGGCCAACAAGAATTTCATCAATGTTCTTCCCGTTGAGGGTTGGACTTCGGCTGCGGCGCTCAACGGTTCGTCCAACTATTGCCGCATGTATTCCATGCCCTACAGTGCCACAATGTACTGCGTCAGTCCTTCGTCGCAGGGCAACTACGCCGCACAATGCGCTGCCCCTGCACTAGACGACGATTGTGGTAGTCGTTGCCTCACGGTGCTCAACTCTTGGGCCGTGGGACGCAATGCGGTGACACAGAGCGTAGCGCTTCCGGCCGGTGAGTATCGTCTTGTCATGGACATGAAATATGAATGTCCCAACCAGTCTGCCAACGATGGCACGCTCATTCGCACTTCCGGCGGCAACGTCAACACCTCGCAGACGGGCGTGAAAACGAATGCGGCTACGGACTATCGTTATCCCTCTCAGCCCAACGAATGGCAGCAGATGGTTTACGACTTTACGCTCTCTGCGCCCGAGAACGTCACCTTCTCTTTAGGCTACACCACGTCGGCCTCGCAAGGAGCTGCCAACAACACGCTCCTTTATATAGACCACGTGCGTCTTGGCACGAAAACCACTTCCGGCATTGCCTCGGCAGTGGAGGACGGTGCGGATGCGGCAACCGGCATTTACACCTTGGGCGGCGTTCGCGTGGCCCGCGCCGAAAAGGGCGTTTATGTGGTAGACGGCCGAAAGACCATCGTCAAATAACAAACGGGAAGGCCCGAAGATTTTTCGGCCCTTGTAAAAAACAAAAAGCAGCACGACGCTGTGCGTAGATTGTCTACCGCGCAGTTTCGTGCTGCTTGTGTTTTATGGAAGTCGTGTCAATTGTTCGTCGGCTGTGCGGCGCGACTTCTGCAAAGCCAAAGTCCGGCAAAAGTAAGCGCGCCGTTGAGCATGAGCAGTTCGTAGCCGAATTTGTAACCCCACCAAATGGGCGCGTAATGGTCGAGCACGGCACAGAGCACTGGGGCGCAGATGCAAACCGCGGGAATGCAGCGGTCGTTGACGGCGCGCTTCGTGAAAAGTCCGAAAGCGTAGAGTCCGAGCAGCGGTCCGTAGGTGTAGCCCGCCATGACGTAGACCGCGTTGATGATGCTGCCGCTACCCACCGCTTTGAACGTTACGATGCAGAGCAGGAACAGCACAGCCATCGCCACGTGTACGCGGCGGCGGATTTGCGAGGCTTCTTTTTCAGACAAATTGCGTTCTTCCATTCGCAGAATGTCTATACACACCGTGGTGGTAAGTGCTGTCAGGGCCGAGTCGGCGCTCGAGAAGGCCGCCGCTACGATGCCGATGGTAAAGGGTATGACAACCCAAGAGCCAAGGTGGCCCGAACTTACCATCCACGGCAATAAGTCGTCGCCGGCAGCGGGCGGAGTGAGTCCTTGCTGCGCGCAGAAAGTGTAGAGCAGCACACCGAGGGCGAGGAAAAGCGCATTGACGGGAATGAATGCCAAGCCGTAGGTGCACATGTTCTTCTGTGCATCGCGGAGCGAGCGGCAAGTGAGGTTCTTCTGCATCATGTCCTGGTCGAGGCCCGTCATGACCACCACGATGAACACGCCGCTAAGGAATTGTCGCCAAAACGCTTGCGGACTTGCCGCGTCCCATTCCCAAAGTCGGCACATCGGGCTGTGGGCGATGGTTTGCAGTGTGCCGCTGAAGTTTAGTCCCATTCTGCCGGCCGTGATGCAGAGTATGCCAGCGGCCGCAATGAGCAGACATGCCGTCTGCACGGCATCCGTCCGCACCACCGTTTGTATGCCGCTGCGGTGTGTGTAGAGCCAGATGAGTAGCAGCACGACGATGCCCGTCGCCACAAAAGCCGCGAGGCCTTCGCCGCCGAATGGTGCTACCACAAAACGCTGGAGCACCAGACAAACCAGATAGAGGCGCGCCGAAGCACCGGTGAGTTTGCTCAGCACGAAGAAGAGTGCGCCCGTCCCGTGCGCTTTGTTGCCGAAGCGTGTGGCAAGATAGGTGTAGATGCTTGTGAGTCGCAGTTTGTAGTAGAGCGGAAGGAGCACGAGGGCCACCACGATGTAGCCCACCACAAATCCCATGCACATCTGCAGATAGGTCAGTCCTGTGGCCTTAGCCCATCCGGGCACGGAGATGAACGTAACGCCGGAGATGCTCGTGCCTATCATGCCGAAGGCTACCATCCACCACGGAGACTGTCGGCCGGCGCGGAAGAAAGCGTCGTTGCCCTTTGCGCCGCGGCGTGAGGTGCGGTACGAAATGAACATGAGAATAAGGAAGTAGGCCACGAGTGTCGCCAGCATGAAGAGAGCGTTCATGAGAATATTTGGAGTAGGAGATGTTTAATTTTTACACGATGGGGGCGACGTCTCTTGTCTCAGCAGTTTGCGTGCTGCCACGAAGGAAACGTCGCCCCAGCGGTACGGTAAGTTTTTAATAGGACGAGGATATATGGTGTTCGTTGCTGCAGTTGCAAGGCTTTATAACAATGCTAAGAGGCTGAAGAATGGTGCGGCAACCAAGCCGCAGATGAGCGAAATGACGCCCCACTTCTTAGCATCGGCCGAAGCCATGAGCGCAGCGTCGTAATTGCCTAATGCATAGTAGTGACTCACTTCGTTGGCCTTGATGATGGCCACAATGCCGAAGGGCAAGCAGCAACAGATGGTGGTAAACACAGCTAGCGCCATGTAGCTCTCCGGACAAGGAATGAACGTACCGTTGTTCGGCGCGTTGTAGTATTGCTGCTGCGCGCCGCCGTAAGTTTGCTGCTGCGCACCGCCGTAATTTTGCTGTTGCGCACCGCCGTACGGTTGGCCGTAGTTTTGCTGTTGCCCGTAGTTCTGCTGTCCGTAGTTCTGCTGCTGCGGAGCTTCAGGTTGTTGGGCAGGGTGGGCGTTGAACCATTCGCACAACTCGGGCTGCGAGTCGGCGGGCATCCAGTCGGGCATGTCCTTACACCATACGAGGGTGGAAGGCGTTATGCCGTAGTCGGCAAACTTTTCGGGAGGAATAGGTCCGTGCTGGTTATTTTGTGCGTCGAGGTAGAAGTAAGAGTTCATGCAGTCATGTTTATGAGGAACAATGTAGGGTTGCGTAGGCCCCACATTGAAAGACAAAAGTAAACAAATTATGAAAATTAGTGGGGTGCGGTATCGGATTTTGTGAATAAGTCATATCCCCATCACATTCCGTGCAATGCCCCAGGCAAAGAAAAGCACGATGTAGAGCCACGCGGCGTAACGGCTTTCGAAGATGAGGCGCAGGCGGTGGCGGAGTCGGCCTTGCGCAATCCATTCGGTGAATACAAGGCTCCCGAGGTAGGGCAGGCTGTAGATGAGAAAGCGGTTGTAGGCCCACGCTTCGGCAAAGTGGCCGTGGAGGCAAGCATGTGCCGCACGCTGTATGCCGCAGCCGGGACAACTGAAGCCAGTGAGCAGCCGGAACGTGCATTTCGGCGTCCATTCAGAGCCGACGGGATTGACCACATAGAGCCATGCGAGCACCGCCGCGCAGAGTGCTGCGCAGAACCATTTGCGGTGCGTGCCGACATAGCGGAAAAGGGGGCGTAGGACGTTCATGCTGCAAAGTTGGCAATTTTGCCGTCATGGCAAGGGCGTGTTTGGAAAAAACGAGTAACTTTGTCGGTTGGTTAAGGTGCGCACCATGCGCACGCCAGTTCTTGATAATCACAATACAAACCAGATATTTCCATTTCTATCATGGCTAAAGGAAAAGTAGATGCCCTGCTTGGCATCGTTTTCGGCGATGAAGGCAAGGGCAAAGTGGTGGACTTCTTCACCCCCCGCTACGACGTCGTAGCTCGCTTTGCAGGCGGCCCCAACGCCGGCCACACCATCATCTTCGATGGCAAGAAATTCGTGTTGCGTTCCATTCCCTCGGGCATTTTCGACGAGGGAAAGATAAACATCATTGGCAACGGCTGCGTCATTGCGCCCGACCTTTTCATGGCTGAGGCTCACGAACTCGAAGCTGCCGGTTACCAGCTTACGGAGCGCCTTCACATCAGCAAGCGCGCCCATCTTATTCTTCCTACCCACCGTGTGCTCGACCGCGCTTACGAAGCAGCCAAGGGCAAGAACAAGGTGGGTACGACAGGAAAGGGCATCGGTCCTACTTACAGCGACAAAGCAGCCCGCGTGGGCCTTCGTGTGGGCGACATCCTCAACGGATTCGAAGCCAAATACGAAGCTTTGAAAGCCCGCCACGAACAGATTCTGCGCGACCTCCACTACACGGACTACGACATTGCCGAGGAGGAAAAGAAGTGGCTCGAAGGCGTGGACTACATGCGTAAATTCCACCTCACCGACACCGAGATAGAACTCAACCATGCCATCGCCGAAGGCAAGAACGTGCTTGCCGAAGGTGCGCAAGGCTCTCTGCTCGACATCGACCACGGCACTTATCCTTACGTGTCGTCTTCTTCCACGACGAGCGGCGGTGTCTGCACAGGTTTGGGCATTGCGCCGAACACCATTGGTCATGTCTTTGGCATCTTCAAGGCCTACAGCACGCGTGTGGGCGGAGGTCCGTTCCCTGTGGAACTCTTCGACGAGACGGGCGACACCATTCGCCACATTGGCAACGAGTATGGTGCCGTGACAGGACGTAACCGCCGCTGCGGCTGGTTGGACCTCGTGGCGCTCAAGTATGCCATCATGATTAACGGCGTGACGGACCTCGTGATGATGAAGGGCGATGTGCTCGACGGCTTTGAAACCATCAAGGTGTGCACGGCTTACACGAAAGACGGCGAAACCGTTACGGACATGCCCTACGACACCGAGGGCTGGCAAGCAGTCTATGAAGAACTCCCCGGCTGGAACACGCCGCTCACGGAAGTTCGCTCCGAGGAGCAGTTCCCGAAGGCTTTCAAGGACTACATTGCCTACATTGAGAAGGCTACGGGCACGCCCATCAAGATTGTTTCTGTCGGTCCCGACCGCGAAGCAACCATCATTCGTTGAAGCACTCCTTATTATAATGTATAAACAAAACGCCACGGCTCTTGCGAGTCGTGGCGTTTTGTTATGAGTTTATGTCTTATCGGATGTCGAGTTCGTCGATGGCATATTTGGAACCGCCGAGCTTGTCGATGATGAAGAGCACGTAGCGGATGTCCACGTTGATGCAGCGCTGGAGTGTGGGGTTGAACTTCAAGTCGCCGGAGAGACTCTCAATGTTTCCGTCGAAAGCGAGGCCAATGAGTTCGCCCTTGGCGTTGAGCACACCGGAACCGGAGTTACCGCCCGTGATGTCGTTGTTGGAGAGGAAGCAAGCGGGGAGTTTGCCGTCTTCGCGGGCATAGCGTCCGAAGTCCTTTGCCTCGTAGAGTTTGCGGAGACCTTCGTGAACGAAGTAGTCGCTTTCCGTTTTGCTCTCTTTCTCAAACATTCCGTCGAGCACCGTGCGCCAGTTGTAGTAGACGCCGTCGCGGGGGTAGAGATCCTTCACGTGACCGTAGGTCATGCGCAGCGTGAAGTTGGCGTCGGGAGCCTTGGCCCAGTTGTACATGTCGCAGAGTCCGCCCACGTAGATCTTGTCGAGCGCTTTGCGCTGTTCGTTGTAGTTATGAAGCGAAGCGCCGAGTTTCTGTGTGTAGTCGTTGAGCGAGTTGCACTGCACGATGAACGGGTCGTTCTCGAGCGTGGCGATGTCGTCTTTAGCAAGTGCCTGTGCGAGCTTTGCGCTGTCGGCGAAGACGGACGAAGAGTAGATGCGTTCGAGGTTGGCTTTCCAGTCCTTGCCGTCGGCAAAGCAGTCCGGCACGAGAGCGAGTTTGCGTCCCTTGATGAAATAAGGAGTGAGGAGCTCCACCTTACCCTTCTCAATGTCCCAGTTGATGCCTGCGGTTGCGCGCTGGTTGTAGGCCACAATGGCCTTCTTGGCAGCGTCGATGTCCTTCTGCTTGCCGCCCTTGAGCGCTTTGGCGTAAGCTTCTACGAGACTGGGGCGCATGAGGTAAGTCTGGTTGCCGAGCGTGATGCGGTAGAGCGCCATGTCGTGCACGCTGTCGGCGTATGTAGTGCAAAGCGTGTCGATGCGGTCGATGATGTTGGCATATTCAGCCTTTCCGCTTTGCTTGGCGAAGGCGCGGAAGTTGGCCTCTTCGGCCTTCTTGTCGGCAATGAGGTGTTCCTTCTCTACGGCTTCGTTCATGCCGCCGAAGTTCTTCACCACGTTACCCCACTGGGCGTATTCGTCTTCGAGGAGCAGACGGTTCTCGTCGCTCTGGTCCATCAGTTCCTTATAGTATTTAAGGAGCGGGTTGCCGGCGGTGATGAAGGGTTCGTTGGTGCTGGAGCAGCGCAGAGCCACTTCCGAAGCCGTGAGGTAGCGCGAGGTAGAACCGGGGAAGCCCATGATCATTGTGTAGTCGCCGAGGTCCATGCCCTTGAGCGAGATGGGCAGATATTTCTTGGCCTTGAGGGGCACGTTGGCTTTGGAGTAAGCCGCGGGCTGTCCGTCCTTGTCGGCGTAGATGCGCACCATGCAGAAGTCGGCGTTGTGGCGCGGCCACATCCAGTTGTCGGTGTTGCCGCCGAACTGGCCGATGCAGTAGGGAGGGTTGGCCACGAGACGGAGGTCGTTGTAGACTTGTTCGTAGAAGATGTAGAACTGGTTGCCGCCGAAGTAGGGCACGATGCGTACGGTGATGCCCTTCTTCTTTGCGAGGTCGCTCTTCTTGAGCATCTTCTCGGCGAGGGGTTCGAGGAACGAGGCACTCTGGCGTACGTATTCGTTGACTTTAGCCTTCTTGGCAGCCGCGTTGACCTCGGCTGTCACGTCGGCCACACGCACTACGAAGGTGAATTCAAGGCCCGGCATGGGAAGTTCTTCCTCCATGCTGTGAGCAAAGTAGCCATCTTTCATGTAGTCGTGACCGATGGCGCTCATTTCGTGTACGAAGCTGAAGCCGCAGTGGTGGTTGGTGAGCACAAGACCGTTGGCGCTGACCACTTCGCCCGTGCAACCGCCGCCGAAGATGCCGATGCAGTCGCGCAGCGACGACGAAGTTTCGCTGTAGAGGGCCGAAGCCGGAAGCTGGAGGCCGGCTTTGCGGAGCGAGTCCTCGAGGTGCTGCTGCTCCATAAGTTTAAGGAGCCACATGCCCTCGTCGGCGCGTGCTCCCGTAAGGCTCAGAAAGAGAGCCGAAACGAATAAGAGTAATTTTTTCATATTGTTAGAATGTTGTTTCAGAGAAAAAGCCCGATGGCACCGCAGATAAAGAGCACCAGAATGGGGTTGACCTTAAAGCGCTTTGTGGCAACGAACGCAGCGAGGAAGATGGCCACGTTCAGCGCGAAGGTCCACGGTGCGTCGGAAGGCGAACCGAAGTTTTCCTTGTTCATGAGGAGCACAGCGGCTGCGGCAATGAGTCCGATGATGGCGGGGCGCAGTCCGCTGAACACGTTTTTCACCACCATAGAGTCGCGGTGGGTGAGGAGGTAGTGGCTCACCCAAATCATGATGATGAACGGGAGCCACATGATGGAGAGCGAAGCCATCACCGCGCCGAGAACGGCAGCCCACTGCGGATATCCTTCGTGGAGCACGGAGGTGTAGCCCACGTAGGTGGCGGCATTGATGCCGATGGGGCCTGGAGTGGACTGGCTGATGGCCACGATGTCCGTAAACTCGGCGTTCGTCAGCCAGTGGTTCTTCACCACCGTTTCGTTGTGGATGAGCGAAAGCATGGCATAGCCTCCACCGAAGTTGAATGTGCCGATTTTGGTGAATATGAGGAAGAGTTTGAGGAAAATCATATTGTTGCGTTTACTTTTCTTTCTTTACAAAACGTCCCCAAGCATAACCGCCGAGTCCGGCTGCAAGGATGATGAGGATGGGCGATACGCCAAGGAGCGAGATGAGCACGCACGAAACAATCGGAATCCAGGCGTTGCGGAGGTTAATCTTCGCCGTCTTGGCCATGTTGAAGCAAGGCACGGCAATCAGCGCCACCACGGCGGGACGCACCGTGTTGAAGAACTTCACCACGTATTCGTTGTCCTCAAAGCGCTTGAAAAACATGGCAATGATGATGATGGCCACGATGGACGGAATGGCAATGCCGAGTGCCCCGACAATTCCGCCCCAAATGCCCTTTGCTTTATAGCCGATGTGGCTTGCCATGTCGATAGCGAAGATGCCAGGTGTGGCCTGCGCCACGATGAGAATGTCCATGAACTCTTCTTTCTCGAGCCAATGGTTCTTCGTGACGAATTCGTCCTCCATAATCTGTATCATGGCATATCCGCCACCAAGGGTGAGCGCGCCTATCTTGCAGCAAGTGAGAAAAAATTTTGTCAGCATAATCTTTGTTTCTGTGTGGAAGGGTGCGAAATTCGGAAAATATCAGCACGTTGTCCGCATTTCGCATAGCGACTGCAAAATTACATATTTAATAAGGGACGAAAAACACCTGCTGCACTTAATGCGCAAGGCAGATGGGTTTTAAATGCATAGTTGGCTGCGGATCTCCCTTATATTTGGACAATCAACGTGGGTTGCTTAACTTTGCAGCAATCCAATTCGAATCGTATATGTTTTTCAACAACAAGAGAAAATTACCGGCAGGCATACAATCGTTCAAAGTCATACGAACAGAGAACTATCTCTACGTTGACAAGAGCGACATCGTTTGGTATTTGGCGAATTGCGGCAAAAAGTATAATTATCTCAGCCGTCCGCGTCGTTTCGGCAAGTCCATACTTGTCGATACGCTACACATGTACTTCGAAGGTAGGAAAGACCTTTTCGACGGACTGAAGATAATGCAGCTGGAGAAAGACTGGAAGCAATATCCCGTCATCAGGCTGGACCTTAGCCGGGGCGGAGCAAACGCAGAAACACTACGTTCGTATCTCGACCTGCGCTTCAACGAGTATGAGAAGAAATATTCGATCACTCCAGCCCCCACCGCCCAACTTGCCGACCGGCTCCATACCATCATCACCACGGCGTACGAGCAAACAGGTCTACAAGTAGCCATTCTCGTCGATGAATACGATTCGCCACTTCAGCACTCTTGGCATACGCCGGAGCATGAGAAATGTACGGAGGTCTATCGCGAAGTGTTCGCTATCCTGAAAGCCGACGACGAGTACGAGCGACTGGTTTTCATTACGGGCATCACCAAGTATACGCAAATATCCCTATTCTCCATACTGAACAACCTCACCAATATCAGTTTCGAACCAGAGTATGCTGCCATCTGCGGCATTACGGAAGAGGAAATAAACGAGAATTTCCAACCCGAACTGGAAAGAATGGCTGAGGTGAACCAATGGACTTTGCAGCAGACGCGCGACCGCCTTAAGGACAACTACGACGGCTACCACTTCAGTCGCCGTAACATGGTAGATATCTACAATCCGTACAGCCTCATCAATGCCATGGACACGCAAGAAATACGCAATTTCTGGGCGGCTTCAGGAGCTACGTCCATGCTTCCAAAGTTCGTGGACAACATGGAACTGCGTTTGAAGAACTTTGAGAATTGCCGCATCATGCGCGACACGTTGGAACTATCCGATGTCACAGGCGGCGGGGCAGAATTGTTTCTGTATCAGTCAGGCTACTTGACTATAAAGGATAGCGACGAATTCGGCTACACATTAGGATTCCCAAACGAAGAGGTCAAAAAGGCCCTCTACGAAATGGTGCTTCCGTCCCTAACCTTGCGAGAAAAGGGCGACATTCAATCCCTGCAGGCAAATCTCTACGCTCAACTGGGGATGGGTAGAACAGATGAGGCCATGAATACGTTGAAAGCACTAATTGCAGACGTACCATACAGCAACAAGAAGCTCCTTTCGATGGGCATGGAGGAACGCTATCGACTCATAATCAGTACCATTTTGAACGCCATAGGACTGAAGGTTGAAGTGGAACGCATGATGGCCACAGGAAGGATAGACATGATTGTTCAGACCTCGCGCTACATCTATGTCATCGAGTTAAAGTTACGCAACAACGGCGGGAAGCATGCTGCCTCGCAGCAAATTCTAGACCGCCAATACATGGAGCCTTTCAAGGCAGACCAGCGACGAGTCGTCGGTTTGGCCATCGAGCTTGACGAAGAGGGCAAAGGACTCACGGATTGGAAGGAACTGTAATAGCGCAATTTTAAAAGTGTGCTGAATGGCAATATCCGAAAATATAAACTAAGATGGAGTGTCGGAGGAACCTGTTTCCCCGACACTCTTTGCATTTTAACACACGAGAATCGCGCAGAAGTCATCAATCGCTCCCTCGTCTGCAAATACGCGATTCTCAGCGCGCAGAATATTGCGATATAATAAAAGAATGTCTATATCTCTGCTATATGTTTCGCGCTTCTACCGCCGACCGGCCCTTTTTGCGCCCCAAACGCCCCATTTCGGGCAAAAATTCCAAGGCATCTAGGAAAAATTTGCTGCCTTGGAATTTAAATTTGCTGCCTTGGAATTTTTACGAGCTGCCTTGGAGTTGAAACCCGCACTTCTTGAGCTTCGAAAAATAGGTTTCTTTTTTCTATTTCAACAAGCCCGATTGTCTATATTTCGTCACGGAATTAACATTTGTCTTAGTCTTTGACATTTCCTTGCCGAACGTTGCGTTGCAAGGTAAGTTCGTGTGTTCCAGTTGCGCTTTTCTTTTGTTCCGTTCGTGTTGTGAGAAAAACCGTGCACCTATTCGCTAAATATTTGCTTATGTAAAACCAAAGCGAAACGTCACCAACTTTTATTTTCGGATGCCTCTCTTTTGTAGTTACGTACATAAAAATAAACGCAAAAGCCAAAAATATTTCATTCAAATGGACAAAAGGCTTGCGAGTTAAAGAACTAAACGTTACTTTTGCAATAGAAACAAGGGAACGTAAGTTTTAGACAATCACTTATCGGTGAACAGACGCACCCAACGGATTTTGGGAAAATATTATATACATACTTACAAATGGCCAAGAAGACTGATTTAAACCGTATTAAGGTAATGCTCGTAGAAAAGAACAAGACGAGCAAGTGGCTTTCTGAAAAGCTCGACAAGGCACCCGCAACCATCTCTAAATGGTGCACCAACTCCTCACAGCCCACACTCGACGTGCTCTGCGAAATTGCCGAACTTCTCGAAATCGACGTACGCGAGCTCATCCGCGTGCCCGAACGTCGCTAATCCAACCATTACGGCGCCAAAGATAGGCGCTGAATGCACAAAAAGACGCACTCCTCCGTTAGGAAGAGTGCGTCTTTTTGGGCTATAAACAGTCACGCATTAAGGTTTTGAGAGACTATAAACCGATTCTCGCCGAAATTTTGCGTGCGCAAGCGCAGTTCTCACCTCGCCTCTCCAATCCACAGCGTGCCCACCGAGTCGGTGTTTTCGCAGAAAGGCGTGGCGCGGCGCACGCTGCGCGGAGCAGCAGCGTCGGCAGGCGTGCCCTCGCTGCGGTAGAGCGGAACGTTGAGCACAGGCAACCCGCCCGTTGTGATTTCGCCCGTGGTCGTCGGCATATCGTTCGCCGAAAAGTAGAAACCCTCCGTTTCGCCCTCCACGGCATAGACCAACGGTCCGCACTGGATGGCAACCTTGCCCCGTTGCACGGCACGTCCCTCCGTGTCTGAAGCACGGAGCAACTGCGGCGTGAGCGGAAATTCGAAGTACACCTCGTCGAGCCGCTGCCACGTGCGGTCTATCACCACGTAGCCGTCCGCGTCCATCGTCACCCCCTCAGCTTCGAAGCCCGAAACGTAGATTTTGGGAAGCGCAGTGGCCGTTTCGGCGTATGTGTAGGGAGTACCTGTAGGCTTGCGGTGCACCAGCCAGTCCGGCATGCGTAGGTGAAGACGGAAGCGGGTAGGGTGGTGGAGCTTCGTGAAGCGAAGTCGTACACGTCCCGTAGCCGGCATGTCCGTAATCTGATCCACCACGAACGACGTCCCTTCAAGCGTCACGTTTGCCGTAGCATTCGTGTAGAGATTCACGTAAAGGTCGTTCCCCTCCGTAGCGTAGAGCATCCCCCCTACGGCAAGCAACGCCTCGAACGAACCGTGGCGGTCCGGTTGGCGAAACGGCAGCCACGTGCACTCCGATGTTTGCAGCAAAGCGTTGTAGAAACTTCGTTCCACGAGGTCCATGTAGTCCGCTCGGCCCGTGAGGAGAAAGAGGTAAGCATTCGTGCTCATGTTCATCATGGCCGGAATGCCCTGCGGCGTTTTGCGAGCATCCTCCCCGCCCCCAACAATGTTGAGGTTCGCCGCAATCTCGCGCCCCATCCGTTCCAGATTGTCGCGCTTCTCTTTCAGCGCCTCCGTCACCGCAAAGCGCGGTGTGCGAAGCGTAGAGTCGCGCGAGAGGGCACGGATTGAAAAACTCGAACCCGAGTAGTCCCACGTCACCACACTGTCTGGGGCGACGAACGTCAGCGGCTGTTTACGCCACGGGCCGTCCGCCATTGCCGTGGTTGCAGCAAGTACATATATAATAAGCGAGAAAATCGTTTTCGTCATTTGGTGATATCTTTTAAGCGTGTTTGCATACGGTTGTCATTCGTTGCTTTTTCAAAGCGTTGCAAAGTTACAAGAAGTCGCGTCGCTTTTTGCCTCGCTCGAGGCACGAAAAGCACAGATTTTCCTTTCTGTGACCGTTTTTTATATCCTTTGACCGATATTTGGTGCCTCTTTGCCCGATTCCTTACGCACGAAAATCGTTTTGAACAATTAATTTTGCAAACGACAATTGGCAATATGGCCACATAACCGCAACAAAACATCACACACATATGGTAAACTTCTCATTGGAAGGCAAGGTAGCCCTCGTTACGGGCGCCGCCTACGGAATTGGTTTCGCAATGGCTCAGGCACTCGCCGAAGCCGGTGCAAAGATAGCTTTCAACTGCCGCTCACAGCATCACCTCGACGAAGCACTCGCCAACTACAAAAAACTCGGCATCGACGCCCGCGGCTACATTGCCGACGTCACCGACGAATCACAGGTCAAGGACCTCGTGGCAAAGGTCGAAGCCGAACTCGGCGTCATCGACATCCTCGTCAACAACGCCGGAATCATCAAGCGCATCCCCATGACCGAGATGAGCGTAGAAGAATTCCGTCAGGTTGTCGACATCGACCTCAATGCACCCTTCATCGTGGCCAAAGCCGTCATTCCCGGCATGATCAAGAAAGGCCATGGCAAAATTATCAACATCTGCTCCATGATGAGCGAACTCGGTCGCGAAACCGTCAGCGCCTATGCTGCTGCCAAGGGCGGACTCAAGATGCTCACACGCAACATCGCTTCAGAGTATGGCGAGTATAACATCCAATGCAACGGCATCGGTCCCGGCTACATTGCCACACCCCAGACCGCTCCCCTCCGCGAGCGTCAGGCCGACGGCTCACGCCATCCGTTCGACTCCTTCATCGTGGCCAAGACCCCCGCAGCCCGTTGGGGAACGCCCGAGGATTTGATGGGTCCCGCCGTGTTCCTCGCCTCCGACGCTTCCGACTTTGTCAATGGCCACATCCTCTACGTCGACGGCGGCATCCTCGCCTACATAGGCAAGCAACCCTAACGCCGTGCGCCATGAAAACATCCATTCTTGCACCCTCACTCCTCCTCGCAGCCCTTTCCTTCGCCTCGTGTGGCAAGCAGGCCCTCTGTACCCTTGAGGTCAGCAACCCCGCCGCCGTAGCCCGCGAAGGCGAGATGGCCGAAGTGGACGCCGCTGCCCTCACTGCCCTCAAAAGCCAGCCCTTCCGTTTGCTCGACAGCAAAGGAAAAGAAGTGGCCACGCAGTGGACCCACGACGGACACCTTATATTCCCCGTCAGCCTCGGTGCCTCCTCCTCCGCCACCTATCGCGCCGTGAAAGGCACACCCGCCAAGACCGACACCCTCGTCTACGGCCGCCTCTTCAAAGAGCGCGACGACGACTTCGCTTGGGAAAACGACCGCGCCGGCTACCGTGCCTACGGTCCTGCCCTTCAGGCTCGCGGCGAACGCGGCTACGGTTACGACATCTTCACCAAGTGCGTCACCCATCCCGTGCTCGAGAAATTCTACGCCAACGAGTGCGATCACGAAGCCTGGACGAAGATCAACGCCTGGCGACGCAACGGACAGAAAGCCAAGGGCGACAGCCTCGAACGCGTCATCTCCTATCACGTCGACCACGGCGAGGGCATGGACGTCTTCAGCGTAGGTCCCACGCTCGGTGGCGGCACTGCCGCCCTGCTCGACGCCGACGGCCAGATAGTCTATCCCTGGTGTTACGACCAGTGCGAGATTCTTGACCGCGGCCCGCTGCGCTTCACCGTGCGCCTCAAGTTCAAACCCTCTCCTGTGGGCAACGACCAAAACGTGGTGGAAACTCGCACCATAAGCCTCGACCGCGGTTCGTTCCTCAACCGCACCGTAGAACACTACGACGGACTCACCGCCACGCACCCCATCGTGGCCGGCATCTCGCTGCGTGAGCAAAATCCCGACGGTTACTACATGAACACCTCCGCAGGCTATGTGGCCTATGCCGACTCAACGGACAACGCCCACGTAGGCAATGGCGTCATCTACGTAGCCGCCCTCTCTCCGCAGTTCACCGCCACCAAGGTAGTGCCCTACACCGCCTCCGAGCGCCGCAACCACGGCAACGCCCTCGGTCACGTGCTCGCCCAAGGCTCTTATGCGCCCGCCTCCGACTTCGTTTACTACTGGGGCAGCGGATGGAGCAAAGGCTTCATGCCCAGCATGGACGCCTGGAAAGCCTACCTCGACCACTACAGCCGTTGCCTTGCAGCCCCGCTCAAGGTCAGCGTGAAGTGAAGGCGCAACCTTATTTCTAACTAACCTCAAACCCCAAGGAACGTCGGTTCTTCCCTCCGCCTTTCCTCATTCACTTATCCTTAATGGAACAGATATTCAGTTACATCATAGGCCTCGGCGCTGCCGTCATGATGCCCGTCATCTTCACGGTGCTCGGCGTGTGCGTTGGCGTGAAGTTCGGCAAAGCCCTCAAGAGCGGACTCCTCGTGGGTGTCGGCTTCATTGGTCTTTCCGTGGTCACCGCACTGCTCACCAGCAGTTTGGGCGAACCCCTCAAGCAGGTGACACAAATCTACGACCTTAAACTTGCCATCTTCGACATGGGATGGCCCGCTGCCGCCTCCGTGGCCTACAACACCTCCGTCGGCGCGTTCATCATCCCCGTCTGCTTGGCCGTAAACATCGTGATGCTCCTGCTCAAGTGTACACGCACGGTCAACATCGACCTGTGGAACTACTGGCACTACGCCTTCATCGGCGCCGTCGTCTACTTCTCGTGCGACAACATTTGGTGGGGCTTCTTCGCCGCCGTCATCTGCTACATCGTGACGCTCGTTATGGCCGACCTCACCACCCGCCGCTTCCAGCAGTTCTACGACAAGATGGAGGGCATCAGCATAGCCCAACCCTTCTGCCAAGGCTTCGTGCCCTTTGCCGTGGTCATCTGCAAAGTGCTCGACCGCATACCCGGATTTGACCGCCTCAAGATAGACGCGCAGGGCATGAAGGACAAATTCGGCATACTCGGCGAACCCCTTTTCCTCGGTGTGCTCGTAGGTTGCGGCATCGGTCTGCTCTCCTGCAAGAGTTGGGCAGAAGTGGTCGACAACATCCCCTCCATCCTCGGCCTCGGCATCAAGATGGGAGCCGTCATGGAACTCATTCCCCGCATCACCTCCCTCTTTATAGAAGGTCTACGCCCCATCTCCGACGCCACGCGCGAAATGGTGGCACGTAAATTCAAGAATGCCACTGAGCTCAACATCGGCATGAGTCCCGCCCTCGTCATCGGACACCCCACCACGCTCGTCGTTTCGCTCCTCCTCATCCCCGTCACCCTCTTCCTCTCCGTCATCCTGCCCGGAAACCAGTTCCTGCCCCTTGCCTCGCTTGCCGGCATGTTCTACCTCTTCCCCGTGGTGCTCCCCATCACCAAAGGTGACGTAGTGAAGACGTTCATCGTGGGACTGGTGGCCATCATCGTAGGTCTCTATTTCGTCACCGACCTCGCTCCCTTCTTCACCCAGGCCGCAACGGACGTCTACGTCAAAACGCAGGACAAGGCCGTGCAGATTCCTGAAGGTTTCCAAGGCGGTGCACTCGACTTCGCCTCCAGCATCTTCTCGTGGGTCATCTTCCGTCTGATCCACAACTTCAAGTGGATTGGCGCCGGAGTCCTCGTCCTCATCGCCCTCGGCATGAGTTTCTACAACCGCGTGAAAATAATCCGCGAAGCGCAGAAAGCCGCTGCGCAGTCCTCTAAATAAGCAACACAATCTCTCCGAACAACATGAAAAAGATAGTCATCGCGGCAGCACTGGCCTTCGCCGCCATCCTCCCCGCCACGGCACAGACCGCAGTAAGCGTACAGACCGCCTGCCATCCGCAGGACGTGAAGCACTACGACACCGAGACGCTTCGCTCACGCTTCATCATGCCCCGCGTCATGCAGGCCGACTCCATCCTTCTCACCTACTCGCTCTACGACCGCTTCATCTTCGGCGGAGCAGTGCCCGTGAAAGGTCCACTCAAACTCGAAACCATCGACCAACTCAAGGCTCCCTATTTCCTTTATAACCGCGAACTCGGCGTTATCAACGTGGGTGGCGACGGCATTGTCACCGTTGACGGAAAAGACTACGAGCTCCACTTCAAAGACGCCCTCTACGTAGGTCGCGGCAACAAGGAAGTGACCTTCAAGAGCAAGGACGCCACGAAGCCCGCCAAGTTCTACATCAATTCTGCCACGGCCCACAAGACCTACGCCACGCAGCTCGTCACCATCGACGGACGCAAAGGCTCGCTCAAGGCCAACTCCTTCGCCGCCGGCAAGATGGAGGACAGCAACGACCGCGTCATCAACCAGCTCATCGTCAACAACGTCCTCAAGGAAGGACCTTGCCAACTTCAGATGGGACTCACCGAGCTCAAGCCCGGTAGCGTTTGGAACACCATGCCCGCCCACACCCACGCCCGCCGCATCGAAGCCTACTTCTACTTCAACGTGAGCCAGGGCAACCGCATCTGCCACCTCATGGGCGAACCCAAGGAAGAACGCCTCCTCTGGCTCGACAACGAGCAGGCCGTCATGGCACCCGAGTGGAGCATCCACGCCGCAGCCGGCACCAGCAACTACATGTTCATCTGGGGCATGGCTGGCGAGAATCTCGACTATGGCGACATGGACAAGATTCCCTACACCGAAATGCGCTAATCACCACAACTAATCACACAACTCCTGACCGGAGAGCGGCACAGTGCACAGCGCTTCGCCGCCCTTCGGTCAAACCCATCAAAGCCTTTTGCCACAAATGAGCAAAATAGTAACCCTTGGCGAGATTATGCTCCGCCTTTCTCCCGCAGGAAACACACGTTTCATCCAGGCCGACACGTTCGACGTCATCTTCGGTGGCGGCGAAGCCAACGTGGCCGTCAGCCTTGCCAACTACGGACACGACGCTTACTTCGTGTCCAAACTCCCCGCCCACGAAATTGGTCAGGCTGCCGTCAACGCCCTCCGTCGCTACGGCGTCCACACCGACTTCATCAGCCGCGGTGGCGACCGCGTGGGCATCTACTACTGCGAGACCGGAGCCTCCGTACGCCCCGGCAAAGTAATCTACGACCGCGCCCACTCTGCCATCAGCGAAGCCCTTCCCGAGGACTTCGACTTCGACGCCATAATGCAGGGCGCCGACTGGTTCCACTGGTCAGGCATCACACCCGCCATCTCCGACCGTGCTGCCGAAATCACTCGCCTTGCCTGCGAAGCCGCCAAGCGCCACGGCGTGACCGTTAGCGTAGACCTCAACTTCCGCAAGAAACTCTGGACCGCCCAAAAGGCACAGACCATCATGAAGCCCCTCATGCAGTACGTCGACGTGTGCATCGGCAACGAAGAAGATGCCGAACTCTGCCTCGGCTTCAAGCCCGAAGCCGACGTCAATGCCGGACAAACCGATGCCGAAGGTTACAAAGGCATATTCCGCGGCATGGCCGAAACCTTCGGCTTCAAGACCGTTGTCAGCACCCTGCGCGAAAGCTTCTCAGCCTCCCACAACGGATGGAAAGCCCTCATCTACGACGGAAAAGACTTCTACACCTCACGCCGCTACGACCTTCTCCCCATCATTGACCGCGTGGGCGGTGGCGACTCATTCTCCGGCGGCATCATCCACGGCCTGCTCACCAAACCCACACAGGCCGAAGCCCTCGAGTTTGCCGTTGCAGCTTCAGCACTCAAGCACACCATCACCGGCGACTTCAACCTCGTCAGCGCTGCCGAAGTGGAAGCACTCGCAGGAGGCGACGGTAGCGGACGCGTGCAGCGTTAATGCCGCGCGCCGTGCCTCATACTCCTTATATATATAGTAGCAACATCATCCTTTTCCCCACATCGTTTACTTAAAACCGAAATGGCAAGATTCGATAAACTGCAAGTTCTCCAAAAAATAGGTGCCACCCGCATGGTGCCCGTGTTTTACAGCGCCGATGCCGAAGTGGCAAAGAAGGTCGTCAAGGCCTGCTACGACGGTGGCGTACGCGCTTTTGAATTTACCAACCGTGGCGACTTCGCCCACGAAGTGTTTGCCGAAGTGGTCAAGTATGCCGCTAAGGAATGTCCCGAACTCGCCCTTGGCGTGGGTTCCGTCGTCGACGCGCCCACAGCTTCGCTCTACATCCAGCTCGGTGCCAACTTCGTGGTAGGCCCCCTCTTCAACCCCGACATCGCAAAGGTCTGCAACCGCCGTCTCGTGCCCTACACCCCCGGTTGCGGCAGCGTCAGCGAAGTAGGTTTTGCTCAGGAAGCCGGCTGCGACCTCTGCAAGCTCTTCCCTGGCGACGTCCTTTCGCCCAAGATGGTCAAAGGCCTCCTCGCTCCCATGCCCTGGTCCAAGATAATGGTCACCGGCGGCGTAGAACCCACCGCCGAAAACCTCTCCGCATGGATGAAAGCCGGTGCCTACTGCGTGGGCATGGGCTCCAAACTCTTCCCAAAGGACCGCGTAGCCGCAGAAGACTGGGCCTACGTCACCGACAAATGCCGCGAGGCCCTCGCTTACCTCAACGACAAATAAAAGTAAACCTCATAATTCCAACATCATGAAAAGACTCTTTTCCGTGCTCCTCTCCTTCGCGTTGGGCATAGTGGCCTTTGCCGCCACCAACCCCGCCACCGAAGCCAAGGAAGTGAGAGCCATCATTGCCAAAGTCAACAACTATTGGCAGAAGAACAACAAACCCGAAGCATGGGCCTTCTGGGACTACGCCGCCTACCACACCGGCAACATGGAAGCCTACCGCCTCACCCAGAACGCCGACTATCTCAAGTACTCTACCGACTGGGCAGAACACAACCAGTGGAAAGGCGCTAAGAGCACCGACCGCAGCAAGTGGGAGTACCACTATGGCGAAACGGACAACCACGTCCTCTTCGGCGACTGGCAAATCTGCTTCCAGACCTACATTGATCTCTACAACATCCTTCCCGTCGACAACCGCATCAAGCGTGCCAAGGAAGTGATGGACTACGAAATCAGCACTTCGCGCAACGACTATTGGTGGTGGGCCGACGGACTCTACATGGTAATGCCCGTCATGACGAAGCTCTACAAGCTCACCGGCGATCAGAAGTATCTCGACAAACTCTACGAGTACCTCAAATACTCCGACAGCATTATGCTCGACCAGGAAACCGGACTCTATTTCCGCGACGCCAAGTACGTCTATCCCAAACACCAGACTCCCGGTGGAAAGAAAGACTTCTGGGCACGCGGCGACGGATGGGTGCTCGCAGGTCTGGCCAAAGTGCTTCAGGACATGCCCTCCTCTTACAAGCACCACGACTTCTTCGTGAAGAAGTTCCAGAAGATGGCCGCCACCGTGGCCAGCATTCAGCAGCCCGAAGGCTACTGGACACGTTCCCTCCTCGAAGCCTCCTACGCTCCCGGTCCCGAAACGAGCGGCACCGCCTTCTTCACCTACGGCATGCTTTGGGGCGTGAACAACGGCTATCTTGACCAAGCCACCTACCTTCCCACCATTCAGAAGGCATGGGCTTACCTCAAGAACACCGCCATGCAGAAAAACGGCAAAATCGGTTACGTGCAGCCCATCGGCGAAAAGGCCATCCCCGGACAGGTCGTGAACGCCAACTCTGAGACGCCGTTCGGCACAGGCGCCTTCCTCCTCGCCGCCTGCGAGTACACCCGCTACCTCGAAGCGCAGGCCTCTGCCACTTCCAAGGGCGACCGCGCCTATTGGGTGAGCCTTCTCACGCAGATGGCTGAGCCCGTGCTCAGCAACATGGCCGAAGGCAACCTTCAGAAGAACATGCACCTCGAAGTAAGCCCCAACTGGGACGGCCGCGACAAGCGCGTGGCTTACATGGAGTGCTTCGGTCGCCTCATGGCTGGTGTGGCTCCCTGGCTCAACCTTCCCGACGACAACACAGCCGAAGGCCAGAAGCGCAAGCAGATTCGTGAATGGGCGCTTAAGAGCTACAAGAACGCTGTCGACCCCTCAAGCCCCGACTATCTCCTTTGGCGTGGCCACGGTCAGGCACTCGTCGATGCCGCCTACATTGCCGAGAGCTTCCTTCGTGCCTACGACGTGCTCTGGAAGCCTCTTGACGAAACCACCAAGAAGCGCTACATCGAAGAGTTCACCCAGCTCCGCCGCGTTGACCCGCCCTACACCAACTGGCTCCTCTTCTCTTCCACCATCGAGAGCTTTCTCATGAAGAGCGGCGCCGACGGCGACGAATATCGCGTCAACTCCGCTTGTCGTAAGATGGAAGAGTGGTACACAGGCGACGGTTGGTACTCCGACGGTCCCAAGTTCGCCTTCGACTACTACAGTTCCTACGTGTTCCACCCCATGTACCTCGAAACCCTTCAGGCCATGCAGGACGCAAAGCGCTACACTCGCATAGACTATAAGAAGTACTACGACCGCGAACTGCGTCGCGCACAGAAATACAGCATCGTGCTCGAGCGTTTCATCTCGCCCGAAGGCACTTTCCCCGTGTTCGGACGTTCCATCCCCTACCGCATGGCAGCCATGCAGCCCCTCGCACTCATGGCATGGTATCAGAAGTTGCCCGAAGGCCTCTCCAATGGTCAGGTGCGCCATGCTCTTACGAAGGTGCTCCACAGAATGTTCGACGGTCACGAGAACTTCAAGAACGGATTCCTTACCATCGGTTTCTGCGGCCAGCAGAGCAACGTGGCCGACTGGTACACGAACAACGGTAGCCTTTACATGACCTCCCTTTCCTTCCTTCCCCTCGGTCTTCCTGCATCCCATCCTTTCTGGACCGATGCCGAGCAGCCCACCACGCAGGAAAAGGCTTGGAACGGCGAAGCCTTCCCGAAGGACCACCAGTGGAAAGACAACATCACCACTTGGGATCTCTTCTAATCCCCCGCGCCTTTTCGTAATAGCCTAAAACACAACTCCCCGCTTGCCTCCGATGATGGATGCGAGCGGGGAGTTTTTGTGATTAGCATATAGAATCATTCCTCAATTGGAGAACAAATCATCATTCATCTGACTAGCCATAAAAGTAAGTTCTCTTTCTGACGTCTTCGTGAATTTTCCGTATTTTTGTCACATAATAAATATATAGAATGGAACTTCAAGAAAAAGAATTGCTCATGGAGCAAGGAGACTATGACGGATATTCAGGAATACTGCAACAGACTGTTGCAGTAATTGAACATGCACGAACGGAGATAGCCAAACAAATGAATGGCTATGTCTCTACTGCATATTGGAAGATAGGCCAAATTCTTCATAACAAAAAAATAGAAAGTGCCTATGGCGACAGTGTAGTTAAACGCCTCTCTGCAGACTTGAAGGAACGCTATCCAAAGATGGGCGTTTCGCCACGGCAACTTTGGAATATGAAGAAATTTTATGAGCGTTATGTTGAGCATGACGAAAAAGTGCTACGCTCTGTAGCACTTTTACCATGGTCGCATAATCTGCTTCTTCTCAACAAAGGGTTGGATGACGCAGCAACACTCTATTACGCCACAGAAACTATAAATAAGGGTTGGAACCGCGACTTGTTGCTTAATGCTATTAATCTCAAAATGTATGAGACACAGGCAATATCCCATGTAGACAACAACTTCAACCGTACCCTTCCAATCGAGCAGGCAAAGTATGCCAACGAGGTGTTTCGAAGTGGTTACAATCTAGGATTTTTGGATGTAACAAGCCCCATCTTGGAACTGGAACTTGAAGACCGTCTTGTAAAGGCGATAACTCGTTTCTTAATGGAACTTGGAAATGGCTTTACCTTCATAGGAAACCAACATGTATTGGAATACAACGGAAAAGAAAGCAAGGTTGACATGTTGTTCTTTCATCGCGGACTACGTTGTCTTGTTGCGGTAGACCTCAAAATAGGTGCTTTCAAACCTGAATATGCAGGTAAGATGAATTACTACTTGTCATTGCTTGATCGCCTTGAACGTGGTGCAGACGAGAATCGCTCCATTGGCATTATTCTCTGTGCAGAAAAAGACCGTGTAGAGGTGGAACTTGCACTTGAAGATATGGGAAAGCCTATTGGAGTGGCAGATTATCAATTAATTGTGCCGAAGGAAAAATTGCAGAAACTTCTCTCTGATGAGATAAAAGCTTTTAGTGAGGAAAAAGTCAACATTCAAAATTCCGAGGAAACGTTTCCTTAACGCTATTTTCGCTAGACTATATTTTGAGAGCCTTATTTATCCATCCTAAAAACGAGCTTGCTCTTTGTATGTGACTAAACCTCCAAAATGCAACCCGTTTGCAAAAGGCTTTCGCTATCTTTGCGGCATGAAGAATGCCATCCGCACATTCCGCGTGGCGTTTGCCGTGGTCATGGTACTGCTGCTGACGCTCGTTCCCCACCATCATCACAAGGGTGGGGCGGCTTGTTGGGTGGTTGAGGTCTGCCACGAGGACGGACGGCACAACGACGAACACACTGCCCACGGTGAGAAAGACCATTCCGCCGCGCACTACAGTTTTTGGAAAGCACCGTCGGCCGACGGCGCTTCCTGGCGGCAGCACTATGCGGGCGGTTCGCAGCCCTCGCTCATCTTTCTGCCCCACCTTGTAGCAGCAAATCTCTTGCCCGAGTGTCCGTGGCACGAGCTTCGTTGTTCTTATTATAATGTCTCTTACGGTTTGCGGCATCAACCCGCAAACCACGTCTTCCGGCGAGGTCCGCCGGAGCAGATTAGCTAACAGCGTTTTTTCCTTCCAAGTTATTTCCGCTTTTCTCTCAAGGAAAAGTGCGGATGTCCTTTGCACGCCCATTATCGTCGTGCAAAGGGAAAACGTGCCGCGCCCGAAATGGTTAAGTCACCTTCGGCGTTGGCTAATCTGCATCACAAAATGAAATCCCTTCCATTGAAACTTTTCATGGCCGCCTTTGCGGTCGTGCTCTTTGGCGCATGCCATTCGTCGCACGACGACCATGCCGATGCCCATCACGGCGAGGGCGAAAACCACGAGGCCCACAATCACGGTGCCGACGTGATAGAAATGACCGATGCCCAACTCCGCGCTGCGCAAGTGGCTGTAGAGCGCATCAGTCCTGCCGACTTTTCCGAGGTCGTCTGCGTGAGCGGCCGCGTGCTGCCCGCCAGCGGCAGCGAAGCCACCGTCACCGCCACGATGGCCGGCATTGTCAACTTTTCCGGCAAAGCCCTTACCGAGGGCATGCCCGTAAGCAGCGGACAAAGCCTCTTCACCGTCAACGCCCAACCCGTGGCCGACGGCAATCCCGCTGCTGCTGCGCAGAGCGAACTCCGTGCTGCCGAACAAGATTACAAGCGGGCAAAGAAACTCGCCGAAGAGAAAATCATCTCCCAACGCGAACTCGAGGATGCCCAACGCCGTTACGAAACCGCCGCAGCCACCGCACGCAGTCTGGGCAACGCTTCGCAGACCCGTGCGCTGACCGCCCCCATCGGCGGTTATGTGAAAAACGTGCTCGTACGTCCCGGCGATTACGTAGCCGCTGGTCAGGCCCTTGCCACCGTCACGCAGAACCGTCGCCTTCAACTTCGTGCCGACGTGCCCGAGCGCCACTACGCCATGCTCTCCCACATCTCTTCCGCCAACTTCCGCATGGCCTACGACGCCCAGCGCGTCTACTCCGTTGCAGCGCTTGGCGGCCGCATCGTATCGAAAGGAACGTCGACCACAGGCGAGGAGCAGTTCGTGCCCGTAATTTTTGAATTCAACAACGAGGGCACCATCGTCAGCGGCAGTTTTGCCGAAGTCTACCTTAAAGGCTCCGTCCGCCAAGGCGTCATCAGCGTGCCTAGCAGTGCACTGACCGAAGCCCAGGGCCTCTATTTCGTCTACGTCCAAGTCCACAAAGGCGAGTTCCGCCGCGTCGAAGTACAACTCGGTGCAACCGACGGCGAGCGCACCGAAATAGTCGGCGGACTCAAGGCCGGCGACGACGTCGTGACCCACGGAGTCACACAAGTGCGCCTTGCCGCCAGTGCCGGAGCCGTCCCCGAAGGGCATAGCCACGGATAACTTTTGTCTAACTCCTAAAACCTTAGAATTACATGTTAGACAAAATCATCTCCTTCTCCCTTCGCAACCGCGCCGTCATCCTCTTTTTCTCCGTGCTCCTTCTTGCCGTCGGCATATGGACCGCCCACAAGATGGAAGTCGACGTCTTCCCCGACCTCAACGCACCCACCGTCGTTGTCATGACCGAAGCCAAAGGCATGGCTGCGGAAGAAGTGGAGCGCCTCGTCACCTTTCCCATCGAAACGGCTGTAAATGGCGCCACCGACGTGCGCCGTGTGCGCTCTTCCTCCACCACCGGTTTCTCCGTGGTGTGGATAGAGTTCGACTGGGGCACCGACATCTACCGCGACCGCCAGATTGTTTCCGAAAAACTCGCTTCTGTCGGCGAGAGTCTGCCCGACGGGGTGGGGCAGCCCACCCTCGGTCCGCAGTCGAGCATATTGGGCGAAGTTATGTTCATTGGCCTCACCGCCGACAGTACATCCCTCGGCACCCTCCGCACTCTTGCCGACTGGACAGTGCGTCCCCGTCTCCTTTCAGCCGGTGGCGTGGCACAGGTCACCGTGATGGGCGGCGACGTCGTGGAGTATCAGATTCGCCTCCACCCCGAACGTATGCGCCACTACGGCGTGACGCTCACCGAAGTCATGAACGCTACACGCCAGATGGGGCGCAATACCTCCGGCGGCGTGCTCTACGAGTATGGCAACGAATACATTGTGCGCGGTGTGGTGGCTACGACCAGCACCGCCGCCATGGGGCAAGCCGTTGTCAAAAGCAATGCCATGGGTAAACCCGTGCAACTCGCCGACGTAGCCGACGTGACCCTCGGCACCAAACAGCCGCAGACCGGTGTGGCTTCCGTCAGCGGCAAACCCGCCGTGTTGCTCACCGTCACCAAACAACCTTCCACCAGTACCCTCGAACTGACCGAGCAACTCGACTCTGCCGTGGCGCAGCTCCGTGCTTCGCTCCCAGCCGACGTGGAAGTCAACACCCATCTTTATAGGCAGCAGGACTTCATCGATTCCTCCATTTCCAACATCCGCAAGTCGCTCGTCGAAGGCGGTATCTTCGTGGTGCTTGTGCTCTTCATTTTTCTGATGAATGCCCGCACTACGCTCATATCCCTCGTTACCATTCCCCTTTCGCTGCTCGTCACCCTCCTTGTGCTCCATGCCATGGGACTCACCGTGAACACCATGAGCATTGGCGGCATGGCCATCGCCATAGGTTCCCTTGTGGACGATGCCATTGTCGACGTGGAAAACGTGTTCAAGCGCTTGCGGGAGAATGCGAGCCTTCCCGTAGAAGAACGGCGCACGGTGCTCGACGTTGTGTTCCATGCTTCGCGCGAAGTGCGCATGCCCATCCTCAACTCCACGCTTATCATCGTGGTCAGCTTCGTTCCCCTCTTTTTCCTTAGCGGACTGGAAGGCCGCATGCTCGCTCCGCTTGGCGTGAGCTTCATCGTTTCTCTCTTCGCCTCCACCCTTGTGGCCCTCACGCTCACTCCCGTGCTCTGTTCCTACCTGTTGAGGCCGAAGACCCAAGCAAAAGCCGACGGCGTAACGGCGACCGACGCAGCTCAGGCCGAGACCCGCCTTGTGCGTTTTCTCAAGAAACACTACGAACGCCTCCTCCTTTGGGCCACGGGCCGTGCTTCGCGCTGGATTGTGGGCGGCACGTGCGCTTTGTTCGTCGTCTCGCTCGTGCTCTTCTTCACCCTTGGCCGCAGTTTCCTTCCTCCGTTCAACGAAGGCTCGTTCACCATCAACGTCAGCACCCTTCCCGGCGTTTCGCTCGAGGAGAGCAACCGCATTGGCGCTGAAGCCGAACGCCTCTTGCTTGAAGTACCCGAAGTGAAAGCCGTGGCGCGTAAGACCGGCCGGGCCGAACTCGACGAGCATGCCCTCGGCGTGAACACCAGCGAGATGGAAGTACCCTTTGTACTTGACAAACGCACGAAAGAAGAAGTCACTGCCGACATTCGCAGCCGTCTACGCACTCTTCCCGGCGTGAATGTAGAAATAGGCCAACCCATCTCCCACCGCATCGACGCCATGCTCTCCGGCACCAAGGCCGGCATTGCCGTGAAAGTGTTTGGTCCAGACCTGACGACGCTCCACACGCTCGGTCTTCAGATACGTCAGGCCGTGCAGAACGTGGAAGGTGTCACCGACCTCAACGTGGAGCAGCAGACGGAGCGTCCGCAGCTCGTCATCCGTCCGCGCCGCGCCCTCTTGGCCCGTTATGGCATCACGTTGCCCGAGTTTGCCGAGTTTGTCAATGCCGCTGTGGGCGGCGAAGTGGTCAGCCAAGTGCAGGATGGCGCCAAGACGCTCGACCTCACCGTACGCATGGCCGACGAGGACATCAACTCCATGGACCACTTGCGCAACCTGCTCATTGATGCCGCCGACGGCACGAAAGTTCCGCTCGCCGACGTGGTTGACATCGTTTCCACTGCCGGACCGAACACCATAAGCCGCGAAAACGCGCAACGCAAACTCGTTGTCTCGGCCAATGCCTCGGGGCGTGATATGCGCAGCGTGGTCAACGACATGCGCCGCGCCATAGAAACCCACGTGAAACTCCCCGAAGGCTACCGCGTGGAGTACGGCGGACAGTTTGAGAGCGAAGCCTCTGCCTCGCGTTTGCTCATGGCACTGAGCGTAGTGAGCATCGTGGTCATCCTCTTGCTTCTCTACTTGCAGTTCCGCTCCTGGCGTCAGGCTGTCGTTGTGCTTGTGAACCTTCCCCTCGCCCTCATAGGCGGTGTGTTGGCACTTTTCTTCACGGGCGGCGTGGTCAGCATACCCGCCATCATCGGTTTCATCTCCCTTTTCGGCATGGCCACGCGCGGTGGCATGCTCCTCGTGGACCGTTACAACGAACTCTCGCGCCAAGGTCTGCCCCACGCCGAAGTGGTGCGCCGTGGCTCGCTGGACCGTTTGCTTCCCATCCTCATGACGGCGCTTTGCTCAGCCCTGGCCCTCATTCCCCTTGCGCTCGGCAGCGACCTTCCGGGCAATGAGATACAAAGTCCCATGGCGCAAGTGATGCTCGGCGGACTGCTCACCAGCACGCTGCTCAACCTCGTTGTGGTGCCCATCATCGCACCGGCAAAGAAGGTGAATGTGGAAGATATGAACTCAAAAACAAAAGAAGCATGAAACGCTACAAGATATTTCTCCTAACCCTAACCGCCTTTGCCGCCCTCACGGCTTCGGCTCAGACGGAACCGCAGACTTCGGCCCAAGACCGTTTTGCTGCGGTGCTCAATGGTGTAGTGGACCGCAACACCACGCTGCGCGCCGCCAGCGCTTCGCTTTCAGCCACCGAACTGGAGAACCGCGCCGCCAGTGCGCTTGCCGACCCTGAGGCCGAAGTGACCTACGCCAAAGGTTCGCCCAAGGGCGTTCCGGCACGTACGAACGTCAGTTTCACGCAGACGCTCGACTGGGGCACACTCACCGGCCGCCGCGCCGCTGCCGCTGCAGCATCCAACCGCTCTGCTGCCGCCCGTTATGCCGTGGAGCGCAAAAAGGTGATGGCTGAGGCCGACGAACTCCTCGTACGTTTGGTCTACGACAACAAACGCTGCGCCGAACTCGCCCAACGCTTGCAGACCGCCGAAGCGTTGCAACAACTCTTCGCCACACGGCTTGAGCGGGGCGACGCGAACCAGATGGAAATCAACAAAGTGCAACTCAACACCGCCGTGGCGCGTGCCGAGGTGCAGCGTGCCGAGGCCGATCGCCGCGCCACGCAGCAAAGTCTCTGCCGCCTCGCCGGCGGAGAAGCCGTAACGTTTGCCGATACGGTCTATCCCCACACCTTTGCCGCCATCCCGCCCTTGTCGTCGTTGCAGTCCACGCTTGCTTCAAGTGCGGAGGCAAAAGTTGCCGAAGCCGAAGTGGTCGAGAGGGAGGCCGTGGCGCGCCTTGCCCGTTCGCAGACGTGGCCCGCCCTGACGGTGGGCTTTCAAGGAGAGTATGTGAAGGAAAACAACTACAACGGCTTGAGCCTCGGTCTGAGCGTCCCCCTTTGGGGCGGCACGTGCCGCGAACTCAAAGCCGCCCAGAGCCGCGTTGTGGCGAGTCGGTTGGAAGCCGCAGATGTGAAGTTGCAGCTCTCGGCACTCCTTGCCGAACGTTACCGCACGGCCTCGGCGCTTTCGGAGAGCGCAGACAGCCTTGCCAGCAACCTTTCAGCTGCCAGCAACAGCACGCTGCTCCGCCGGGCTTTGGAAGAAGGCCAGATTTCGCTGCTCGACTATCTCCTCGAGTCGTCGTTCTACTACAGCGCCCGCACCGCGCAACTCGAAGCCGAGCGCGACGCGCAGTTGGCATTGTCCGTCCTGCGGGGAATGTTTTATTGAGGCTTCTGCCCATGGCTACGCCTAAACGGCGCATAAATTCTCCCGCAGATCTCACAGATTTACACTCTAAGTTTGCAGAGGATTGCGGCGGAGCCGCATAATAATCATAAAAACGGA
>CAVALA010000011.1:0-63837 GCA_963589615.1 Prevotellamassilia timonensis
GGGTGCCGCTTCGCTTGCCCTGGGCTATAGGCTTGTTGGGCTTTCAGCCCGCTCCTCGCGCTTTACAATCCCGCACCAAGTCATTTTTCAATCAACTGCACATTTGCATATTTGCACATTGACCACAGCATCCCACATTTGCACATTTGCATATTTGCACATTGATCACAGCATCCCACATTTGCATATTTGCATATTTGCACATTTCCCCATTATGAACGACCATCTTCCCTACCGCGCCGCCGACACACGTTACGACTGCGCCGACACGCTTTACAAACGTTGCGGAACGAGCGGCATCATGCTGCCCCGCATCTCCCTCGGCCTTTGGAAGGGATTCGGAGCCACGCACCCTTTTGCTGAAAGCCAGGCCATACTCCACTACGCCTTCGACCACGGCATTACCCACTTCGACCTCGCCAACAACTACGGACCTCCCTACGGCACGGCAGAAGAAACGTTCGGCCGCGTGATGGAAAGCTCGTTCCGCCCCTACCGCGACGAACTCTTCATTTCCACAAAAGCCGGCTACGACATGTGGCCCGGACCTTACGGCAACTGGGGCTCACGCAAATACCTCTTTGCAAGCCTCAACCAAAGTCTGCGCCGAATGAAACTCGACTACGTGGACCTCTTCTACTCCCACCGCTACGACCCACTCACACCTCTCGACGAAACGCTCCAAGCCCTTGTCGACATCGTGCATCAAGGCAAAGCACTCTACGTAGGCATTTCGCGTTGGCCGGCAGAAGCCTTGGCCTACGCCACCGCCTATCTGAAGGAACAGCATGTGCCCCTCCTTACCTACCAAGGCCGCTACAATCTGCTCGACCGCGCTGTGGAACAAGACGGCGTCATGGCGCAAGTGCGCGAAACGGGTTGCGGCTTCGTATCCTTCTCGCCCCTCGCACAAGGTCTGCTCACCAACCGCTACCTCGACGGCATACCCGCCGACTCACGTATGCGCACCGACGTCACACTGAAAGAGTCGCAACTCACCCCCGAACTCCTCAGCCAACTCCGCACATGGAACGCCGAAGCCGCCAAACAAGGGCTCTCCCTTGCACAGTATGCCCTGCGCTGGGTGCTCAGCCACGAAGAAGTGACAAGCGTCATTGTCGGCATAAGCCGTTTGGAACAACTCAAAGATAACCTTGCGGCACTATAACACATAAAACAAAACAACAATGGACCTTCCCCAAGACCCCATGATGCTCTTCAGCGTAGTGAACATGAAGCTCCGCGATGAGTATCCCTCGCTCGACGCCCTTTGCAAAGGCATGGACGTAGACAAAGACAAACTCGAAGCCAAACTCTCAGCAGCAGGCTTTGAATACAATGCTGCTCAAAACAAATTCTGGTAAAAAGCGATGTGAAGCCGTGTAGAGCGCGACGTTTTGAAAACGTCGCCCCCATGCGAAGCACGCAAAAGCCTCCGTGAGCGCAGCACGCAAAAGCCTCCGTGAGGCCACATTTGCATATTTGCACATTCGCACATTGGCGAAGCCCTCATTTGCACATTTGCATATTTGCACATCGGCGAAGCCCTCATTTGCACATTTGCATATTTGCACATTCGCACATTGGCGAAGCCCTCATTTGCACATTTGCATATTTGCACATCGGCGAAGCCCTCATTTGCACATTTGCATATTTGCACATTCGCACATTGGCGAAGCCCTCATTTGCACATTTGCATATTTGCACATTCGCACATTATTTCCCATGTTCTGTTTCATCACCCGTTATCCGCTCACGCTCATCTGCGTTGCCGCAGTGTGGTACCTCAGCATGTACCGCGTGCAGCCGCCCCCCGTACACCTCTTTTCGTGGTTCGACAAATTCGTGCATTTCTGCATGTATGGAGCCATCAGTTCACTCGTATGGTTCGAACACTGGCGGGCACACACCAAAACCTTGCGCAGCCATGCCGCTCTCGGAGCCATCGTTTGCCCCATCGTCATGGGCGGACTGGTGGAACTCGCGCAAGCCTACCTCACCACCTACCGCACAGGCGACTGGTTTGACTTCCTTGCCAACTCGCTCGGTGTGTGCGCCGCATCAGCAATAGCCTGGGCTGTATACACCTACGCCCATAAATGGAAATAAATCACTTAAAGAACATCAACGTGGCACTCTACATTCGCCTATCCGACACCGACATACACTTTGTACGCTTCGACAACCACGACAGCCAAACGTTCAGGTTCAACACGTACCATCTGCGTCCGCAAATTTCGCTCATCATGAACCTACGCAACGCATTGGAAAACGTGGAACTGCTCCGTGAATATAAAGGAAGCGTAGAAGTGATTGTCAACACACCCGTCACCCCCGTGCCCCTCGCCGACTTTCAGGAAGAAGACTGCGCCACGCTCTACGACTTTTGCTTCACCGAAGAAGAGCGTCACCGCGTGTTCTACGACACCATTCCCGCAACCAATGCCGTACTGCTCTTCGGCCTCGGCGAAGCCGTTTGCCATGCCATAGAAGACGCCTTTGGCGAGGTACGCTATTCCTCCTCCAGAACAGCCCTTCTCCAACATTTTGCCACAAAAGCCCTCGGAACCGGCACGCAGCGCCGCCGACTCTTCGTCTACACCCACGAAGGAATGATAGACGTGGCCGTCTTTGACGACGCGCGCCTGCTCATGTTCAACACCTACAACGTGCGCACACTCACCGACGTGGCATACTACACGTTCAACCTTGCACGCCATCTCGGGTTTGCACCGCAGACCGAACCCATCTACGTGGCAGGAGAAGAACTGCTGCGCACACCCGTTGTAGAAGAACTTCAGAAGTATGCCAGCCATGTTTTTACCGTAAATCCCGCAGCGGACTTCAACCGCCACGTCGCAGCTACCACCGCAGGCATACCCTACGACATGACAACCCACATTCTGAACAAAACACGCTGACCCCCAACAAGAAACAGCCTCACAATGAGAATCATCACCGGTAAATATAAAGGACGCCACTTCGACGTGCCGCGCTCATTCAAAGCCCGTCCCACCACAGACTTCGCCAAAGAAAACCTCTTCAACGTGTTGCGCGCCTACCTCGACTTCGAAGATACACGCGCGCTCGACCTCTTCGGCGGCACGGGAAGCATCTCGCTCGAACTCCTCTCGCGAGGATGTCAACGCGTAGTGACGGTAGAGAAGGACCGCCGCCACTTTGCCTTCATCGCACAATGCCAAAAAGCACTCGCCGACAACGCATGGATGCCACTCTGCGGCGACGTGCTTCGCTTCGTGGACCGCTGCCGCGAAACGTTCGACCTCGTCTTTGCCGACCCACCTTATGCCTTGCCCGAACTTCCAGAACTCCCCGACCGCGTGATGAACTCATCGCTCCTCGCCGAGGGCGCAATCTTCGTGCTGGAACACGGAAAGGACAACGACTTCAGCAACCGCCCCGACTTCCTTGAACACCGCAGCTACGGCAGCGTAAACTTCTCGTTTTTCCGAAAGCAAACCGTTGGCAGCGATAGTGCAACAGACGAAGCCGACATTAAAGAATAATACCACCCTCAAACGAAAACCATCCCCCACCGTGTCCGACTTTCCCAAATGGATGCTGGCCCTTGCCTTTGTCAATTTAGCCAGTTTGTTCACCAGCATATTTTTCCTCTTTGGCGCCGAACCTTTCGGCACAAGCGAAAACAGCTTCGTCCGCTTCGTCCTCTACATAGCGACCCAACTGCTGTGGCTCGTACCCATTGCGTTGTTTTTCCTCAGCCTCAACACCTATCGCCGAGGCTACGAACGCATCGGCACGGCACTGGCCTTAGCGGGCGACGCCGTCACCGTAATATCCATAGCCCTACTCTTCAGTTGACACAAAGTACAATTGCGCACAAAAGCGGAAAAGCACACCGAAAGAAGCACGACAAAGAAAAAATGTCGTGCTTTTCGTCGTAAATATGGCAATAGCGGGAAAAAAGGTGTACTTTTGCAACTCAAAGGCCATTGTGTGCAAACGCTTGACTGACAATACACGCAAAAACAAAGTGTCGGCAAGCTTGCAAGCAAAGGCAACTCATTGGCAAACAACGACAAAAACCACTCATAGCCCCTATGTCTGCAACAAAGCAAATCAAAACAGCTCTCGTTTCTGTATTCCACAAAGACGGTCTTGAAGAGCTCCTCGCAAAGCTCCACGAAGAAGGTGTGAAATTCCTCTCTACAGGCGGTACGCAAAAGTTCATCGAATCGCTCGGTTATCCCTGTCAGAAGGTTGAAGAAGTGACAACCTACCCCTCCATCCTCGGAGGACGCGTAAAGACGCTTCACCCCAAAGTGTTCGGAGGCATCCTCGGCCGCCGCGAACTCAACAGCGACCGCGAAGAAATGGCCAAGTACGAGATTCCCGAAATTGACCTCGTCATCGTAGACCTCTACCCCTTTGAACAGACTGTTGCAAGCGGTGCAAGCGAAGCAGACATCATTGAAAAAATCGACATAGGCGGCATCTCCCTCATCCGTGCCGGAGCAAAGAACTTCAACGACGTTGTCATCGTTCCCTCCAAGGCCGAATACAAGCCGCTGCTCGACATCGTCAGCAAAAACGGCGCACAGACCGAACTCGAAGAGCGTCGCTGGTTTGCCACTCAGGCTTTCGGCGTAAGCAGCCACTACGACACGGCCATCCACGCCTGGTTCAGCAAGAAGTAAACCGCGCCGCAAACAGTAAACGTAACAAATGGTTGCCTCCACATAATGCAAGTTGAAGAACAAACAATGCTTCTAAAGGCAAACCGCTAACAATAAAAAAGGACAACAAATGGGATTTTTCTCCAAGTTCTTTTCTTTCACACAAGAGTTGGCCATCGATCTCGGAACGGCCAACACCATCATCATTGCCGATGACGAGATTGCCGTGAACGAGCCCTCCGTTGTAGCCCTCGACCAGCACACCGAAAAGATGATTGCCGTGGGCGAAAGCGCAAAGCTCATGTACGAGAAGACGAACAACAAGATTCGCGTGATCCGTCCCTTGCGCGACGGCGTCATTGCCGACTTCAACGCCTGCGAGCAGATGATGCGCGGACTCATCAAGAAAGTACACTCCGGAAAGCGCCTCTTCTCCCCGTCGCTCCGAATGGTCATCGGTGTACCCTCCGGCTCTACCGAAGTGGAACTCCGTGCCGTGCGCGACTCCGCAGAGCATGCCGGCGGCCGCGACGTGTTCCTCCTCTACGAACCTATGGCCGCTGCCATCGGCATCGGCATTGACGTGAATGCTGCAGAAGGCAACATGATTGTCGACATAGGCGGCGGAACCACCGAGATTGCCGTCATCTCTCTCGGCGGAATCGTTTCAAACAACTCCATCAAGATGGCCGGCGACGACTTCACCGCCGACATTCAGGAGTACATGAGCCGCCAGCACAACGTGAAAGTGAGCGAACGCATGGCCGAACGCATCAAGATCAACGTTGGTGCCGCACTCACCGACCTTCCCAATCCGCCGAAGGACTACATCGTGCACGGCCCGAACCGCATCACCACCATGCCGATGGAAGTGCCCGTATGCTATCAGGAAGTGGCACACTGCCTCGAAACTTCCATTGCCAAGATAGAACAGGCTGTCATCAACGCACTCGCCAATACCCCGCCCGAACTCTATGCCGACATCGTGAAGAACGGCATCTACCTCACCGGTGGCGGCGCATTGCTCCGCGGACTCGACAAGCGTTTGAGCGACAAAATCAACATTGCCTTCCACGTTGCCGAAGATCCGCTCCTCTGCGTGGCAAAAGGCACTGGCGTTGCACTCAAAAACGTGGACAACTATACCTTCCTTATGCGCTAAGCCACAGAGCTGCTCACACAAACACAAGGAACGGCAAGTCATCCACGATGCTACGTCTCTTATCTTAAAAAGAAGGATTAAGGATACAGGATTAAGGGAATGCCCGTCCGCACCGAAGCGGAGCGCATTCAAGCCTTTGTCCTTTCTCCTTAATCCTTATTCGTTTGTAAGAACGGGCTTTCATACGGTAAATGCCTTTCTTCCACGTCGCTCTCTGCACTTAGCAGAAACGGACAACACAAACATTCATGCACAACCTTCTGGAATTCGTACGCAAGTACTTTTACTTCTTTCTTTTCGCCATGCTTGAAGTGGCAAGCATGGTGCTCCTTTTCCGTTTCAACAACTACCAAGGGAGCGTGTGGTTCTCCGCCGCCAACTCGGCCGTGGCAAGCGTCGACGCACTCTACAGCAGCGCCATCGCTTACGTCAACCTCGGAAAAGTAAACGGCGAACTCACCGCCGACAACGTGCGCCTTCAGCGCGAAGCCGAACAGCTCCGCAGCGTGATTCATACACTCACACGCGACACCACACTGACGGAACGCCTCATGATGCAGACCCTGAAGGACTACACCATGATTCCCGCCACCGTGGTCAGCAACAGCAACGAACGCAACAACAACTACCTCGTCATCGACAAAGGCGAAACGGAAGGCGTACGCGCCGAAATGGGCGTGGTAGGCGGTGGCGGCGTGGTAGGCATCGTGTACCTCACCGGACCACACCATTCGCTCGTCATCCCCGTGACGAACCGCAAGTCGAGCATCAGTTGCCGCGTTCGCGGACAAAGCTACTTCGGTTATCTGCAATGGGACGGAAGCAGCATGCGCAGTGCCTTTGTGGACGACATACCCCGCTACGCCCGCGTGAAGCAGGGCGAGGTGATCGAAACGAGCGGATACTCTGCCGTATTTCCTCCAGGCATCTTCGTGGGTCGCATACGCAGCATACAGAATTCGCCCGACGGACAAAGCTACAAACTCGGCGTGACGCTCGGCACGAACTTCGCCAACCTGCGCGACGTGCAAGTGGTGGCTACACCCTACAAGGCCGAGATTGACACGCTGCAAGCACACGCTGCTGCAATGGAAGGTGCCGACAACTAAGCACAGTCCTATTCACACAACAATAGAGAAACCCAACAAGAGGCGCAACAACACATTTTCGGCAATGCGTCTCATTCTTCCGACTCATTAATTATCAGACATGTTACAAACCATCGTTTCGCGCTGCATATGGTTCGTCGTACTCCTACTGCTGCAAGTGCTCGTGTTCAACCATGTCCACATCTTCGGCTTCGCCACCCCGATGCCGTACGTCTATTTTATACTCATCCTTCCCAACAGCACACCACGCTGGCTCTACGTATTGCTCGGTTTTGTGCTCGGCTTGCTCATTGACCTGTTTACCAACACACCGGGCATGGCCGCAGCCAGCCTTTGCCTTGTAGGTCTCGTGGCACCTTGGCTGCTGAAAGCTTTCTCGCCCTCCGAACACGACGACGACACACTGGAGCCTTCAATCAAAAGCATGGAATGGGGAGGGTTCATGCGTTACACGATTATTGCCGTACTGCTCCACTGCCTTTGCTTCTTCACCCTCGAAGCCTTCTCGTTCTTCGACTGGCAGGTGCTGCTCATCAACATTGCCGGCAGCACAGTGCTCAGCACGCTCTTCATCGTGGCTATGGAACTGATACGCAACAAAAAGTAGCTTATCCCGCCTATGCTCAAAAACAGTTTCGAAACGCGCAAGTTTGTCATTGGCGGCATAGCCATAGGCATCGTTGCCGTCTACATCATACGCCTTTTCACCCTTCAGCTCTGGAGCGACGACTACAAGAAGAACGCCGACTCCAATGCCTTCCGGAAAGAGATTCTCTACCCTTCCCGCGGACTCATCATGGATCGCAAGGGACGGTTGCTCGTCTACAACGAGCCGTCGTACAACATCATGGTTGTGATGAACGACCAGCGTGGCATCGACACGCTCGACTTTTGCCGCACCGTGGGAATCACCAAGGAGGACTACATCCGACGAATGGACGAGATAAAGGACAGCCGCAAACATCCGGGCTATTCGCGTTACACGCCACAACTCTTCATGTCGCAAATTCCGGCACAGGAATTCTCTCTTTTCCGCGAGAAGCTTTTCCGCTTTAAAGGCTTCAGCATCGAAAAACGTTCGAACCGCCAATACACCAGTTCCATCGGCGCACATATCTTGGGCGACGTGGGCGAGGTGAACGATAAGGACATCGCAGACGACGAAGACCACTACTATCAAAGCGGCGACTACATCGGCAAACTCGGCATTGAACGCTCCTACGAAAAGCAGTTGCGCGGCGAGAAAGGCATGCGCATCATGCTGCGCGACGTGCACGGCCGCACCCAAGGCCACTACCAGGACGGAAAATACGACAAGAGCCCCGTGCCGGGCCAAAACCTCACGCTGAGCATCGACAAAGATCTCCAAGAACTTGCCGAGCGTCTGCTTCAAGGGAAATTGGGCGCCATCGTAGCCATTGAGCCGAAGACTGGCGAGATTCTCTGCATGGCATCATCGCCCACCTACGACCCGCGCACAATGGTGGGCCGCGACCGCGGAAAGAACCACCTAATGCTACAGCGCGACTTGATGAAACCACTGCTGAACCGTGCCATCATGGGTACGTATCCGCCGGGTTCTACGTTCAAGATTACACAAGCACTTGTAGGTTTGCAGGAGGGAAGCATCGACCCGCAAGTATCCTTTCCCTGCCACCACGGATTCAATTACAAAGGTTTGCACGTGGGCTGCCACGGCCACTCGTCGCCCATCAATCTGGTGCCGGCCATCGGAACTTCGTGCAACTCTTATTTCTGCTGGAACCTCTTCCGTATGCTTAGCAACAAGCGCAAATATGGTTCGGTACAAAATGCCATGACGAAGTGGAAAGACTATATGGTGGCGATGGGCTACGGCTACAAACTCGGCGTGGACCTTCCGGGCGAGAAGCGCGGCATGATTCCGAATGCGGCTTACTACGACAAGGCTTACAAAGGTTCGTGGAACGGACTGACGGTCATCTCCATCGCCATCGGACAGGGTGAGGTCACCGCCACGCCACTACAGATTGCCAACCTTGCCGCCACCGTGGCCAACCGCGGCTACTTCATCACACCCCACGTCGTGCACGAAGTGCAGAACGGCAAACTCGACCCGCTCTACAGCGAGAAGCGCTACACGGGCGTCAACTCCCGCTGGTACAACTACGCCGTGGCCGGTATGCGCAAGGCGGTGCTCGACGGCACTTGCCGCGGCGCGAACATCCCCGGCTACGAAGTGTGCGGTAAGACCGGTACGGCGCAGAACCGCGGCCACGACCACTCGGCCTTCATGGGCTTTGCCCCGATGAACGACCCACGCATTGCTGTGGCCGTCTACGTAGAAAACGGCGGTTTCGGAAATGTCTACGGTGTGCCTATCGGCGGACTCATCATGGAGCAGTACCTCAACGGAAAACTCTCCGAAGCTTCGCAGAAGAAAGCAGAACATTTCCAAAACATGCACATCAAGTATCCCGAAATATCCCGTTAAACCATGACCGATATAGAAAAGCGTTCCCCGTTGCTCTCCGTAGACAAGGTGGTCATCGTGCTCTACCTTGTGCTGCTGGTATGCGGCTGGTTCAGCATATGCGGTGCGACGCACGAAATAGGCGACACGAACTTCTTCGACTGGGGGGCGCGCACGGGCAAGCAAATCATATGGATTGGCTGTGCCGCCGTGCTCGGCTTCGTTCTGCTGATGATGGACGACAAATACTACGACACGCTCGCCGGTCTCTTCTACTGGGGCATGATGGCAGTGCTCCTCATCACGCCTTTTGTGGCGCACGACATCAAAGGCTCTAAGTCGTGGATCAACATAGGCATCTGCAACGTGCAGCCGGCTGAGTTTGCAAAATGTGCCACGGCACTCGCGGTGGCAAAGCTCTGCAACCAGTACAACTTCACGCTCAACGACATGCACAACTTTGCAAAGGCAGCCGGTCTCATTCTGTTGCCCATGCTGCTCATTGTGCTACAAAAGGAAACGGGTTCGGCACTCGTTTACCTCGCCTTCTTCCTCATGTTCTACCGCGAGGGCATGCCGGGTTGCATACTCTTCACGGCTGTGGCAGCGGTGGTCTACTTTGTGGTAGGCATCCGCTTCAGTACAGTGGAACTACCCGGCACGCTGACGTCCATCGGCGAGTTTTCCGTCATGACGCTCATCTGGCTCTTCACGCTCGGCATGGTGAAAGTGTACGGAAAGGACAGTCGTCACGTGCGTTTCATCTTCGTCACGGGACTCGTGTGCATCGCCGTGCCACTCCTCGTTTCGGAGTTTTTCGTATCGTTCGACATCTCGTGGTTCCTCATCCTCATGTGTGTGGTGATGGCCGTCTACCTCGGATGGCAGTCGCTCGGCGAACGCTTCAACAACAATCTGCTCATCGCCATATTCACCCTCGGCAGCATGGCTTTCTTCTACACGTCCGACTACACGCTCAACAAGGTGCTCGAACCGCACCAGCGCGTACGCATCCAAGTGCTTCTCGGCATGAACGAAGACAACCGTGCGGCGGGCTACAACGTCAACCAAAGCAAAATAGCCATCGGCTCGGGCGGACTGGAAGGCAAAGGCTTCATGAACGGCACGCAGACAAAACTGAAATACGTGCCCGAGCAGGACACCGACTTCATCTTCTGCACCGTAGGCGAAGAACAAGGATTCTTGGGATCGGCAGGCGTGCTCATCCTTTTCCTCACACTCATTCTGCGACTCATTTATTTGGCGGAACGACAATCCACGGTGTTCGGCCGCGTCTACGGCTATTCCGTACTGAGCATTCTGCTCTTCCATGTGTTTATCAACGTAGGAATGGTCATGGGCCTCACACCCGTCATTGGCATCCCGCTGCCATTCTTCAGTTACGGAGGTTCCTCGCTTTGGGGCTTCACACTGATGCTCTTCATCTTCCTGCGCATTGATGCTGGCCGCAAACGCTCGGCAAACTTCTCATAATCCTTTACCTTCGAACTCACTTATGAACTACAATAACAAGCAAGACAAGAAACGCTGGAAAATAGTGCTCGTCGCGCTGCTCTGTATAGTTGCCGTGGGCCTCACCGTAATCCTCAAAACCTCAACCAGCGAAACGAAGAACCTTCATGCCGTGGACGAACCCGACTCCACGGAACAGAAAGTAGCCATCCCCGATACCACCGCCGACTCCACGCTCCTCCCCTCCTCCACCGACAGCGTCTACACAGCACTCCCCGACACGCTCCTCGGCCGCGACAAGCGCGATCCTTACGAAGGTGGTTACGAAGACGGCTACGCTGCCGGATGTGACGACGGCGCTGCGAATGCAAAAAACGCTTCGTACGACGAAGAGTGCAGTTATGCCAAAACTGCCGACCGCGAACGCTACGTGAAAGGTTACCGTGAGGGATACGCCAAAGGCTTCGACGACGGACAGCACGGCAAACAGTTCAACATCGGCGACGAATAAGCCTCATCCTTCACCTCACACAAACGCAAGAACCGTATGCGCACCTCTTTGTTTCTCCTCTTGTGCGTCCTCAATGCTTTTGAACTGAAAGCCGCTCCCGTAGACACGGCAGCGGCACGGCGAGTTGCGGACTTGTTTTTCGCTTCGCAAAAAGCATCGACCAGCACTGTGCGTGCCGCAAGCACTGAGCAAAGCACCGTCCGCCTTGAAACCTTTCCGCAAGCCTTTCTTGCCACAAAGGGAAAGCGTTTTCTGCTCATCCACCGCGACGACGAACTGCCGGAAGTGCTTGGCTACGGCACTTTTTCTTCCGAAAAGCAAATAACGGAAAGCGCAGCCAATGCTACCTCCCCCACCCTGCCTCCCGTGCTGCGCAGCCTACTGACGGCAAAAAGCATAAAGCCCACAAACGACGTTTCGGCCGTCGGCACATTTCGTCCCATGGCTCCGCTTCTCACTACGGTGCGTCACCAAAGCGCACCCTACAACGCACTCTGCCCCTATTACCTTCACAGCGACGGCACCCTAAGCGAAGCGCGTTGCATTGTGGGTTGCGTGGCCACCGCCATGGAGCAGATTCTCACCTATCACCGCAAGACTTACACGCTGCAGGACACGCTCCACGGTTGGCAGACGGAACGTTACACAATCGGCGACGTCCTTCCCGGCGAAAGCGTGGACACACGCATCATCCTCGACAACTACGACACGCAGACCTACACCACTGCCGAAGCCGACGCCGTGGCGCGCCTCTCCTACTGGCTCGGTGTGGCAAGCCACATGCAATGGGGACTTTCCTCGAGCGGTACAAACTCCTATCGCCTTGTGGAACCGTTGCGCTGCGCTTTCGGTCTGCCTTATGTCCACTACTTGGAAGCCTACAAGTACGACCCTGCAGCCTATTGGCAGTTCATCACCAACGAAATCATGGCGGGCCGTCCGGTCTACTACGCCGGTGCCATACAGGAAACGGGTGGACACGCCTTTGTGCTTGACGGACTCGACAACGACGGACTTATCCACGTCAACTGGGGCTACGGCGGGGAGTTCGACGGCTTTTTCCGTCTCGACGTGCTTTGGTACGCCCAGCCCGAAGCCGACCGCAAGGACCGCTTCGTCTACGACGGTTTTTTCAGCGACCAAGAGGCCATTGCCGTCGGCACGGAAGAGGTTGCTGACGCCTTACTGCCCGACACGCTTCAGCGCACAGGAACAGACATTGCCGTCGACTCGGTCAGCATACGCCAAACTCCCGCCACAAACCGCTTCACGGCAGTAGACATCCACGTGCGAAACACGTCGTCCACACAAACGTTCTACACTTCCTTTGCCCTTCTGCAAAACGAACCTACCGACACGGCAACGATAGCGCAAGCCGAGTGGCTCGCCATGAGTGCCGCCACGCTGAAGCCGGGCGAAACGACAACGCTCCGCTTCAACGCGATGTTCACTCACGCCGGTCCGCTCACGCTTTCTGTCACGACGGACGGAAAAACCATCATGTGTCCGACGAACATCAGCGTGGCAGAAGGCAGCGCTGTGTCGTTCTCCACAGACGTGCCCGAAGTGGAGATTCACTCCGATCGCAGCATCACCGTTCACCAACCCATCACGAACAACTCCGCCACGGAGCGAGCCTCAAAGCGTTTTCAGTATGAACTTCACGACGAAACGCGCGGCACGCAGTGGCGTCTGGGACATTACGTCTACCTCGCTCCTTCGGAAACGCTGACGGACACCATGACATTCCGCGGACTCACCGCCGGCCACAGCTACACGCTCTACACGCGCGAACGCTGGCCCATCGTGCAAACGGTGCAGTTCACCATGCCCGGAACAGACGGCATATCTCCAATAATCATTGACAACGCAAAAACTGAAAAAACGCGTTGGTACACGCTCAGCGGCGTACAGCTCTGCGAAGAGCCTACGCAACAAGGCATATATTTAAAATGCCAAGGCACGAAAGTGACTAAAGTATTCGTAGGAACAAACAACCGAAGGTAACTCCATTTGCACATTTGCACATTTGCATATTTGCACATTATAAAAGACACTCATGCTCAAAAAAGTAAAGATAAACACCCTGCTCGTTTCAGTCACCGACAACGGCGAAGACCGCATCACCTCCCACAGCGAAGGCGTATGCAAAGTAGAAGAAACGGGCCTCGTACTCCACTATCACGAAAAGGACAACCACGGCACGGCGCAACTGCTCATCAGCGACAACATTGCCGACCTCAACCGCAACGGACAAACCCGCTCGCGCATGACGTTCATTGAAGGACGTATGTTGCCCTGTCACTACACCACACCGCAAGGCGGACTCGACCTAAGCATCTTCACCCACTCGTTCACCACTACCGTCAATGCCGACGGCGGACGCTTCCAGGCCCGCTACACCATGATGGCCGCCGGACGCCAAGTGGCAGACAACGTGCTGACGGTGGAATTCACATTCACAAATTAACCTATATCTCCATGACACAAATAGAAAACTACATTCAGGACAACGAACCGCGTTTCCTTGAAGAACTCTTCAGCCTCATCCGCATTCCCAGCATAAGTTCCGAACCTTCACACCACGACGACATGATTCGCTGCGCCGAACGTTGGCGCGAGTTGCTCCTCGAAGCCGGTGCCGACAAAGCCGAAGTCATGCCCTCGGACGGTAACCCGCTTGTCTACGCCGAACGCCACGTGAGCGACGAGGCCAAGACGGTTCTCGTCTACGGCCACTACGACGTGATGCCCGCCGACCCCGTAGAACTTTGGCAAACACCGCCTTTTGACCCCGTGGTGCGCGACGGTCACATCTGGGCACGCGGCGCCGACGACGACAAAGGTCAGAGTTTCATTCAAGTCAAAGCGTTTGAATACCTTGTGCGCCACAATTTGCTCGACCACAACGTGAAGTTCATCCTCGAAGGCGAAGAGGAAATAGGTTCGCCCTCGCTGGCCGGCTTCCTCGCCAAACACCGCGAACTGCTGCGCTCGGACATCATCCTTGTGAGCGACACGTCGATGCTCGCTGCCGACCTTCCCTCGCTTACAACGGGGCTTCGCGGACTGGCCTACTGGCAGATAGAAGTGACTGGGCCGAACCGCGACCTCCACTCCGGACACTTTGGCGGCGCTGTGGCAAATCCCGTCAACGTGCTGTGCGAAATGATTGCGAAAGTAATCGGTCCCGACGGCCGCATAGCCATTCCCCATTTCTACGACGACGTGGAAGAACTCTCCGCCGAAGAGCGCGCCATGATAGCCTCCATCCCCTTCTCCGAAGATCGTTACAAGACAGCCATCGACGTGGAGGAACTGCGCGGCGAAGCCGGCTACTCCACCATAGAGCGCAACTCGTGCCGACCCTCGTTCGACGTATGCGGCATTTGGGGCGGCTACACGGGCGAAGGGGCTAAGACGGTGCTGCCATCCAAGGCTTACGCCAAAGTGTCGGCACGACTCGTTCCGCACCAGCAGCACGAAAAGATTTCGCAACTCTTCGTAGACTACATTGCCTCCATCGCCCCGAAGTGTGTAAAGGTGAAAGTGACCCCACTCCACGGCGGCGAGGGCTACGTCTGCCCCATCTCACTACCGGCTTACAAGGCCGCCGAAGCTGGTTTTGAAAAGGCGTTCGGCAAACGCCCCTTGGCTGTGCGCCGAGGCGGAAGCATCCCCATCATCAGCGACTTCGAACGCGAACTGGGCGTGAAAACCATTCTCATGGGCTTCGGACTTGAAAGCAACGCCATCCATTCGCCAAACGAAAACATCCCGCTCGACATCATCCGCCGCGGCATTGTAGCCGTCACGGAGTTCCACTTGCAGTATAGCAAGTGCTAATTTTGCTACAGCGTTGATTTTCAACAATATGCAGTTTCAAAACGAGTTCCACGTTTTGAAACAAAAATTCCAAGGCTTGGAATTTTAATTTCAAGCCTTGGAATTTTCGCGGGATGTGCAGCAAGTTTTCTAATCGTTGCTTTCCAATTGGTAAAAGCGGTAGTCGTTGAGCACACATTGCAGATAATTTTCGGGAGCAATGTCGGCCGACTCGCGGGAACCGCAGATGGGTTCTACCTTTGCGCAAAGTTGGGCTAGACGCTGCGTACGGTTCTTTCCGGCAGAGCACAGTGCGTGGGCTATGATGTCGGCCTGCTTTCCGCTAAGCTCTACAGCTCGCACGTAATGTGGACGATAGTCGGCAAGGAGGTAGGCATATTCCGAAAGATTCACCCTCGAAGAGCGGAACTTACGGTCGCACACCACGGACGTGCCGGCAGCAAGGTCGCCAATGCGTTGCGAACGCGGTGTAAGCGCAATCAGCAGTGCGCCTACGAGGCAAAACATCGTGTCGATGTAGAGCAGCAGAAATCGAAGTATGCAGGCGGAAAGGTTCAGCGGCCGTCCGTCAAGTCGCACCACACGGATGTTCATCAGCCGCTTGCCCGGCGTCTGTCCGTTGTTGAGCAGTTCGAAAAGAAGAAAATAAATCTGGGCGGGACAAAAGAAAAGGATAAACACGAGCCAATCGTTCATATAATGATTCACGGCCAAAAAATCAAGAAAAACCTCTAACCCGTAATAGTACGCAAAGATAATGAAGACGTCTGCCAGCAATGCCACCATGCGAGGAACAAGGCCGGCAAAATGCTGACGAATGCGTACGTGCTGCTCGTTGACGAAATAGGTTGACTGCATGAGTGTGCGTTTTAAAGTTTTTGATATTTCTTCCGACGAGGGCAAAAATACGTTTTTTTTACTACATTTGCGGCATTATGACCGAAGTCAAGTTCATACAAAGCAATCTTGAGAAGTGGAGCGGCATGGAGCAAATTTGCGCACAGGCCTCAACAGCTGCGCCCGAAGAACTGGCGGATGCCTATCAGGAACTTTGTGCCGACTTGGCCTTTGCGCAGACCCACTACCCCGAAGCGCGCATTACCACCTACCTGAACGACCTCACCCTTGCGCTCCATGTGCAGGTGTACCGCCGTCGCGTGAGTTTTTGGCAAAAGGCGAAGGAGTTCTTCGTCCACGAAGTGCCCATTACGTTCTATCGTTGCCGCCTCTACCTCGCAGCTTCGCTTGCCATCTTCGTGATAGGAATGCTCATCGGCATCGGTTCGCAAATTGGCGACCCGGAGTTTGCGCGCGATATTCTCGGAGACTGGTATGTGGAAATGACGCTCCACAACATCCAGCAAGGAGCACCGATGGCCGTCTACAAGTCGTCGTTGGAAAGCGACATGTTTCTCGGCATCACGATGAACAACCTGGGTGTCTCACTGATAACGTTCGTTGGCGGCATCCTCACGTTTTTCGGAACGGGAGCCTATTTGGTATATAATGCCGTGATGATAGGCTGCTTCCAAACGTTTTTCTTCCAGCACGGCGTAGGCTACGAAAGTGTGCTTGCCATCTGGCTGCACGGCACGATAGAAATAAGCACCATCATCCTAGCAGGCGCATCGGGCATCCGCCTCGGCATCGGCTGGCTGTTCCCCGGAAGCCTCACACGCAAGGCAGCGTTCCGACGTTCTGCCAAAGAAGGACTGAAGATGTGCCTCGGTTCCGCGCCGTTCGTCACGCTGGCAGCTTTCATCGAAGCGTTCTTCACCCGCCACACCGAGTGGCCCGACCTTCTGCGCATAGCCGTAATCGCCCTCTCGCTCATGCTCGTCATCTTCTACGTAGTGGTGTATCCACGCAAGGTGGCGAAGAAAGCCGCGCTGCGTTAAAAGACGCTGCAAATCTTACCTTTTTAAAAGTCAAAATCCCAAACCTACTATATTATGAACACACTGTACCGTACCCGCACGTTTTCCGAAAAGTTCTCCCTCGTATTTGAGTGGATGCGTTGTGAATGGAAAACGGTGCTCAAGTTCGTCACCCTCTTTCTGCTCCCCGTGAGCCTTTTGCAAGGCTTCGGCTTCAGCAGTATAGTAAATCTTTCATTGGCCGATGCCTTTAGCGGCGGTTACTCGCCCGCAAGCATGGGTGCGACGAACATCGCCGGCATGGGGCTTTATTATCTGTGTGCCATCGTAGGCTCCCTCCTTGTTTATGGCCTAACGCTCTTTTTCGTGCGACGTAACATGATGGACGGACAAAGCAACGTTGGACTCACTGCCGGAGAAGCGTTCCGCGGAGCCATGCACTTTATGCCGAAACTTATTCTCATGGGTCTCGTCATGATGGTAATCCTTGTCGTAGCCGTTGGCATTTTGATCGAGCTTACATTGACCTCTCCTTGGACGCTCATCGTGACGCTTCCGGTCTTCCTGTCATTCGGTGTCGCTTTAATGCCTTGTCTGCCGAACTATACGCTCAGTAACGAACCGCTCTTCTCGTCCATCGGCCACGGCCTGCGCTTGGGCTACAAATGCTGGTGGGGCTTTTTCTCCACATCGTTGGTCATGGGCTTGCTTGCCATGGTTATAGCAGGCTTTGCTTCCATTCCGCTCTACATCGTGATAGGCGTAAAAGCCGCTTTCGGCAGCAGCTTCGGCGCTGGCTCAACGGGACTTATGGACTTCCTTTCTTACCTGGGCGGTGTACTGTCCACCTACGCCAGCTTCGTGCTGAGCATTCTCACCGTGGCCATTCTCTGCGTGCAGTACGGCCACGCCGCAGACAAGTGCGACGGCATCACGGCACAGAAGGAAGTGGATGAGTTTCCTGAATTCTAAGTAAGTTCAAAAAAGTTCATAAATAAAGCGCAGCACGTAAAAGCCACCATGTGGCCACATTCGCACATTTAATTCATGCTCGACACCCTCGTTTGTGACACAGCGCGCATTGGCGCATGGCAACGTTGTGGGCAATATGCCTACAACGACCAACTCGTGCACCCCGACCACAGCGTGTTTGACGAACTTCTGGTATTGCTCGGCCGATGGTTTAGCGAAAAGGAATACGAGATAGAAAGCTTAACCACCACACAGGTTTTGGCTTTCTTTGCCATAGTGGGCCTTCTGCTCATCGTCGCCTATTGGCTGTACCAAAACCGCTACCGCTGGGCCGGACGCGTTGAAAAGCAAGTGCAACGGGTGGACTATACAGTGACGGACGAAAACATTTACGGAGTAGACTTCGACAAACTTCTCCAAAACGCGCTCCGCACTCAAAACCATAGCGAGACCGTGCGCCTCGTCTATCTGCGCCAACTCCGACGCCTCGCCGACGCTGGCACTCTCTATTGGATTGCCGGCCAAACGCCCGACGACTACGTGCTCAGCATACCGCCCGGCGAGGACCGCAATGTGCTTCGGCGCCTCACGGCAGCTTATGTACGCATTCGCTTCGGCCACTACCAGGCCGATGCCGCAACGGCCGACGAAATGCTTCGCCTTGCCGATGCCCACCAACCCCAAGCGAAGAAAGGAGGGCAGCCATGAAACGCTCCACGCTCCTCTTCGTCGTTTGTGTCGCATTGTTCATCGTCGGTGTGTTCTTCCTCAAGCAGCAGGTGGGCCACCGCTACGACTGGACCCCATCGTTCTCGCCTTCGGACCGTAATCCCTTCGGCACAGCCCTCTTCGACTCACTCATGAAGGAAACGCTCCCCGAAGGTTACCGCGTGGAGAACGCTGACATGAAGAACTACATAGCCCACCACGACAGCGCCACGCACCAACAAGTGATGCTTGTTGAAGACGAATACTATTTCAGCAGCAAAGAAGTCGATTCACTGCTCCGCTTCGTGGCGCGCGGCAACACCGTGGTGCTGGCTTACGGCCACCCGACGGAATTCTGCAACTCACTCAAATTCCAACAGCGGTATGAAAGCGGAAGCTTCGACATAAGCAACTTTCAAAAGTATTTCCACGACGAAGACACTCCGCTCTACGACACGCTCGTATATGACGGCACAGGCGCCTATCCCGAACGCACGTTCCGCGTTTACCACAGCCTTGTGCCGCAAAGCATCTACGATACTGAGCCTAGCACGACGGAGCATGTCATCTCCATGGTGAGGGCAGATGAATATGCCGTAGCCACCAAGACCTATTGGGGCGAAGGCAAGTTGTACATCGTGACGATGCCGTATCTCTTTTCAAACTACGGCGTGATGGACGACGACTGCCGAGGCCTCATGCTCCGTCTGATGAACGAACTGGCAGAACGCCCCGTGGTGCGAGTGCACAAAATGTCGAACGAAGAAGAACTTGTCGACAATGGGTTTACGCCACTTTCCTGGCTGCGCCGCCATCCGCCGTTGCTCTTTGCTTGGCGCCTCCTGCTCATCGGCGCGGTGCTGCTTCTCGTAGTCAATTCGCGCCGGCGCCGACGCGCCATCCCCTTGCGCCTCGAAGAACCCAACACCACCGTGTCGTTCCTTCGCCAACTCGCGCGACTCTACCGCAAACGTTCGGACCACAGTCCGCTCATTCACAAACGCTATCGCACCTTTGCCGACCACATGATGCGCCGCTACCGCCTCGATGTGCAGGACAAAAACCGCGCCGTACGCAGCCATGTGGTGCAGACGGTGGCCACACTCACCGGCCGCTCCCGCCACGACGTGGAATACGACTTCGACGAACTCGACCGTCTTCACGAAACCATCCCGCCCGTACCTCTTGCCCTCTTTGCCCACGCCGTAAAGATCATTGAACGGTTGACGCCAGGGCAGGAGATGTAAATGTGCAAATGTGCGAATGTGCAAATGAAGGTAGCCTTTTACGATTTGATAAATAATGATAGCCCCTTAAACCAATGAACAACACTTTCTCCGAAAAGATAGAAGCCATACGGTCTGCCATTGCATCCGTAGTGGTAGGACAGGACGAAGCCGTCAGTCTGTTGCTCTCAGCCATTGTAGCCAACGGCCACGTGCTTATAGAAGGTGTGCCCGGTGTGGCGAAGACCCTTCTGGCCCGCCTCACGGCAAAACTCATCGACGCCCCCTTCGGCCGTCTGCAGTTCACGCCGGACCTCATGCCAAGCGACGTGCTCGGCACCTCTGTGTTCAACATGAAGACGCAGGAATTCTCCTTCCATGCCGGCCCCATCTTCAAACAGATGCTCCTCGTGGACGAGATAAACCGTGCTCCGGCCAAGACACAGGCGGCGCTCTTTGAAGTGATGGAAGAACGCCAAGCCACCATCGACGGCACCACGCACCACATGGACCCGCTCTTCACCATCATTGCCACGCAAAACCCCGTAGAACAGGAAGGCACATACAAACTTCCCGAAGCGCAACTCGACCGCTTCATTGTGAAACTCTCCATGGGCTACCCATCGGCCGACGAAGAGTTTGAGATACTCCGTCGCCACCAGGCGCACAACCTGCAAGACATCTCTGCCATAGAAGCCATCGTCACGCACGACGAACTTCTCGCGCTACGTGGCATGATGACCGACGTGACGGTGGACGACTCCATTCTGCGCTACATCTGCTCCATCACGCAACAAACGCGCACTTCGCGCTTCATCTATCTCGGCGCCTCGCCCCGTGCCGCAGTGGCCCTCCTTGCCATGGCAAAAGCCTACGCCCTCATCTCCGGCCGCGACTTCGTCACCCCCGACGACGTGAAGCACGTGGCTCCTGCCGTGCTCGCCCACCGCATCCAGCTCACCGCCGAAGCCGAGATGGAAGGCCTCACCGTGGAGCGTGCCGTAAACCGCCTGCTTGAAGCCGCCAAGGTGGAAGAGTAGAAAAACATATTCGTGCGCAGAATAGAGTTGTCAACTCAGAGAGTTGCCCACACGCACTAATGCGCATATAAAGCGAAGCACGCAAAAGCCTCCGTGAGGCCACATTAGCTCACTGACAAAGCGCAGCCCATTTGCACATTTGCATATTTGCACATTTGCACATTATCTTCCTCCCATGTTCCTCACCTCCCGTTTTTTCATCGCGCTCACAGTGCTTGCCGTGCTCTCGGTAGGCGGAATGTTTGTGCCGGTGCTTTACATGATAGCCCAAGCAGGAGCATACGCACTCGTTTTTCTGCTTTTGGCAGACACTTTGCTCTTGCTTTTCTCGGCAAAGGTCGATGCCATGCGCACCGTTGCCGAACGCTTAAGCAACGGCGAGGACAACGACGTGTGCATTGCCGTAAACAACCACTCGCGCCTTCCCCTCTCGCTCACCATTATTGACGAGTTGCCGAGAGAATTCCGTTTCCACGATGCACGCTTTTCCCTTAAACTAAAGAAGCTCGAAAGCAAGTCCATCCATTACCTGCTGCGTCCCGTGGAACGTGGCAGCTACGAGTTTGGAGAAGTGCTGGCCTACGTGAGCAGTCCCCTTGCGCTATTGGAACGCAAGCACCGCTTCGGGCCTAAGACAACCGCCGTAAAAGTCTATCCCTCTTATCTCCATCTTGACCGCTACGAACTTGCTGCCGCCAACGCCATGACTCTGCAGAACGGCCAAAAGCGCGTGCGCCGTGCCGGCAACAGCACGGAGTTTGAGCAGATAAAAGACTACGTCACCGGCGACGACTTCCGCACAATCAACTGGAAAGCCTCTGCCCGCACGGCACGATGGATGGTCAACGTGTATCGCGACGAACGCTCGCAGCCCGTTTGGTTCCTTTTGGACAAAGGACGCACCATGCAGCGCACCTTCGACGGCATGACGCTCATTGATTATGCCATCAACGCCGCCCTCGTTCTCTCCCACGTGGCCGTGCGCCGTTACGACATGCCCGGACTTCTGAGTTTCGATGCTCACATTAGCCAAACCGTACCCGCCGAGATCCGTTCCAACCAAATGCACCGCATCCTCGATGCGCTCTATGCGGAACAGACGACCTATGCCGAAACGGACTTTTCTGCACTCTGCGCCCACGTGAACCGCCACATCCACCGGCGTTCGCTGCTCATGCTCTTCACGGACTTTACCACACGCGACGCCCTCATGCGCCAACTTCCTTATCTGCGCCGCCTCGCCAGCCATCACTGTCTGCTCGTCGTGCTCTTTGACGACCCCGACCTACAGGCCCAGGACGCTGCACCGGTCAAGAACTTTGAAGACATGAAGTTCCAAACCCTTGCCACCGATGCGCTTCTTGAAAAGCGCAGCCTCTGCACAGAACTCCGCCGCAACGGCATATACACCCTCTTCACCACGCCCCAAAACCTCACCGTTGCCGCTGTGAACAAATACATTGAACTAAAGACGCTGCAAGCGGTGTAAGGGGGCCTCACGGAGGCTTTTGCGTGCAGCGCTTTGAAACCACGTGTAGAACGTGACGTTTTGGAAACGTCACGCCCATGAAAAGCGCAGCCACACAAAAGATGACCGTTTTTAAGTTGCAAAACATAAATCGCCCCCATGCACCGCTCGTAAGCGAAGCATGGGGGCGATTAGTATGTTATGTGATTGTGTATTACTTCACAAGGTCGAGTGTGTCGCTGGCGATGAGGAGTTCCTCGTCGGTGGGAACGACAACGATCTTCACGCGGCTGTCGGGCGTAGAGATGATTTCTTCTTCGCCGCAGTTTTTGCGGTTCTTCTCCTCGTCAATCTTAATGCCCATAAACTCGAGACCTTCGCAGGCACCCTGACGAACGTCCCACTGGTGCTCGCCGACGCCAGCGGTGAACACGATGATGTCCACACCGCCCATAGCTGCGGAATAAGCACCGATGTACTTCTTGATGCGGTAGTCGTACATCTCCATGGCGAGCTTGGCGTGCTCGTTGCCTTCGCGGATACCAGCTTCCACCTCGCGGATGTCGCTAGAGATGCCGGAGATACCCTTCACGCCGCTCTGCTTGTTGAGCAGGTCGCTCATTTCGTCGGGAGTGAGACCTTCTTTCTTCATGATGCTCAGTACGGCGGAGGGATCGATGTCGCCAGAACGTGTACCCATCATGAGACCTTCAAGGGGAGTGAGACCCATAGACGTGTCGACACACTTACCATGCTTCACGGCCGAAACGGAAGCACCGTTACCAATGTGGCAAGTGACGATGTTCACGTCTTCAGGCTTCACGCCGAGCACTTCGCACACACGTGCCGTAACGAAACGATGGCTCGTGCCGTGGGCACCCCAACGACGGATGTTGTTCTCCTCGTAGTACTTGTAGGGAACTGCATACATGTAAGCCTTGGCGGGCATAGTCTGGTGGAACGAGGTGTCGAAGACGAATACCTGGGGAAGGTTGGGAAGCATGTTCTTCACAGCGCGGTAGCCCTTGAGGTGAGCTTCGGAGTGGAGCGGAGCGAGGTCCATGTAGTTCTCCCATTCCTTGAGCATTTCGTCGTTAACGACCATACTCTTGGTGAAGCGTCCGCCGGCCACGATGCGGTGACCAGCTGCGCTGATTTCGTCGAGGCTCTTGATGGCGCCGTATTCGGGGTTGAGAAGCGTGTCGAACATGAGTTTGATGCCTTCCGTGTGGGTGGGGCAAGCCGACTCTATGATTTTCGTTTCGCCGTTTATCTTTGTTTTGAGGAAAGAGCCTTCGAGGCCGATCTTTTCAATGCCGCCTGCTGCGAGCACGCTCTTATCGTCCATTTCGTAGAGCTTGTACTTGATGGAGGAGCTGCCGCAGTTGATGACTAAAATTTTCATGTGATGGGTTTATGCTATGTGATGGATATAAAAGCCTAAACGGATGGGCAAGCCTTACACTGTTTTTGAGTGTGAGGTTTGCTCATCCGTAGCGTATGTGTGGGTTTATTCTGCTTCCTTGGCTGCGATGGCCTGGTTGGCGGTGATGGCAATCATCTTGTAGACGTCGTCGACGGAGCAACCGCGAGAAAGGTCGTTCACGGGACGTGCAATACCCTGGAGGATGGGACCAACTGCAGTGGCATGGCCAAGACGCTGCACGAGCTTGTAGCCAATGTTTCCAACTTCGAGGCTAGGCACTACGAGCACGTTGGCCTTACCTGCGATGGGGCTTCCGGGAGCCTTTGAAGAACCTACGGAAGGAACGAGGGCTGCGTCGGCCTGGAGTTCGCCGTCGATGGCGAGGTTGGGATCCAATTCCTTGGCGATGGAGAGGGCTTCAACCACTTTGTCTACCACTTCGTGCTTGGCGGAACCCTTTGTGGAGAAGCTGAGCATGGCTACACGGGGTTCAATGCCGGCAACGGCTTTGGCGGTACGTGCGGTGCAAACTGCAATCTGTGCGAGCTGGTTGGCATCGGGTACAGGCGTTACGGCCACGTCGCCCATAACGAGCACGCCGTTGTCGCCACACTCGGGAGCGTGAGTGAGAAGGAGCATGGCACCGCTCACGCAGCTGATGCCGGGAGCGGTCTTGATGATTTGCAAAGCGGGACGGAGCACATCGCCCGTGGTGTTGCGTGCGCCGGCGAGCTGGCCGTCGGCATCGCCGCTCTTGATGATCATGCAACCGAAGTAGAGCGGGTCGAGCACTTTCTTGCGTGCTTCTTCGATGGTCATGCCCTTCTTCTTGCGGAGTTCGCAGAGGAGTTCGGCATATGCTTCTTTCTTGGGGCTCGTAGCGGGATCGATGATGGTGGCGCGGTCAATGTTGCCGAGTCCCCACTGCTTGGCGAGGTCGTGGATTTCGTCCACGTTGCCAAGGATGATAAGATCTGCTACTCCGTCAGTCAGAATCTGGTTGGCGGCTTTGAGTGTGCGCTCTTCGGTTCCTTCGGGCAGCACGATACGCTGCTTGTTGGCCTTTGCGCGTGCAACGAGTTGTTCAATGAGTTCCATTGCTTGCTTTATGATGTATGTTGATTCGTTTAAAACGGTGCGAAGCAAACGCCTTGCGCGAGAGCTTCGTTATTACTGCAAAATTACACAAAAAACCAGAAGAGCGGCAACTCCTTTGCATGAAAACATTCTTCGCTACGCTATAACTTATAAAGCGTCCGCTTCGCCTCTTTTGCCTTACATTGGCAGAAAAGAGCGGAGCGGACGCTTTGGATTAGTTATGTGCTATGTTGGAATGCCGTGTTTAGGGCACGAGCACCTTGTGGCCGTTGAGCACGTAGATGCCCTTGGGGAGCGAAACGGTGCGGTTGCCCTGAACTGATTCGGCAAATACAGTGCGACCCTGGAGGTCTACGATGCGTACCGTCTGTGCTTCGGGAGTGACGAGGAGCACTTTGCCGGGACGGGTGTAGAAGTCGAGGTTTGCACGACCTTCAGCGGTGGAAATGCCCGTGGGGACGGTGATTTCCTGACCTTCTTTCTGATAAACGCGTACGTAGTCGAAGAGTGTTTCGTACTGGAAGGAGGGATCGCACTGTGCAGCCCAAGAACCGTTGCCTACACTCTGGTTGAGGATGAGGTAGAAGGGTTTGTCGAAGGGCCACTGACCTTCGCTGAGGAGCGTTTCGTCGGTAGACTTGGCGTAGGAGAATGCCTTCTTGCCGTCCACGTACCAAGTGAGGAGTTCGGGTTCCCATTCAAGGGCTATCACGTGATATTCACCTGCCGTGCTGCTTACATTGCCCGAGTTGGTGGGACCTTTCTTGAGGTTGTAGCTCACGTTGGTGTGGATGGTGTGGTAAGACTTGTCCTGTGCATCGATCTGTTCCCAGATGTCAATCTCGCCGGCGTTGGGCCAACCCTTAGAGTTGTCCTGCGGCATCATCCAGAAGGCGGGGAAGTTACCCGTGTGGGGAGTGGTCTTCAAGCGGCCTTCCACGCGGCCATAGGTGAAGTTCACCTTGCCGGAACTTTCGATGGCACCGCTTATCATGGCCACGTCGCCTTCACCTTCCACGTTGTTGGCAACGCATCGGGTGACGAGTTTGCCGTTTTCGATGAATGCGGTCTTAGCCTGACCTTCGGCGGTCTGTGCGGTGAAGCGTTTCCAAGTGGGGTTCTCGCGGGAGCAGCGGCTCCAGAGTTCGGCGTTGGGAAGGGAACCGTCCTCGCCGTTGAACTCGTCGCTGAACTTGAGCTTGTATTCTTCCGTGCCGTCGGTCTTGAAGTATACGTAAACGCGCACATCGCCGTTGATGCTGTCCTTTGCGATGGACATGGAATTGCCGGCTTTGGCCTTGGTGTTGACATATTCGCTCCACTGGCGGTTGCCGTGGACGTACTGTTCGCCATCGAGGTCGTAACCATGGCGCACAACGGCTCTGTCAACCACGTAGCCCTTGGCAGGTGCCGAGGGGAGAACGATGTACGCTGTGCCGAAAGGGATTGTTTCGGGAATGCCGGCGTAGTTGCGGCCCACTACGTTGCCGCCCACACCGTTCACTTCGAAGTTTACGTTGTCGTTGTGGATGTTCACGAGGAAGTCAACGATGTTACCGCCGTTGGCGTCGATGCCGTCCGTAGCGCCTTCTGTCCAGTTGCCGGCGGGGTCGATGTTGTTCACGTCGAGCTTGAGACGTCCGCGGTAGATGCCGGCCGGAAGGTCGGCGGGAATCTTGAATGCGGGAAGGGCATAGCCAGCGGCTTCGGCCGACTTGCTTTCGCCTCTGCTGTTGAGTCCGTTGTAGTAAGAGTAAGAGAGGAGTTCGCTGTTCTCACCGGGTGTACCGTCGGCGTTGAGGTCGGTGGTGAACGCACCGTCCTGGTTCATATCGAGGTAGAAGTAGGAGTTGATGAGTTCGTTGCCTTTGTAGACTACGGCGTTGCTGATGACATCGCCAGCCTTGGCCTTCACCTCTTTCGGCAGCAAGTTGCGGTAAACCGTTGTATCGCTGGCGTTGGTCACTTTGAGCGTGGTGGACTCGTTGTTGCCCGTGGTGAATTTTACAGAGGAGAGCACGTTGTTGGTGGCGTCGGCCATCTTGAGTTCGCTGTCGAAGTTGAGGTCGTATTCGCCGCCTACGACTACCTCACCGTTGCTGAAGTAGGGCACGAGACGGATGTCGCCGTCGACGAGCGAAGCGGGGATGGTGTATTCGCCGTCCTTGAACACGCGGGCATAGACGGTGGTCTCGTCCCACTGACGGTTTTCGTTGACGAGGCTGTCGCCCTCGAGGTTGTAACCGTGACGGATTACGAGGTGTGAGAAGCGGAAGCCGGGAGCGGGCTGCACTTTCACCTTGAAGGCTTTTCCGAAGGGGACAGTCTTGCCTGTAACAGCTGAGCCGTCGCCCATGAGGACATCACCGTTAAGGCCGCCGCCGAGTCCGTCAACGGCACGCGAAAGGTTCACTTCGTCGCCGTGGATGTTGATGCGGGTGTCGACGATGACGCCGCCGTTGTCCGTAATCTTGTTGTTCGGTCCGGGGTTGCCACCGGGATCTACGCAGTCCCAGTCGACCTTGTAGCGCATGCGGTAGATGCCGGGCTTCACGTCGGAGGGAATGGTGAATGTGGGCGGGGTGAGCGAGGGTGCACCGCTCACGGTGTTGCCCTTGCTGTCCTTTTCCTTGTATTGTGAGTAGGACATGAGGTCGCCCATGTCGGTGACGCCGGTATCATCGTAAGTCACGCTAAACTTGCCGTCGTTGTCTTTGTCGATGTAGACGTAGCCGGCCATCCAACTCATGGCACCAGGGGTGATGCCGGGCGTAACAGTCTCGCCGGGTTTGGCGAGGAAGCAGTTGCTCAAACGCTTGATGTAGAGCTTATTCTCTTCGGTCTGGTTGACGTCGATGCTCTGTGCGCCATCGTTGCTGGTGAGCGTGATGCCCTTCGTGTAGCGCGCCGTTCCGCGAGAGTGTGACGTGTTCTCGTCGTAGTTGATGGGATAGACGGTGGTGGAGAAGAAGGGTGTGTTCTGCGTGCTGAGAATGATGTCGTCGATGTAGACGGCAAAGTCGGCCGTGAGGTCGTGGGGGGAAGTACGGTCGGGCACGATGAGGAGGTTGCGGAGGGTGATGCCGTTGGAGCCGGATATGGCGAACACGGCGTCGCACCACGTACCGGCCTTCACCTTACTTGTGGAGGTGGACCAGCACTGTTCCGTGAGGGGCGACTGGCTGGGACGGTCGTCGCGGTTGCCGAGACCGATGAGCATTACGGTGACGTCCTTCGGCGACCATATCTTCACGTGGACGTACTGTGTGGTTTTCTTGAGCGCAAAGGGTTTCTTGAGGCCCACGAGTGCGCCGAACGTATTGCTGCCGAAGCGTGAACGCTGCACGCCGAGTATCTTGGACGAAGGGTTGGGGGCGTAGCCGAGAATGGGGTCTTCGTCGGCGAGGTGGTTCTTCACCACCTGTGCGTTGCCAGAGAGGGTTTTAGTGCGGAAGGGTGAGTCCGCCCATGTGTCGTATACGCCTACGGAGGTGTAACTGTCTTCCGTTTCAAAATCGCAGAGCACGGTGTTGTTGGTTTGTGCCAACATACCGAGCGGGAAGATCAGACCTGCCAAACTGATGTATTTCTTGATGTTCATGGTTGTGCAGTGTGTGGATTAGTAAACGGAAAGTGTGTGGATGAGGGGGCAGGCCTTGCTGTCCTCGATGGTCACGCGGAGATACTTCACCTTGAAGCCTGTGCCGTAGCTGCTGCTCGTTGAGGAGTTGAGGGGCACAATGCGCTTGTAGCCGATGGTGGTGGTGGTGATGCCCGTGGCGCGCTGGGTCCAGTCGGTGCCGTTGTTGCTCGTTTCGATGGTGAACTTCTTCACGCGCTGACCGAGTTTGATGTATTCCATGAGGCTGACGTAGCGCACGGTGGTGGCTTCGTCCCAAGCGAGGGTGATGGTGGCACTCTTGGAACCGTCGTTGGTAGCCCAGTAGGTGTCTTTATTGCCGTCGGTCATGTTGGTGGCCTCGTAGGTGCGGTTGGCACCTGCGGTACGCGTTTCGCTCACGGTGATCTTTGCGCTGGGAGCGAGGTCGGTGCCCAAACGCTTCTTCATGAGTTCGCCGAGTTCTTCCATGCGGCTGACGGTAGCTGCGGGGAGTTCGCCGCTCTTGTCGGGCGGGAGGTTGAGGATGAGGGTGGCGTTGCGGCCTACGGTTTCGAGGTACATCTGGAAGAGGCGTTCGGCGCTCTGTACGCTTTCGTAGGACTTCCAGAACCAACCGCCGGTGGTGGCTTTGGCGTCGCTCTCACCGGGATGCCATTCCCATCCGTTCTCGTCGCCGCTTTCGGAGTCGCCCATGGACCAGCAGGTCTCGCCGGCCCATCCGCTCTCGTTGCCAATCCAGCGTGCTTCGCCGCCTACGCCCCACATGATGCAGTCGGGCAGGAGGTTGTGGATGGAGTCGCGGAGGTTGGGTATGTCGTAGTAGGTCTGTGCGTTGTCGATGGTGCGTTTCTCGGTCTTTCCGTCTTCGCGGCCGTAGAGACCAGCGTGGTCGCCACCGGTGGCACCGTCGAACCACATTTCAAATTGGTTGGCGCCATATTTTGCAAGTTCCACACACTGGGGGAGGAACACTTTCTTGGCGTAGTTGTCGGTGTAGTTGCCGTCGGAGTCCTTCTCGCCCCAATATTTGTTGCTGAGGTCCCAAGGCGAAACGTAGAAGCCGTACTTCATGCCGAGGTCGTTGGCGGCAGCGGCGAAGTCGCGGGGAATGTTGGTGGCTACGCCGTTGGCATTGCCCGAGTTGGTCACGCAGTGGGTGGTGGTTGCTGTGGGCCAAAGGCAGAAGCCGTCGTGGTGCTTGACCACGGCAATGCCGCCCTTCATGCCGGCTGCCTTAGCAGCTTCGAGCCACTGGCGGGGATTGGGCACTTTGGTCGGAGCGAAGGTGGATTCGGCTTCTGTGCCGTTGCCCCACTCCAAGCCGGTGTAAGTGTCCATACCATAGTGGTAGAAGGCGTAGAATTCGGTTTCGTTCCATTTGAGCTGGCGGGCACTGGGCACAGGGAACACCGGTGCCGGCACGTTGTCAGGATTGCTAAGGCTCTCCTGCTTCAGCTGGAATTCGCTCTGTGCTTGCGCTGCCGTAGGGATGGCGGCTGTCAGGCAGAGAGCCGAAAGCAAGACGGAGAATTTCTTCATAATATTATGTTGGGGTTTGGTTAAGGCGTGGCTTTGACCACTATTGAAGTTCTCGGGAGTAGTTCGCCGAGGGGCGTACTACTGTGGATAGTTGAGATTGTCGTCCGTGACGTGAAGGAGCGTGTTGTCGAGGAAGCGTTGTGCTTCGTAGCGCGCCATGGGGAGGTCGTGGAGCTGGTAGGTGCCGCAGTCCTCGGGACGTGTGCCGGGAATTTCACCGTCGAAAGCGGCAATGAATTGGAAGGTTTCCTTCACGAGGGGCAGCACGTCGCGGCTGGTGAAGTCGCCGCGGAGAATGAGATAGAAGCCCGTGAGGCATCCCATCGGTCCCCAGTAGATGATGCGGTCTTTCCATTCTGCGTGGTTGCGGAGGAAAGTGGCGGCGAGGTGTTCTATGGTGTGCGAAGCCGGGGAAAGGAGGTAGGGTTCGCGGTTGGGGAGTTTGAGTCGGATGTCGAAGGTGGTGACTGTCTCGTTGCCTACGCTGTCTTGGCGCGAAACGAAGATGCCGCGATGCATGCGGCTATGGTCTATGGTGAAGCTTGCTATTTTTTGCATTTTCGTTGTTGTAGACAATTATGCGGTCAGGCTATCGAGGAGTGCGCGGGTCACGCCGAAGGAGCGTTCAGCCATTGTGTCCCAAAAGTTGAGATATTGGTCGAAGTGGTTGTCGGCGCCCGGTGTGTCGCTGATGATGCGGAAGGAGAGGAAGGGCACTTTGTAGATGTGGCACACTTGTGCCAGCGCGCCGCTTTCCATGTCGACGGCCAATCCGTCGGGATAACGGTCTTTGATGGTCTGGAGCTGTGCCTTGTCGGTGATGAACTGGTCGCCGCTGCAGATGAGACCATTGACTATGCGGGTGTCGCTTTTGATGGAGAGTGCGGCTGAGAGGAGTTTGTCGTCGCCCTCGTAGAAGAGGGGAAGGCCCTGCACTTGTCCGAGTTCCGACTCGGGACCGCAATCGACGTCGTGATACGCCACGCGTTCGCCAGCCACTACGTCCATCACGTGGAGCGAGCGGTCTATGCCGCCTGCCACGCCGGTGTTGATGAGTGCATCGGGGTGGTAATGTCTGATGAGTTCCACTCCGCCTATTGCAGCATTGACTTTTCCGATGCCGCTTTCCATCAGAACGATGTCTACGCCATTGTACGTTCCTTTCACAAAGGTGAACGGGCCGTCCTTGATTTCAACTACATCTTGGAGGAGCCCCACGAGCTGCTCATGCTCTTTGTGCATGGCGTTGATGATGCCTATGGTCATTTGAATGTAAAATCTTTGGGGATTATATCTTTAATCGGGGCACGGATGTCATGCCGCCTACGTTGTTAAAATTGAATCTATTGCGTTTTTCTCCTGCGCTTTACCGCAGGGTTTTCATGCTATGAAGTGCCGTTTCGCACCTTATAGGTGCAAATATAGTGTGAACTGAGCGGAAATGAAAGAAAATCCCAATTTTTCTTACGCCGATTTAGATTGCGCGGTATTTTTAGTGTGCAAGGGCATGGAGTCACGTCTCCGGCGTGACGTTGAGCGCGGGCAAACAAGGCGTTATGAGCATCCCGCAAAAACTATTGGGCAGAAAATCTGAATTTGCTCCTAGCTCAAATCGTTGAGCTAGGAGAAAGTTGTTTGCAGTTGTTCACATTCTCTTTTTCGTCACATTTTCCCCTCTCCATTTGTGCCTTAAGAAAAAACTTTTGGGCCGAAAATATGAATTATCTGCGGACCCAACGTGTTGGGCCCGCAGCCCAAATTTTGAAAACGTTTGTTGTTCTTCTATCCTGGTGTTTTGGTGCCGTCACGGACGGTTCTTCGTGCTGCGCCGTCACGGACGGTTCTTCGTGCTGCGCCTTATACGCGCGTGCGTTATACCGCAGTTTGTACAAGTTGCTGTCACCCGTCACCCCTAGGGCCGTGCAGAACTGTCACGTCGGAGACGTGACCCCCATGCGCTTCGCACTCATATGCGGTGCAGCGCGCAAAACCGTCCGTGACGGTGACGGTGACGGGTGACAGCAAGTTGCACAAACTTCGGTGTACACGCGCGCGTAAAGCGAAGCACGCAAAAGCCTCCGTGAGGCCGCAGCACGCAAAAACGTCCGTGACGATGACGGTGACGGGTGACAGCAAGTTGCACAAACTTCGGTGTATGCGCGCGCGCGTAAAGCGAAGCACGCAAAAGCCTCCGTGAGGCCGCAGCACAAAGAACCATCCGTGACGGCGTGTAGTGCGTCACGTCGGAGACGTGACCCCCATACGCTACGCACGCAAAGCCCCCTGCGGGGTTAGAACTGTTTGATGTTTGGGTTCAGCGCGAGCAGATGGGCTATGAATTCCTGCTTACGGCGCGGAGATACGAGCACCGAGCGGCGACCAATAAAACGGATTTCGAGGCGGTCGAGAGAGGCAGCGGGAGCCGAGAGCGGATTGTGGGTGGGACGGATGCTCTCTATGTCGGCTATGCGCCATGTGCCGTAACTAAGAAAGCAGCTCTTTATGACGAGCACGTCGCCGCGGACAATGTAGCGCGTGGAGCGAAGCATCCACACGAAAACGAGCGTGGCGGCAATTCCTATGGCAATTCCCAGAAGTGGCTGTCCTTCCTGAAAAAACGGTGCAACGCTGCAAGCCACAGCAAAAACGATGACCACCACAATCCATAAGTCCACTTTTGAACGGTATGTCTTTTCCATGGCGAAAAGGTTTTTCTGAAGTCAGGAGAAAGCTTCCCACAGGCGATTTGTCGTGGGATAAGGTGCATCGACGGTGATTTGCTTGTGGCTGACGGGATGTTCAAAGGCGATGTGGCGTGCGTGGAGGCAGATGGAGCCGTCGGGATTGGAACGCGGGGCTCCGTATTTCAAGTCGCCCTTGATGGCACAGCCCATGGAGGCCAGTTGGCAACGGATTTGGTGGTGACGGCCGGTGTGGAGATTCACTTCGAGCAGGAAGTAGCGTTCGCTCTGACCGATGAGGCGGTAGTCGAGTACGGCTTTCTTGCTGCCGGGCACTTCGGTGGCATGGGAGTAGGCTTTGTTCTGCTTCTCGTTGCGTGTGAGCCAGGTGGTGAGTGTGGCTTCCGGCTCGCGGGGAGCTGTGGCCACGATGGCATGGTACGTCTTGTGAATCTTTCCCGTGCGGAACATGTCGTTGAGGCGCGAGAGGGCCTTGCTCGTTCGGGCAAAGACGACAATGCCGCTCACGGGGCGGTCCAAGCGATGGACTACGCCGAGAAACACTTCGCCGGGTTTGGCATATTTCTCCTTGATGTATGCCTTGACATCGTCGGCCAGGGTGCGGTCGCCAGTCTTATCGCCTTGAACTATCTCGCCGGCGGCTTTGTTGACGATGATGATGTGGTTGTCTTCGTAAAGGATGGTCATGGGGATTCGATGTGCAAATATACAAATGAGCGTATGTGCAAATGAAGTATGGCTGAAGCCGCGTGTTTGTGTGAACTCGTGAATATGCATTTGCACATTCGCACATTTGCACATTCGCACATTGAGACTGCATTCGCACATTGAGACTGCATTCGCACATTAAAATTCGTCCCCGCACTGCTGTGCGGCAGCGCGGGGACTTATTCTTAGCTTTGATGAGTATGCTAAATGAATTACATGTTCATGCCGCCGTCGACCTGGATAACCTGGCCGCTGACGTAGCTTGCCATGTCGGAAGCGAGGAAGGTGGCCACGTCGGCGATGTCCTCGGGCTTTCCACCACGACGGAGGGGGATGGCTTTCATCCATTCCTTGCGCACTTCGTCAGAGAGCTGAGCGGTCATAGCCGTCTCGATGAAGCCCGGAGCGATGGCGTTGGCACGGATGCCGCGGCTACCCATTTCCTGAGCCACGCTCTTGGCGAGGGCAATGAGGCCTGCCTTGGAGGCTGCGTAGTTGCTCTGGCCGGCATTGCCGTGTACGCCTACTACAGAGGCCATGTTGATGATGGAACCCTTGCGCTGACGCATCATGATGGGGGTGCAGGCATGGATGAAGTTGAAAGCTGACTTGAGGTTCACGGCGATGACGGCGTCCCACTGGGCTTCGGTCATGCGGAGCATAAGGCCGTCTTTCGTAATGCCGGCATTGTTGACAAGGATATCGATGGAACCGAAATCTTCGTGAATCTTTGCCACTACGGCTGCGGTGTCTTCAAAGCTTGCTGCGTTGGAAGCGTAAGCGAGGCACTTCACGCCTTTGGCTTCGATTTCCTTACGTGTTTCTTCGCCGTTCTCGTCAATCTTGAGGTCGGTAAAAGCTATGTTTGCGCCTTCTTCGGCGAACTTCAGTGCAATGGCCTTGCCAATGCCGCGTGCAGCGCCGGTGATGAGGGCTGTCTTTCCGGTTAAAAGTCCCATAGTTGTTGTTCTTTTTATTTTTATGGTTTGTTGTTGTTCGGTTGTTTATTGCGGCTTCACATTGAGCACACGGGCCACAATGCCACGCACAATGGGGAACCACTCCTCTTCTGTGAGCCCTTCGCCAAGGCGGTCGTAGATGTAGGGCACTTCAAGACCTTTCACGGCATAGTGCATAATGTCGGTCATGAGGTTGAGATTCTCTATGTGAAACTGTCCGCAGTCGATGCCTTCTTTCAGCACTTCGCAGATGACGCGGTGCTCCTCTTCGTCGAAGCGCTTACGCATCTTTTCCACCATCCATATGTTGCGAAAAAACTCTGCGCGCAGCGTACCATTGCGCGCCACGGTTTCGCGGATGATGTTGAGGTGGGTGTAGATGAGTGTGAAAACCTTTTCCAAAGGCTCGGATTGAAGTTCCTTCACACGGTCGAGTTTTTCGGAAAGTGCTTCCAACTCTTCCTCGATGACAGCATAGTATATTTCCTCTTTGTTGCGGAAATAGGTGTAGAGCGTGCGTCGTCCGCGCCCTGAGGCGGTGGCGATGTCGTTCATCGTGGTGGCTTCAAGTCCTTTATGGGCAAAAAGTTCGCGAGCCACCTCAAGCAGCCGCTGGCGGGTTTTTGTGATTGACATATCCGAGTGGTTAATCTTTGATAGAAAAGCACACATTTGCTTTCAGTGTGCAAATTTAAGGGTTTCTTTCCGATTGCGCCCGTAACGGCCACAAAATATGACTTACTGTACAATAGATTTTAGGCAACGAAAAGCACGCCGATGCTACGCTGAAGACGGACAAATTTGTTTCAAAGGGGATGAAACTTTCGTCATTTTACAATTTTGAAGACCAAAATGCTTAGCTGGGTTGTCAATTGTGAAGTACAAGTGTTATATTTGCCTTGGAAATGAGAAGCGCTCTTTTTTGTTCAAACGCACTTGGTTTTGTTCAAACGCACTTGCTCATTCTTGCAATTGATGGAATAAACTAATATCATAAACAACCCCTATGGATAAAAAACTACTCTTTACGGCAGGTCTCCTCGCCCTTTTCGGCGGACAGGCTATGGCCGACAAAGTGGCGCTTCCGTCAGTAGCCGATGCCGACTGCTACGAAGTGGCCAACGCACTCACGGGTAACATAGAATTTTACCTGTACAACACGGCTGGACACGAGTTCGTCTTTGCCGGTAACGACTGGGGAACGCGTGCCAGTCTTGCGCCCGGAAAAGCGGCTTTGTTCAAATTTGAGAAAACCACCTCTACCGAACCCGAAACGTACAAACTCAACAACAAAGGTACGGGTTCGTGGAAATATATGTTCGTAGACGACGCTATAGGTAAGACCTGGATGGACTACGCCTCACAGACAGGCAGAAACACGGAGTATGTCGTTAACCCCATTTCCGACGCACCGACCGATTTCCAACTCTTTTCATACGGTGCACTCAGCAGTGCTGTGGACGGCACAGTCTGCGTAGGTTGGCAGAAAGGACTCACTGGTTCGTCTGGCATCGATGCCGTGAACGGTTTGCTAAAACCCGCCGACTTCACCAGCGCCGACGACTACGGCACGACATGGCGTTGCGTCAACGCGGCCTTTGACCTCACGCTCTTCGCCGCACGCTACGAACTTGCCACGGCTATCAACGAGGCCGACGATCTGGGCATCGACGTAACCGAAGTCTCCGCCGTCTACAACAACTCGTCTGCCACCGTAGACGACTTGAAGGCTGCCGTCAACAAGGTTGCCCAGCTCAAGCGCAACAAGATTATCAGCGACTCGGGCGCAACGGCCGAAAATCCCTTCAGCCTTGCAGACTACATTGCACCGAGCACCGCTACCACAGGATGGACCGTAGTGGGCAAAGCCTACGACGCACAAACGAAGAACTACACCGTTCAGGAAACTGGCGATGCACTGAAACAGGGTCTCAACTGCTGGACTTCAAGTTCCAACGGCGGACACCTTCCCGACGGCAGCATCTCGCAAACGCTGGAAGGACTGCCCAACGGCGTGTATGAAGTGTCGGTAGACATCAACGCTTCGTGCGGCGGTGCCAACAAAGAAAACACGCAGGATGGCACGACGCTCTTTGCCAACGACAAGAGTTCGAACTGCTCCTCGCTGCCCGACAAACCTGTTCACGTCAGCGTGAAGGCCGTAGTGACCGACGGCAAACTCACCTTTGGCATTCAGACCGCCAACACGACGGTCAACTTCATCTTCTTCGGCAACCTCAAGGTGAACTACCTCGGCATTGACACCTCTGCCCTCGTAGAAAGCCTCAACGAAAAGATCGCCGAAGCCGAAACTTACATGGCCAACGTGAAGGCCAATGCCGATGTCGTAGCCAAACTCAGCACGGCCATTGCCGATGCAAAAACTGCTGCAGCCAAAGAAACAGTGACCGAAGCCGAAATTACCAAGGCCGTCAACGACCTTGCTGACGCAAAAGCCGCTGTGGCCGACAACGTGAGCGCTTATGCCGCCCTCGCCGAAGCAAAGGCTGCTGCCGACAAAGCACTCGAAACTTACACCGCCGAAGCTGGTTACAGCAAGGCTACCGAACTCGAGAACCTCTTCAATGCCGACGAAAATGGCAATGCTTACACCGCCATCGTAGAAGGTTACCTCTACGGCACCGACGACGTGAAGGCTTACACCGAGACCGTAAAGGACAACACCGCTGCCCTCGCCAAGTCGTTCACGAAGGAAGGAACTGACGTGACCTACCTCCTTGCCGATCCCTCGTTTGAAAACGGTGGCGAAGGATGGTCCGGAAAAACGGCCTACACGAAAGTCGACAACTCTTTGCAAAACTGCGAAGCCTACCATGCCGTTTACGACCTCTACCAAGAACTCACGGGGCTGCCCAACGGTGTGTACGAAGTTTCGGCCCAAGCTTTTGAGCGCGTTGGCGAATACACCACCGAAAACCACAACGCTTATCTCAACGGCACGGAAGTGATTGACGCTTACCTCTATGCCAACGACACGCAGCAGCCCGTTTGCTCGGCCTACTCCGAAACGATGAACGACGGCGGCAAGACGCTCGATGGTCAGCACTTCGCCAACTCCATGTCCGACTTTGCCTCCATGGCATCCGAGGGCAACTTCTGGGTAACGGTGAAAGTGCCCGTAACGGATGGCAAACTCCGCCTGGGCATCAAGTGCGACTCTTACACGAACTGGAGCATTTGGGACAACTTCTATCTGACCTACGTCAGCTCCAACGTTCTTGCACTCTACGTGGAGGAACTTAACAACGCCATTGCCGACGCCGAAACCATCAAGGATGACGCTGCCCAGCCCGCACTCATCCAAGCGCTCGGCAAAGCCGTGACAGACGGTAAGGCCGTAGCCGAAAAGGCAGACGCTACGAAGGACGAAATCGTCGCTGCCACCGAGGCTTTGAAGACGGCTACCGCTGCCGCTAAAGACAATGCCGAGGCTTACGAAGAAATGAGTTACCTCCGCACAGCAGTGGATCTTTACGTAGCAAGTCACCCTGCCGACAACTACACCGGCACAGCCGACTTTGTGAAGTTCGTGGACGAAACGGGCGACGAGAACGGCAACACGCTCAACAAGATTCTCAGCGAGAAGCCCTACTCTACCGAACAACTCCAAGCTTACGCCCAGACCGTCTCCGCCAAGATGGACGCCGTGTCCAAGACGTTCACCAAGCCGGGCACTGACGTAACCGACGTCATCGTAAACCCGTCATTCGACGAAAACGCTGAAGGTTGGGAAAATGCCGGCGACTATCAGGCTGCAGGCAACGTTGAGTTCTACCAGAAGGACTTCAACATGTACCAGACCATCACGGGCCTGCCCAACGGTGTGTACGAAGTAACCGTTGGCGGCATGCAGCGCGTAGGCGCTTACAGCGACGCTACGTACAACGTTTGGAAGGACAAACTCGAGAAGACGACTGCCGAATTTTATGCCAATGAGGTATATGGCCCCATCAAGTCGGCTTACGACGAGCACATGACAGAGGCTTCGGAATATACCGACTGGCGCAAGGACTTCTCGCCCACCGGCACCGAAGGCATCTACTTCCCCAACTGCCCCGCCACGTTCGACACCGCAGTGAAGGCAGGTCTCTACCGCAACACCATTCGCGTCACGGTTACCGACGGTACGCTCCGCATTGGTGTAGATGGCACGCAGGCTTCCGACGGTCAGGGATGGAGCATCTTTGACGACTTCACGTTGACTTACGTCCACACTTCTACGATTGTCATCGACGAGAACAGCGAGAACGTCATTGAACCTCAGGAAACGGTCGACGTACAAGTTAAGCGCTGGTACAACGCCGGCAAGTGGACAACCATCTGCCTGCCCTTCGCCATGACTGAAGAAGACGTAAAGGAATGCTTCGGAGAAGCTGCAGAACTTGCAGAACTCAAGGAAGTGGAAGGCACAAAGTTCGTCTTCACCAAGGCCACAAGCATTGAAGCCGGCAAGGCTTATCTGCTCAAATCGGCAATTGAGGTGGGCGACATCACCCTCTTCGACATCAACCTCTCCTCTACGACTCCCGACAATGGCGTGAACGCTGCCGGCTTTGGTTTCCAGGGTACCTATAGCCCCGTAGAAGTAGCTACCGACGGCACTGCAATGACCATCGACGCAACGGCCAATCCCGCAGTAGCCACGGCAGAAACTGCCAAGGTGCTTGGTACATATGCTTACCTCGTAGTGCCCAGCGCTGAAGACGCAGCCAAGGTGAAACTCGACATCAACGGTACGGTTACGGGCATTGATGCCATCAACGCCAACGTGGTCATAAACGGCACGAAGGTCTACAACCTCAACGGCCAGTTCGTGGGCAACTCCCTGCAGACGCTGCCTCACGGCGTTTACGTTGTGAACGGCCGCAAGGTGGTTAAGTAATTCCCCGCTAATCCTCTCAGGACTCATGCCTGAACACACAAACCAAGGGCGAAGCTTCCTTTCGTGGAGGCTTCGCCCTTGGTTTTTTACTAATGATTGATTGTGTGCGTAGCGCATGGAGAAGCACCCATGAGACCATTCCCCCAAAAAACTCTATTTGTGCAACGTGAAGAGGAATTCGAGTCCGCCCTCTTTGCGGTTGCGTACGGAGATGTCGCCGCTGTGGAAACGCACGGCATTGCGCACGATGGAAAGGCCGAGACCAGTGCCGCCGTTCTCGCGCGTGCGCCCTTCCGTCACGCGGTAGAAACGTTCGAAAAGGCGCGACAAGTGTTCTTCGGGCACGCCGCATCCGTTGTCGTAAACACTGAAGTAGCAGAACTCGTCGGTCACGTTGTAACAGTTTACGTTGATTTGCGTCTGCTTACCGGCGTAGCGCACACTGTTTTCCATGAGGTTGCGGAAGATGGAATAGACGAGTGTGTAGTTACCATTAAGATGCAAGCCTTCGGGAAGTTCCACGTGGAGTTCCATCTGCTGTTCCTGCAAGGCGGCGCTAAGGTCCTCCTGCACATCGGCTATGACCTTTGCAATCTGTACGTCTTCGCGCGGCATGAGTTCGGCAGCCTGTTCCGTTTTGGTGATGAGTGCCACGTCGCGGATAAGGTCTGTGAGGCGAACCACTTGGGCGTGAGCTTTTTTGAGGAAATAAGTCTTGCGTTCGTCGCTGAGGTTGGGACAATCTATTATAGTCTCAAGATAACCGCGTATGCTGCTGACGGGCGTACGCAGTTCGTGCGTAATGTTGTTGCTCATCTGCTGCTTGAGTTCCTTGTTCTTCTCCTCACGCGTGACGTCGCAGAGCGTCACTTCAAAACTTCCGTCGCTGTAGACGAGCACCTGCACACTGAAGCGTGTGCCGCCGCTCTTCGTGTTGTAGCGAAAGATGGGGGCTTCTTCGGTGAGGGGACGGCTTCCGCCATGGAGCGAAACGAATTCGAGCACGGGGGCAAAAGCCTTGGCGCGCCACATGGCATTGACGTCGGCCGTTGGTTCGTCGAGTATCACGTTGATGTATTGCATGAAACGCGTGTTGGCATAACGGTTGTGGCGTTCAGGGTCGAAGATGCCAACGCCTTCCTCAAAGTAGTGGAAGTGGCGCATGAGTCGCTCACGTTCGGTGGCTATCACACGCGAAGAGTCTTCAAGCTGGCGATATTTCTGCATAATTTTCTCGCCCAGGTGTCCGAGTTCGGAGGAGGGGAACGTGATGTGTTCGTAGTCCACAAGTCCTCGGTCGGCAGAGTTCATGAAGTTGCGCAGTCCCGTCACGGCTTTGCCGAAGCGGTCCGATATGTAGATGAGCACCACGAGGGCTATGGGGAAGAGCATCAGCACAAACCAAAGGAACACATTGTCGGCCTTCATGAAGTTCTGCACCTCGGAGTTGTAGGGCAGAGCCACGCGCACAAGAAAGGTGGGGTAGCTTTTGGCAAAGTAGAAGTAATCGCGGTTGAACGTGGCGGAGGAGCGAATGTTGCATCCCTCGCCATGGCTCGTTTCGAGCGCCATGCTTACTTCGGGGCGGTCGAGGTGGTTGCCCATTTCGTTGATACCGTGTTCTTTCGACTCGTAGAGCACCTTACCCCGCCGACTGATGACGGTGAGGCGGAGGTCGGCGGGCATCTCCTTGCCGAGATGTGCAAGCTGAAGGGAGTCCGAGACGACATAGTCTGTGCCGATGGCACCGGCCACAACATCGGCATAACTTCTAAGCCGCGCTTCGACGAGTTCGCGCTTGTATTGTTTCTCACGGTTGTATTGAAACATAACAAGCAGGAGCGTGAAGGCGGCAAAGAGTGCGGTGAAGTTGAGCAGTAGTTTCGATTTGTAGGTCATGGGCAGACAGTTATTGGGGGCTTTTTGTTATCCCCTTAATTATTCCTCAAAGCAGTAGCCGTATCCTTGACGGTTCTGTATGTGAAAGGCTTTGGTGCCGAGTTTGCGGCGCACGCGGGCAATGTGTACGTCTACGGTGCGGTCGAGCACGTAGCTGTCGCCATGCCACACTTCGGCAAGAATTTCCTCGCGGGAGAAGATGCGTCCGGGACTTTTTGCCAACATGCTGAGAATGCCAAATTCTTTCGGGGAAAGGCGCACGTCTTCGCCACCGGCCATCACGATTTTCTTGGCAAAGTTGATGACAAGGTCGCCTGCGCGCAATTCCTTCTGTTGCGGTGGAGTTTGCACGCGGCGAAGGATGGCCTTGATGCGTGCCAGCACTTCGTGGAGCGAGAAGGGTTTACTGATGTAGTCGTCACCTCCCGTGGAAAATCCGGTGAGCATATCGTTTTCCGTGTCCTTGGCTGTAAGGAAAATAATGGGCGTCTGGTTGTGAAATTCTTTTCGCAGCCGTTCTGCCATCTTGAAGCCTGACATTCCGCCGAGCATCACGTCGAGAAGGATGAGGTGGTGTTCGGGTGAAAGGATGTGTAGGGCTTCTTCGGCAGACTCTGCCGTGTCTACTTCGTAACCGGCATTTTCGAGGTTGCACTGAAGAATTTCGCGAAGGTCGGGTTCGTCGTCAACAACGAGAATCCTGTGGGTGGTTTGCTCCGTCATGAGGGGAATTGGTTTGATGCTTTCAAAAAGGAAAAGTGCGGGAATAGCTTATTCCATGTGCTTTTACGCTGCAATATTACGCCTTTTTACGCGCAGCCCGCCTTTCAAGCCGGTTAAATTTGTGTGAAGGCTGCGTTCACAATTGCCGTTACACATTATTATAATAGGAAGATAAACATACCTTGCACGTTCTACTCCGCTCAACGCGCAGAGGCGCTGAAGAGGCCGTAACACTTTCTTAACCGTGTTGTAATATCCTCGGAACATACACTCCATACTTTTGCACCGTGAACGGAAGTTCCCATTTCCGTCAACGTGCAACGAATCAACAAACAAATCCACAATAAAAACATCAACTAACGTATGGAATGGATGTATTTGGGAATGGTCATATTCCTCTTCCTTCTTGCCGCCTTTGACCTATGGGTAGGTGTCAGCAACGACGCGGTAAACTTCCTCAATTCTGCCATCGGTTCGCGTGCAGCGAAATTTCGTTCACTAGTCATCATTGCGGGCATCGGCGTGTTCTGCGGATGCGTGCTCAGCAACGGCATGATGGACATTGCGCGCCATGGCATTTTCACTCCGCAGTATTTCAGTTTCAAGGATGTGATGTACATCTTCATGGCTGTGATGGTCACAGACATCGTACTGCTCGACATTTTCAATTCGTTCGGCATGCCTACGTCGACCACCGTGTCGATGGTGTTTGAACTCCTCGGCTCAGCCTTCGCTTTCACCATGCTGAAGATTGCCGGCGGCGATGCGCACCTCGTTATGGGCGACTACCTAAACACGTCGAAAGCCCTTGAAGTGATTATGGGCATTTTCATGAGTGTGCCTATCGCATTCGTCTTCGGTTCGATCATCCAATACATTACGCGCATCATATTCTCCTTCAGCATCAAGAAGAATCTGCGTTTCAAGATTGGCATTTTCGGCGGCATTGCCATCACTGCCATCCTCTACTTCATGCTCTTCAAGGGGCTTAAGGACCTTTCGTTCATGAACGCCGACGTGAAGGCTTACCTCAACGAACACATCCTCACCATTCTCGCTGTCATCTTCGTGGCCTCAACCATCGTGATGCAGTTGCTCCACATGATGAAGGTCAACGTATTCCGCGTCATCGTGCTCATCGGCACATTCGCCCTCTCCACCGCTTTTGCCGGCAACGACCTTGTCAACTTCATCGGTGTGCCCCTTGCCGGCTACTCTTCTTTCCTCGACTTCACGGCTAACGGCGCAGGTGTTTCGCCCGATAGCTTCATGATGTCGTCCCTTCAGGATTCGGCTACCACGCCCATCTATTTCCTCGTTGCCGCTGGTGCCATCATGGTGTTTGCCCTTGCCACTTCGAAGAAGGCGCGCAAGGTGACTGAAACGGAAGTGGGCCTTTCGCGAAAAAACGAAGGCGACGAGATGTTCGGTTCTTCCAAGGTGGCCCGCAGCCTGGTGCGCTGGGGCAACTCTGTAGGCACAATGGTGGTAAACGTAACACCCGAAAGCGTGCGCCGCTTTGTGGACCGCCGTTTCCAAACTCCCGATGAAGGCGTGGACAACCTTGCAGCCTACGACATGTGCCGTGCTTCAGTGAACCTCGTGGTTTCTTCGCTCCTTATCGCTCTCGGCACATCGCTCAAACTTCCGCTTTCCACCACATTCGTCACCTTCATGGTGGCTATGGGTTCTTCGCTTGCCGACCGTGCTTGGAGCCGCGAAAGTGCCGTGTTCCGCATCACGGGTGTGCTCACTGTCATCGGTGGATGGTTCATCACTGCCGGTGTGGCCTTCACAGCTTGTTTCTTTGTAGCACTCGCCATGAACTTCGGCGGCATTGTGGCCGTGGTGATCATTGTGGCAGCTGGCATCTACAGCATCATTCACAGCCAGCAGCGCTTTGCCAAAAAACAGAAAGAAGTGCAGAAAGGCGACATGCTCTTCCAGCAGATGCTCACTGCAAAGGACCGCACCACCATCGTACCGATGCTTTCACGCCATTTGGACGTGAGCGTGGCGGAAGAATTGGAAAAATATGCCATAATTCTTCAGAAGTCGACCGACGGTCTCTTCAGCGAAAGTCTTCGCCCGATGCGCCACGCCATGCGCGACCTTAAGTTCAACAAACGCGAACTCAAAAACCTCCGCCGCCGCGAAACCATCTGTCTACGCCGTGCTCTCCCGCCGGTTGCGGGTGTACGCCTCAGCACAAGTTTCCATCTGATTCACAATGCGCTCCGCCAAGTGCTTTACGGACTCATCCGCATCGTGGAACCAGCCTACGAGCACATTGACAATCACTTCGTGCCCATTGACAGCGTACAAGCTGAGCGCTACTGCAAACTCCGAAACACGTTTGTGACTCTCCTTAACGAAACGGCTGCCAATCTTCACAACCTCCGTCCGCAGGACAACGATGCAGTGCTTACTCGTTGCGAGTCGCTCCGAAAAGACTTCGACCGCTTCTCCGAAGAACTGGGCGTACAGATTCAACAGACCGACACGAACATCAACTCCGCCACCCTACTCCTCCACATCGTTCGCGAAACGCAGCAACTCGTTGTTGAACTCTCCGGACTAATCCGTACGGCAAAGGAGTACCACGCACAAGTTTAAGGGGCGTTCTATAAATTGCCCAACCCTAAGAGGGACGAGCGACAGCGGCACATGTTGCAGGTAAAATTTCGGACATAGCGATGTCAAGGGTTCTTTGCCGCTGACGTTCTCTCTCACTCTTCACGGATGCCGCCCCGCGGATATTTCCAATCCGCAGTGCGGCATCCGTTCTTTTTCTCATCACATCCATTATGATTTCAACAAAACCTTTCGCTCTATGCCTCCTCGCGCTTTCGGCTTTCTCAATCCCCGCTAAGCTTTGCGCACAAGAGCAGACAAACACCAACAATGCCGAAGCCAAGGCTTCGAAAACCATAACGCTTCCCTCTTGGATGCCCAACGTGAGCGGTACCATCCGCGGCAAATGGGAATATCAGACAAACGAGAAAGAGAGTCGCTTTGAAGTGCGCACGGCGCGCATCGCTTTGGACGGCAACATCACTCCCATAGTGGACTACAAAGCCGAGATTGACCTCTCGGACGAAGGTTCCATCAAAATGCTCGATGCCTACGCTGGCGTCACCCCCGTAAAGGGTCTTTCCTTCCGCATCGGTCAGATGCGCGTGCCGTTCACCATCGACGCTCACCGCTCTCCCCACAAGCAATACTTTGCCAACCGTTCGTTCATCGCCAAGCAGGTAGGTAACGTGCGCGACGTGGGTTTCTATGCGGGCTACACGTTTGGCGACATTCCGCTCATTCTCGAAGCAGGCGCGTTCAACGGCTCGGGGCTGACGAACCAGAAGAACTATTGGACAAAGAAATTCAACTTCTCCACCAAGGTTCAAGTGCCGCTCAGCTGCGGGCTGACGCTTGAAGGTTCGGTGCAGAAAATCTCGCCCAACGACACGGAAGTCTATCTCTACGACGGCGGCGCAACCTTCCAGCGCGGACGCTTCACCGTGGAAGCGGAGTACCTGCGCAAGCACTACACACACAACGCTTTCGCCAACGTCAACTCCGTCGATGCCTTCGTCTGCTACGACCAGCCGCTCAAGAAAGCTTTCCGCAAAATCAGTTTCCTCTGCCGTTACGACATGATGGACGACCACTCCGACGGCACGCTCGACGATGCCGGCCATTTCAAACTCACCGACGCTAAGCGCCACCGCATCACACCGGGCATCACGCTCAGCATGGCAAAGAAGATGAACGCCGACATCCGCATCAACTACGAGAAGTATTTCTACGACGACATTTCACTCGCCAAAACTTCCGAACGCGACAAATTCGTTATGGAACTCGTCATCCATTTCCCCAACAAGTAAAAGTTCAGATGTATTCCAAAAGCCCTGCCGTTTCCGAAACGCTTCGGAAGCGGCAGGGCTGTCTTTTTGTATTAGGAAAAATCCTTAGTGCGCTTCAATCCAGCGAACAATCCATTCGCCTACTTCGCGTGTGCCGTAGCTGGCACCGCCTTCGGCCTGGATTTCGGGCGTGCGCACGTTTTCGTCCAAGCTGGCGTCGACGGCTTTGCGCACCAGGGCTCCTTCTTCCGTGAGGTCGAAGTGTTCGAAAAGCATGGCCACAGAAAGAATCTGCGCCAACGGGTTGGCGATATTCTTTCCCTTTGCCTGCGGCCACGAACCATGGATGGGTTCAAAGACAGGTGTGCTTTCGCCCGTCGAAGCAGAGGGAAGGATGCCCATGGAACCGGTGATGCACGAACCTTCGTCTGTGAGAATATCACCAAAGGTGTTTTCCGTCACCATCACGTCGAAGAAAGTGGGTTCCTGAATCATGCGCATGGCAGCATTGTCCACGTACATGTAGTCGGTCGTCACGTCGGAATAGTCTGCAGCCATTTCCTGCGCCACTTTGCGCCATAGACGGGAAGAGGCGAGCACGTTGGCTTTGTCGACCACGGTGAGGTGCTTGCGACGGCGGCGAGCATAGGCGTAAGCCACACGAAGAATGCGCTCCACCTCGGGGCGGGAATATGCGTTAGTGTCGAAAGCGTAGTCGTCGCCCTCTTTCTTCTCGCCAAAATACATACCACCGGTGAGTTCACGGATGCATACGAAGTCAGCCCCCTTCACGAGATCGGCACGAAGCGGCGACTTATGGAGCAGACACTCGAAGGTCTGGACGGGACGAATGTTGGCAAAAAGTCCAAGCTTCTTGCGCATGGCGAGCAACCCTTGTTCGGGACGTACCTTGGCGGTGGGGTCGTTGTCGAACTTGGGATCGCCCACGGCTGAAAAGAGTACAGCGTCGGCCTCGGAGCAAATGCGGAACGTCTCCTCGGGGAAAGGATCACCAACAGCATCAATGGCTGCGGCACCAACGAGCGCTGGAGTAAAAGAGACTTCGTGGCCGAACTTACGGCAAACGGCTGCGAGGACGTTCACACCTTGTTCGGATATTTCGGGACCTATGCCGTCACCGGCAAGTACTGCAATGTTGAGTTTCATATGTTTCTGTCTTTTGTTTGTTTTCAAGAAGGAAGTCTACGTCGTCGAGTCCGTTTTCGAAGCAATATTTCTTGTAGTCGCTGATGTCGATGCACTCGCTGCGCATCGTGGCAAGATTCGTGACGCAGCGCGCCGGAAGGTCTACGCGCACTTTCGTAGATGGGTCGGCTTTAATGCTATCGAAAAGTTCTGCGAGAAATGCTTCACTCACGGTGACGGGCAAAACAAAATTGTTCAGTTCGTTTTGCTTGTGGATGTCTGCAAAGAAGGAACTGATGACCACGCGGAAACCATAACCCGCAATGGCCCACGCGGCGTGTTCGCGACTTGAACCGCAGCCGAAGTTCTTACCAGCTACAAGGATATTGCCTGAGTAAGTGGGGTCGTTAAGCACAAAGTCCTTCTTCGTGCCGTCGGGAGCGTAGCGCCAATCGCGGAAGAGGTTCTCGCCGAAGCCTGCCTTATCCGTGGCCTTGAGGAAACGTGCTGGAATAATTTGGTCTGTGTCGACGTTTTCCAACGGAAGCGGCACGCAGGTGCTTTCAAGCACACCGAACTTCTGATGCGCTTCACGCTGAGCGGCTGGGGCGGCTGTAGCGACGATGTCGAAAGCTTCGGCTTGAGCTGTTGCTGTCGTCGGTTGTACGGAAAGGATTTCCTTCGAAGCCGGAGCGTAAAGATTTGTGGGAGTAGCGCCGAGCAAGGTGCGCGGATCGGCGACGACGCCAGTCACTGCGGCAGCGGCGGCAGTAAATGGCGAGGCGAGACAAGTGCGGGCACCAGGTCCCTGACGCCCCTCAAAGTTACGGTTCGAAGTGGACACGCAGAGTTTTCCGGCGGGTATCTTGTCGTCGTTCATAGCCAAACAAGCCGAACACCCCGGCTGACGTATTTCAAATCCAGCATCCTTGAGCGTACGGTCAATGCCTTCAGCCTCAATCTGTCGCATGACGGGCCACGAACCAGGCACGAGCCATGCCGTCACACCGGAAGCCTTGTGGCGTCCACGCACCACGGAGGCAAAAGCGCGGAAATCCTCAATGCGGCCGTTGGTGCAAGCGCCAAGGAAAACGTAGTCGACGGGGCGGCCAAGCATCTTCTCGCCGGCGGCGAACTGCATGTAGTGCAAAGCCTTCTCGTCCGAAAGATTTGCCGCTTCGGGAATGGTGGCGTCTACGGCGATACCCATGCCAGGATTGGTGCCATAGGTAATCATGGGAGTAATGTCGGCGGCATCGAAGCGCACCTCCTTATCGAAGTGGGCATCGGGGTCGGTGGCCAGTGCGCGCCAACGCTCCACGGCCTCATCCCACGCCACACCCTTTGGAGCGTAGGGACGATCCTTGAGATAATCAAACGTTACGTCGTCAGGAGCTATGAGTCCGCCGCGTGCACCCATCTCTATGGAGAGGTTGCAAAGCGTAAGGCGACCTTCCATAGAAAGTGAACGGATGGCTTCGCCGGCATATTCGACGAAGTGGCCCGTTGCACCGCTCGTCGTAAGGCGGCTCATAAGGAAAAGGGCAAGATCTTTGGCGGTGACGCACGATCCGAGCTGTCCATCGATGGTGATGCGCATCGTACGTGGTTTGTTCTGCAGAATGCACTGCGAAGCCATAACCATCTCCACCTCTGAGGTGCCGATGCCGAACGCAATAGCACCGACGGCGCCATGAGTGGAGGTGTGGGAGTCTCCGCAAACGATGGTCATGCCGGGAAGGGACAGGCCTTGTTCGGGACCTACCACGTGGATGATGCCATTGTTGGGATGCATCATGCCCCAATAGCTAAGGCCAAAGCGACTGGCGTTTTGCGTAAGCGTGTCGACTTGATGGCGCGACACGGGTTCGGTGATAGGTTTGTCCTGGTCGTGTGTGGGGGTGTTGTGGTCGGGCATGCAGAAAATCTGCGAGGGACGGAAACAGCCCAGACCGCGTGCGGCGAGTCCGGCAAAGGCTTGCGGACTGGTCACTTCGTGGGCGTAGAGGCGGTCAATGTAGAGTTGGCAGAGCGGTTGCGGACTAGTCGGCTTTTGGGTCTTCGGAGCCGGAAAGTTGTCGAGATACTGCACAACGTGGGCATCCCATATCTTGTCTATGATTGTTCTAGGTTCTTGCATAAAGAGAGAGGGATTTTAGGGTGGTTCTATAAATTACCACCCTTTTATTTGAAGTTGTTGATGGCGTCAATGTAGGCTTCCACGCTGGCTGCGATGATGTCGGTGTTGGCACCGAAGCCGTAATAGATGTTGCCGTCGTATTCGACCTGCATGTGTACCTTGCCCACGTCGTCGGAACCACGGTTGATGGCCTGGATGGTAAACTCCTTGAGCACCATTTTGCGTTTGATGATGCTCTTTAGGGCATTGATGGCAGCATCGACGGGACCGTTGCCTTCTGCTGCGGCGCTGAACTTCTCGCCGGCAATGTCGAGAATCAAGGCGGCTACGGGGCGCACACCGGCTCCTGAAGTGACTTGTAGATAGTCCATCTTGATGTTGTGCGAAGCGGAACGCTCGGCGCCAGCAAGCACAAGGATGTCGTCGTCCGTCACTTCCTTCTTCTTGTCGGCAAGGAGGAGGAAACGCTGGTAGATGTCGTTGAGCTTTTCCTTGTCCACTTCTATGCCGAGCGTTTCGAGACGGTGCTTGAGTGCTGCATGACCGGAACGTGCGGTGAGGATGATGGAGTTGTCGTCGATGCCGACGTCCTTCGGGTCTATGATTTCGTAAGTTTCCACGTTTTTCAACACGCCGTCTTGGTGTATGCCGCTGGAGTGGGCAAAGGCGTTGCGGCCAACGATGGCTTTGTTGGCCTGTACGGGCATGTTCATAAGCGAACTTACCATGCGGCTTGTGGCGGCAATGCGTTGCGTGTTGATGTTAGTCTGTATGTCGAGATGATGACACTTGAGAATCATGGCGATTTCCTCTTCCGAGGTGTTTCCTGCGCGCTCGCCTATGCCGTTGATGGTCACTTCCACCTGGCGCGCACCGTTGAGTACGCCCTCAAGCGTACATGCCGTAGCCATGCCCAGGTCGTTGTGGCAGTGGGTCGAAAGGATGGCGCGGTCTATGCCGTCGACGTGTTCCATGAGGTACTTGATCTTTGCGCCATAGTCGCGCGGAAGACAGTAGCCCGTGGTGTCGGGTATGTTCACCACGGTGGCACCGGCCTTGATGACGGCTTCTACCACGCGGGCAAGATATTCGTTGTCGGTGCGACCTGCGTCTTCGGCATAGAACTCCACGTCCTCGACGTAACGTTTGGCGTACTTCACCGCAGCCACTGCACGTTCTATGATTTCCTCGCGCGTAGAATTGAACTTATAGCGAATGTGGCTGTCGCTCGTACCGATACCAGTGTGTATGCGCTTGTGTTTGGCAAACTTCAGTGCCTCTGCAGCACAGTCTATGTCTTTTTCCACGGCACGGGTCAGTGCGCAAATGGTGGGCCAGGTGACGGCTTTTGATATTTCTATCACGGAGTTGAAATCGCCAGGACTGGAAATGGGGAAGCCGGCTTCTATCACGTCCACGCCGAGTGCTTCGAGTTGCTTGGCCACTTGTATTTTTTCCACGGTGTTCAGCTGGCAGCCGGGCACTTGCTCTCCGTCGCGCAGCGTGGTGTCAAAGATGTAGAGTCTGTCGCTCATAACGTAAGAATTTTTTGTATTGGCGTCGTACAACCGTCTTATGGCTGCAAAACGATGAATCCTCACTCTCGCAAGCATTGCGGAAGTGAGGATTGCTTCAGTTATATCTCAGTGTGTCGTCTTGCTTCGGACTCTTTTCTGCCTTGCTTTGACGGCCACTTGTGCACAAGCACGAATCTCACTCCCGCGTACCCGATGTACGCAAGCTAAGCAAGGTGCTAAGTCGGAAGTAAGAAGTCTGGTTCATGTTTGTTGCTTTTTGCAAGGGCAAAGTTATAAATAAAATGCAAAGCGCAAGCGCTCCCCTTACTTTTTTCATCGTTTTGACAGCATTTTAGCCATCGCATCCTACTTTTAGACTATTCAAAAATTCGTTCGGAATATGTTTCCGATACCGAAAACTGCAAATTTTGGGCATTTTCCGATACCGAAAATAGAAAAATGAAGTCAAAAGAATTCCCCTTGAGAAGCCGCGTAAGCTTTTTCAAGGGGAATCTTATGTATTAGCTGTTTTGCCTTTGACATTTGAGCGATGCACGCGGCATTTACTTCAGTTCGGCTTCTATTACTTCCACTTCCTTGCGGAAGTTCTTTTCCGTACCCATTCGTCGGCCCACTTGGTTGCAGGCATGGAGCACGGTGCTGTGGTCGCGCTTGCCGAACTCGCGACCGAGCTGGGAGTAGTTGATATCGGTGTATTTTCGGCAAAGATACATGGCGAGTTGGCGCGCTTGAACGATGGCCTGCTTGCGACTTTTGCCCTGAAGGTCGCTCTTCTTCACGCTGTAGTGCTTGCACACGGCCGCCACGATGTCTTCTAGCGTGAGCTGCTTCTTTTCTAGATTGACGGCACGCGCCACAACGCGCTCTGTGAGCTGAAGGTCTATCTCGCAGTTGTCCACCACACTGTAGGCCATGATGGAGTTGATGATTCCTTCCAGTTCGCGCACGCTACTCTCGACGTTCTGCGCAATGTACTGTACCACCTCGGCGGGAAAGTCGAGTCCGTCGCGGCGAATTTTTGAAATGAGGATGTCGCGGCGGAGCTTCGTGTCGGGTTTTTCCATCTCGGCCACCATACCCCATTTGAAACGCGTGAGCATACGTTCCTGAATGCCTTCGAAGAGTACGGGAGGGCGGTCACAGGTAATGATAATCTGGCGATTGTTGTGCTGCAACTGGTTGAAAATCTGGAAAAAGGCCATCTGCGTGTTGGACGTGGTGATTTCCTGAATGTCGTCAATGATGAGCACGTCGATGGTCTGGTAGAAGTTGACGAAGTCGTTGCGCGTGTTGTGAATGACGGAGTCGGTATACTGCGTTTTGAACACGTAGGCCGACACGAAGAGCACACGCTTCTCGGGGTAGAGTTCGCGAATGCGCACACCGATGGCATTAACGAGGTGGGTCTTCCCCACTCCGCTTGGGCCGTAAAGAAAAAAGGGGTTGAAGGCGCTTCGTCCGGGCGTCTCGGCTATGCTAAGCGCCACGCTGAGGGCGAGTTTGTTGCTTTCGCCTTTCACGAAGTTCTCAAACGTATAGCATTTGTTGAGCTGCGGATCGATGGGCGGGAGTTTCGTGCGGTTTGCACCGTTCACGCCGTAGGGACTGCTCGTTGCGGGGGCGTTGTCGGCCTCAGAAGGTTCCGGCCGACGGGCTATGCCGTAACGCAGATGGAAATTGTTGCCGAACTCGCTGACGAGCGCGTCGCGATACTCGTCGAGGAAATGCTCTTCCACGTATGCGGGCACGTACTTATTGGGCACACCGAGGGTAAGCACGTTGTTTTCGTAACTGACGTACTTGATGGGCTCAAACCATGTGGCAAAAAGCTGATGGGGAAGCTTTTCGCTTATCTTTTTCAAGCAGTTTTGCCATTTTGTTTCGGCGGTGTTGTCCATAAGGTGTGGGAGGCTTAGGTGGTAAGGGGATTACAAAATTACAAAAAACGCGCAAAGCGCAGCCCCTCTCGGCTTCGTTTTTGTCCACGCAGCGTTTGCGAAGTTGCCGCGCGCAATGAGAGAAAAGGGACGATATCCGTCGGATACCGTCCCCTTTCGATCGTTTCGCGGCAATGCGCGAGCATTACTTTTCGATGAGCGGTTCGTTCACTGTGCGAATGTGGATGTCGCGCTGAGGATAGGGTATTTCAATGTGGTGTTCGTTGAGCGTATTGTAGATGGTCTCTTTCACTCGACCGGTCATGACGAACTTCTGTTCCACGAGCACCCAGTAGGTGACGAAGAGATTCACGCTGTTGTCGCCGAAGTTGTCGAAGACTACGCTAATCGGTTTCTTCTTACTGATGATGTCGCGTCCGTCGGGGAGTTTCGCTTCAAGCTTCGTCACGGCTTCGACGAGGAGTGTACGCACTTCGTCCACGTTGGCACCGTAAGCCACGCCGACGGGCACGGACACCATTTCGTAGGAGTGGTTACGCGTGATGTTCTTGAAGTTTTTCGTGAAGAGGGACGAGTTGAGGAAAGCTATGATGCAGCCGTCGGCGGTTACGATTTGCGTAGACTGGTACGTGATGCTCTCCACCTTTCCGCGCACGCCGTCGCATTCGATGTAGTCGCCCACGCGCACACGTCCCGTCATGAGCGAGATGCCGTAGAAGAAGTTTTCGAGCAAGTCCTTCATGGCGAAACCGACACCCGTTGCCAAACCGGCCGAGATGACGGAGATGGCGGTGGAAGGAATCTTGAGCATCTTGATGGAGATGATGAAGTATGTGCCCCACACGCAGATGCTGATGATGTTGTTGGCGAGGGTGAAGTTGGGTTTTCCGTTGACCACTACCTTCGACTTGTGGTACTTGTGGTAGAGTGCACGAATGAGGTAGTTGAGGTAGCGGAACACGAAGTACTGCGAGGCCACCAACACAATCTTCAGGAGCGAGAGCTGCACCACATCGGGCACATTGAGGAAGTTGTACATGAAGATGGAGATGACCGTGGCGGTGAGGTCGAACACGTCTGCTGCCCACCAAACGGAAAGGAGCACGGAGAACACGCCGAGCACCGGCACGAGCACCATGGCCACGAGGTCGTAGCCCCAGGTGACGTTGATGTGCTTCTCGTGGCGCGTGCGGATGGACTCCAGGATGTTGATATGGAGTTTACCGGGTTTTGCGGCCACTTTTTCGCCAATTTTCTTTGCCAGATGACGCTCCTCGTAGACCGCCAGCAAGTCGTAGACGCAGGTAACCGTCTGGATGCAGCTCAACTGGAACATCCACCAGATGAGCAACTGCACGGAGAGGAGCGTGTAGCCATACCATGCCGCTGCTGTGGAGAGCACCATGATGGTGAGCGAGATCCACGTGTAGAAGATGTCGGTACGCGGAATGTTGGAGTTGTGGCGCGTGATGACGTTCCACTGCCAGAGCGTAAAGACGAGCAAGATGGGCGGGAAGATGAGCTGCACCACGTTGTTGGGCACAAAGATGATGCGGAAGGTGATGACGATAAACGACATCAGCATGATGGGCGTGTAGATGCGGAAGCCGCTCTTTATCTGGTCGCCGCCCAGGCGGATGAGTAGCGACACGAAGATGGCACACAGCAACCATGCGTACTCTATGAGGAGGCGTGAAGCCATGAGGAAGAAGTTGTGGTCAATGAAGCTGCGTACAATCATCACGCTCACGGCGAAGATGAACATGGCGGCAGCCAGAATGAGACACACTTTCTTTTTCATGAACTCTTCCGTGCGGAAACGTTTCGGCACGAGGAAGCGGACAATCACGTTGCTAAGCAAGGCGGCCACAATTACGTAGAAGAGTACGAAAAGCGTGAGTGAGGTGACGATGGGGCCGCGCCACTGGGAGTGGACGGGCTGCTTCTTCCCGTTTCCGGTGTTGATGTGTTCGGTGTCGTACTTCTCGCTGACGTCAGCCTTTGCGTTGTCAAGATACAAGCGGATAGTGGAGAGCACTTCGAAGTAGCTTGCATCGCCGTTCACGAAGATGGTGTTCTGAATGGCGCTGTAGCGCTGGAGGGCGTAGTCGTTGAGGGTTTTGAGTTTCGATGCCGTCATCTTGTAGTGCTCGTTGTCGCTGACAATGCGTTCTTTTATATTGACGAGATTGTTGCGGAGCGCAACGGCATATTTAAGGCAGGAATCGCGGTCGGCAAGGCTTGTCTTGTCAAGGTCGAATCCCTGGCCGCCGGCTTTCGGCTGCGGCTGAGGATGTGCGCCGCCTTGGGGGGCGGGCATCGTATTGACTCGCGTGCCGTCGGCATTGACACGGGGCGGAATGGAACAGAGGGCCGTAATGAGGCGGTCGTAGCGACTTATCTCCGACTCAACACGCTGCGTGATTTGCGTGTAGGGCATGCGCCGCGTGTTGAACTCGCGGTAGAGCGACGTGGCTTCGTGGCAGGCGTAGGTCATGTCGAAGGTGAAGTCCTGCTTTTGCGAGTAGAGCATAAGGCTCACGAGGTCGCTCCTTTGCATGAGGCTGACAATCTGCTTGTGCTGCATGTTGGTCATGGCGTTGAAGCGCGCAATGTTTTGCTTCTGCTCCACATAGGTGGTCTGCAGTTCGGCGCGCAACACGGAGAGCGTGGTGGCGAGGTTCTTCTCCTTGAGCACAGCGTGCGAAGGCACGACTAGCGTGAGAAGTGCAAAGAGAAGAAGGATAAGTCGGTTTAGTTTCATATGAGAAGAGGTGATATTTTTCTTTCTGTCGTTGTATGGGAAGCGACGTATCTTGCCGCCGCTCAACTTTTGCGGCGCGTGAAGATGATGATGACCACGGCGGGAAGGATGAGTCCAATGCCAAGGACCACTTGTGGCGTGAAAGGTTCGTCCAGCACGAGACATCCGATGAGCACTGCTGTGAGCGGTTCGAGCGCACCGATGACGGCGGCCATTGTGCTACCGATGCGTTTTACGGCTATCACGAGACATACGTTGGTGACTACCGTACAGATGAGGGCGAGGGAGGTCAAGTCCTTCAGTTGCGAGAGGGACTGCACCGTGACGAAGGAGTCCTGCCGCAAGGCTTCGGCACCAAAGATGAGCGCACCGAAGAACATCACGTAGAACACGAGTTTGGCGCTGTCCATTGTGGCAGCGCGCGAACGGTTCACGCGGATGATGTAGAGTGCGTAGCAGACGGCGGAGATGAGCACGATGATCACACCGCGCAGCGATGTCTGCCCCGAACTGTCCCAAGAGAGTATGGCCACACCGCCCACGGCCATGACAATGGCGAGGACGGTGGAAAGTTTGCGTGCTTCGTGGTAGAAGAGCATCATGATGAGCGCCGTTACCACGGGATACATGAAGTGAAGCGTGGTGGCCACGCCGGACGACATGTAGTTGTAGCCGTCAATGAGGAACAGCGCCGAACCGTCGCTCACGGCGGCCAGATAGAGAAGCGTGACGAGTTCGCCGCGCGTAATCTTGAAACTCTTTCGCCTTACTGCCATGAAGAGAGCCACCACGACGGAGGCAAAACCGAAGCGGTAGAAAAGTATGGCGGGGTCGCTCATGAAGTCGGCCGTGCCTTCCACTTTCAATGGAAGGGTGAAGAAGGGAATGAAGCCGTAGCAAACGGCTGCAAGCAAACCTGCCGCAATGCCCGTAAGCACTTTCGATTCGTTTTTCATGATATAGGCTTATGGGAGTTACCATTGGTTGTAATGCACATTAGCGGCATCGTATTTGTCCTTCGGCTGCGGGTCGCCCTTCGGATAACCTATGGGGATGAGATTGAGGGGTACGATGTGGTCGGGAAGTGCAAGGGCTTCCTTTACGGGTTGCAGACGGTCGTCGTAGGGATAGACGGCGGTCCACACGGCACCGAGACCCATGCTTTCGGCAGCGAGGAGGAGATTTTCGGTGGCTGCGGAACAGTCGAACATCCAGTTGGTGGACGGGTTGCCCTTGTCGTCCTTAATGCTGAGGTCGCCACAGACGGCAATGGCACACGGGGCTTCGGCGAGCATCTTGGCGTAGGGGAGTTTTTCGGCAAGTTTCTTCATGGCTTCCTGATCGTTGACCACGATGAACTTCCACGGACGCATGTCGCGGCCGGTGGGTGCTGCCATAGCGGCACGCACGAGGGTGTCGAGTTGTTCCTTGCTTACGGGGCGGTCGGTATAGCTACGCACGCTCTTGCGCGAAAGGATGTTTTGCATGACGATCTCTGTCTTGGCCTGCGGCGAGGTGGGAGCGGACTGGAGAGCATGGAGCACCACCATGAGGCGTGCCATCGTGGCGAGCAGGGCTACGGCGAGAACGATGGATACGATTTTGTATTTGTTCATTTCTTTTGCTTTTTGTCTGTGGGAATAAGGGTGTCTTCACTCAGGTCGAGCGCGGAGCCCATGGGGCAGATGCATTTGCACCAAAGGTTGGGGACGAAGCAACTGGCCACGACGAATGCGCCGGCGAGGACCATTACGCCGGGTGCGGCGGTGGTCACGAGGAAGGCGGTGAAGGGTTCGTAGTCGAGAAGGAAACTTCCGAGTCCGCACCAAAGGAGCAACATGAGCACGCAGAACACGCCGAAGCGGATGCGTGCCATCACTTTGTAGACCTTCTGCGAACAGTGGATTTTGGGCAACGGCAAGCGGCCGGCAAGTTCTTGCAGACTACCGTAGGGACACACCCAAGAGCAGTAGTGGTGCTTACGTTTGAGGAACGGCATAAGGATGGCCACGGCGAGCATGAGCACCGTGGGAAGGTAGGCTACGGGGTCGAGCGAATTGGCCACCCATCCGCGAAGGAGGGATAGGGACAGGAACTGTCCGCACCAGAAGCCGAGCACGCCTACGTTGAGGAGGAGCTGAACGATGCGCAACCACTTCTTGCCGCGAAACCAAAAGCTCATAACAACGCCGAGGAGAAGGACTACGGCTACGGCTACGGTCTTTGCCCAACCAATGACGGGGGTACGCTCGGCGCTGCTGCCGGACAGGTTGTAGGCAGCGAGTGCGGCTTGCACGTTGGCGATGATGGCCTTGCTAGAGAAGGTGGCACCGGTCACGGCATCGACCTCAACCGAAGCTGCTTCTTGTGCGTCTTTTCCTTTCCAACTCTCCACGAGTGTGCTGAAAGCGCGGTCGAAGAAAGAGGGGGTTTCGGAGTTGTCGGCTGCGGCAATGGAAGCGACTTTTCCGTTTTGGTCTACGTATATATATAATGGTGTGGGTCCGGCAAAACCTTGCACGTCGGAGGCATAAGCGGCAGAACTTACCACGGTTCCGAGCGGTGAGCCGTCGGCTGTGGTGACGGTCCACGAGGCGGAGTCGCGCGGCGTGAGTTTCGCGGTGGAAGCGTTCAGCGCGAGCGCTTCAAGTTGGGCGTCGGTTGGTGCGGCATACGTCTTTTGTCCCGAAGCGGCTTCCGTTTCGTCGGAAGGCGTGGTGGGATGGCCGAAGAGCTGCCCCGTCCACATGGCTGCAGCGGAAAGGAGCAGAAAGACCACGAGGAGCGAGAGCAGGTGTTCTATGGTCTTGCTCAGGTGGGCTTTGTAAAAACGTAACGTTTTGTCTATGTAGTCCATATTATGTGATTCATTAAATTACCCCTCTCTAAAGAAGTCGAAGCTCTCGAAGATCTGCTCTTTGGTGAGATGCTGGTTGATGCGGATGTCGCCGATGCCGGCGAGGAGCGTGAAGTTGATTTGCCCGCCGGAGTTTTTCTTGTCGTGGAGCATGAGTTCGTAGAGGTGGGCGTAGTCGTCGCACGTGAAGGCGAAGGCCCCGTAGTTGTCGCGAACGAAGCGCACGGTCTGGTGCATCACGTCGGTGGGGAAGGCTGTGTGGATGGCACTCAAGTAGAGTTCGCAGAGCAGTCCCCAAGCCACGGCATATCCATGCAGCACGGAGCGTTCCTGCTCAAGGGCAAAGGCTTCGAAGGCGTGGCCCACGGTGTGGCCAAGGTTGAGGGCTTTGCGTATGCCGTGTTCGTGGGGATCTTCCGCCACAATGCGCTGCTTCGTGGCGATGCTTTGACTCACGAGTTCCTGGAGGTGTGCGTAGTCGGGGTTGAAAAGATCGAACTTCATGTGGTCTGCCCACATGGCGGGGTTTTCGAGGAGCGAGTGTTTGAGCATTTCGGCATAGCCGGAACGCAGGTTGCCGTCGTCGAGTGTGCGGAGAAATTCCGTGTCGATGACCACGGCGCGGGCTTCGCAGAAGGCGCCAATCTCGTTCTTGAGTCCGTTGAAGTTGATGCCCGTTTTTCCTCCCACGGCAGCGTCGACCATGGCGAGGAGTGTGGTGGGGATGTTCACAAAGTCGATGCCGCGCTTAAAGGTGGCAGCGGCAAATCCGCCGAGGTCGGTCACCATGCCGCCGCCGAGGTTCACGAGGAGCGAACGGCGCGAGGCTTTGGCTGTGCTTAGGGCGGTCCACACGTCGGAGAGCGTATTGAGCGTTTTGTGCGTGTCGGTGGCGCCGATGGTGATGTGCTGGGCACCCTTCAGCGCTTCACTCGCTTTGAGCAGCGGTGCGCAGAGACTTTCGGTGGTGGTGTCGGTGAGGAGGAATATGCGGTCGGGGGATATGGCTGAGCACAGCGTGTCAGTCTCCTCGGCGATGTGTTTTGAGAAGATGATTTGTTGCATGGTCTATTTTTGGGGGGGATGTTGTCAGTTGAGTTCGAAGTCCTCAATGGCTTTGCGGTAGTGCTGCGGCATTTCGGCAGACTGCTGGGTCTTGAGGTTGAAGCAGACCATGATGGTGGAACACTTACACATGACCGTGCCTGTGCGTGTGTTCACAGCGCGCTGCTGGAGCGTGAAACTCTTGTTGCCGATGTGCGACACGCGGGTTTCGACCACGATGTTGTCGCCGTGGAAGATGGGGAAGATGAAGTCGGCGTTGATGTTGGCTATGACGGGCACTACGTCCTGCTTGCGGTAGTCGACCTTGAGTACCTCGGATAGGTATTCTTCCTTGCCGAGGTCGTAGTAGGCAAAGTAGGCGTTGTTGTTTACATGGCCATAACGGTCCACGTCGCTGAAACGTATCTGTACCGGAATGCTGTGATGGTACACTTCCGGGGCTTGGTCTATGTTCATAGTAGTAAAAGTTTATAGATAATCTTCCGCCTTAGGAGAAATATTCTTTGGCGATGGAGGCGAAACGCATGCGGTCGGGGACGAGGTCCATCGTGTCTTCGTCCACGTGGCAGAGGGTGCGGATGGCGTAGATGCCTTCTTCTTCGTCGGTACCGCGCCGCCCCACGTTGGAGAAGAGGTGGTTGCGGGCATCGATGATGCGTATGGACTCGTTGTTGTAGTCGGGGGCTTCGGCAGAGAGGCGCAGTTGCTCGCGGACGTAGGCCTCGAGGGCATCCACGAATTCCTTCTTCTCGTCGTACATGTGTGACGTGCTTTTTTTATGTGGGTGAAAATATCGGGACTTTCTTCCGCTGCAAGGGGTGCGCGGCGGAGGGTACGCGCGTTTGGTGCAAAGGTATTAATTTGTCATTAGTTACTCTGCTGCCATTCTCGGTTTTTCATGAGGCGATGCGATGAAACGGCGGATTTTGAATGCATACAATGCAACGATTCTCGCGCACGCGCGCGCATACACCGAAGTTTGTGCAAGTTGCTGTCACCCGTCACCGTCACGGACGGTTTTGCGTGCTGCGCCATGAGCAAATGTGCAAATGTGCAGATGTGCAAATAAGGGAATGAAGAATACGCTGTTTTGACGGTGACAGCATTAAGATGCAGTCACAACAGTTTTGCTTTATTAAACCTTTACCTTCATCTTTTTCGGTACATGCGCATGACCGATATTTTTAAGCCGTGACGAATTTTTATACCCTCGCGAGAATTTGCTGTCACCTTACACAAAAACCACAACGCACTATCTATCTGGCGTTTATACAAAATCCAGCGCACTGCGGTGACAGATGAAGGTAGAATGTACAAACTTCGGTGAATGCGCGCATGCGCACGCGCGCGTACGCGAGGATTTGTACCGAAATTGCCGGCAAACGGAAATGTAAACAATTACAAATTTGGGGCTGCGGGCCCAACGTTTTGGGATGGGAGCAAATTTGAAATCCCTGCCTTGGAATTTTCACGAGGTGCTTGCGTTGCAAACTAATACGAGGTAAACATTTACAAACAACTTTCTGCGAGCTCAACGTGTTGAGTAAGGCGCAAATTTAAATTTGCAGCCTTGCAGTCACGGTTTTTGCGTGTGTTAACGCATGGGGGTGCACCTCCATGCGTTACACCTCATCTGCTCGCACAAGACGCTCACATTTGCACATTCGCACATTTGCACATTTGCACATTCGCTTTGCGACACAATCGCAAAGCGACACATTTCCTCCCCTTTTACTTTGCAAGGAAAACGGAAAACCGTAAATTTGTCACGTTCAAAATACAATTGTATCACTTAATAAAGATGAGCAAACGGAGTGCGTCCCCACCCTTTGGGCACAACGCCCAAGAAGGCAGAACGCAATGCCATCGTTTCTCACCAAAGAATCAAACATAACACCATGAGTCTTAAAATTGTAGTGCTTGCCAAGCAAGTGCCCGACACCCGCAATGTGGGCAAGGATGCGATGACTCCCGAAGGAACGGTCAACCGCGCCGCACTTCCCGCCATCTTCAATCCGGAAGACTTGAACGCCCTTGAGCAGGCGCTTCGTCTGAAAGAACAAAATCCCGGTTCAACCATACAAGTTCTCACCATGGGTCCCCCGCGTGCAGCCGACGTGATTCGCGAAGGTCTCTACCGCGGCACAGACGGCGGTGTGCTCCTCTCCGACCGCGCCTTTGCCGGTGCCGACACGCTCGCCACGAGCTACGCCCTCTCGCAGGCCATCAAGAAGATGGGCATCCCCGACATCGTAATAGGCGGACGCCAGGCCATCGACGGCGACACCGCACAGGTAGGTCCGCAGGTGGCTCAGAAACTCGGTCTCGACCAGGTGACCTACGTGACCAGCATCGACGAGGTGAAGGACGGCAAACTCATCGTCACCCGCCACATCGACGGTGGCATGGAACGCGTGGAAACGCCCATGCCCGTGCTCCTCACCGTGAACGGCAACGCCGCTCCCTGCCGCCCGCGCAACGCGAAGCTCGTGATGAAATACAAGCGTGCCAGCGCGCCCATGGAACGCCCCACCGACGGTTCGCTCCCCCATGCCGAGCAGTACGAGAAGAAGCCCTTCCTGACCATCACGCAGTGGAGCGTGGCCGACGTCGATGGCGACCTAGAACAGTGCGGCCTCTCCGGTTCGCCCACCAAGGTGAAAGCCGTGCAGAACATCGTGTTCAAAGCCAAAGAGAGCAAGCGACTCACCGGCTCCGACGCCGATGTGGAAGGCTTGGTAAAGGAATTGTTGGACAGCCATACTATAGGATAATACTACTATGAACAACGTATTCGTTTATTGCGAAATAGATAAAACAACGGTTGAGGAAGTCTCCTTCGAACTCCTCACCAAAGGCCGCAAGCTCGCCAACGAGCTCGGCGTCCAGCTCGAGGCCATCGTGGCCGGTACGGGCATCAAGGGACAAGTGGAGAAGCAGATTCTTTCCTACGGTGTGGACAAACTCCATGTGTTCGATGCCGAAGGTCTCTTCCCCTACACATCCAAGCCCCACACGAGCATCCTCGTGAACCTCTTCAAGCAGGAACAACCGCAAATCTGCCTCATGGGCGCCACCGTCATTGGTCGCGACCTCGGTCCGCGCGTGTCGTCGTCGCTCACCAGCGGACTCACCGCCGACTGCACCGCACTCGAGATTGGCGACTACGACGACAAGAAGAACAAGAAACACTACGACAACCTGCTCTACCAGATTCGTCCGGCTTTCGGCGGTAACATCGTGGCCACCATTGTCAACCCCGACCATCGTCCCCAAATGGCCACGGTTCGCTCCGGCGTGATGAAGGCCGAAGTGCTCGACCCCGACTACAAAGGCGAAGTCGTCTACGAAGACGTAGCGAAGTTCGTGCCCGAGACGGACTACGTGGTGAAGGTGCTTGAACGCCACGTGGAGAAGGCCAAGAACAACCTCAAGGGTGCACCCATCATCGTGGCCGGCGGCTACGGCGTAGGTTCCAAGGAAGGTTTCGACCTGCTCCGCAAACTGGCCCACGAACTCCACGGCGAAGTAGGCGCCAGCCGCGCTGCTGTCGATGCAGGCTACTGCGAACACGACCTTCAGATTGGCCAAACCGGCGTGACGGTTCGTCCCAAGGTCTACATTGCCTGCGGCATCAGCGGTGCCATCCAGCACGTGGCCGGAATGAAGGAAAGCGGCATCATCATCTCCATCAACACCGACCCCGAAGCCCCCATCAACCAAATTGCCGACTACATCATCACCGGCAGCGTGGAAGAAGTCGTGCCGAAGATGATCAAGTTCTACAAGCAGAATTCGAAATAAAAAGAAATCGACTCTTACTTAGAACAAATATTTAGCATGCGCAAAACTTGTAAATGTCTTATGACCACATTGAATAGAGCCTGTTGGTGCTACCTCGTGTTTCTGGTCTTGACGTTCGCAAAGGCCATAACTCCCGATTTATGGTTTCGGTGGGAATCACATATCGGCATTGCAGCATTAGTCTTTATCGATTTCTTACGAAGAGTATTTCAAAATTCAACAAACGACAACAATGGCAAACAACTATACTGACCACGCAGAACTGCGCTTTGAGCTGAACCATCCGCTCATGAAGCGCATCGTGGAACTCAAGGAACGCAACTTCCGCGACAAAGAAGAGTACGACGACGCACCGCTCGATTTTGAGGATGCCATGGACAACTACGACCGCGTGCTCGACATCACCGGCGACCTGGCCGGCACAACCATTGCCGACAATGCCGAAGGCGTTGACCTCGAAGGCCCGCACCACGAAGGTGACCGCGTGCGCTACGCCAGCGGTACGGCCGAAAACCTCGACGCCATGGTCAAAGCCGGCCTCAACGGCATGACGATGCCCCGTCGCTTCGGCGGTCTCAACTTCCCCATCACGCCCTACACCATGTGTGCCGAGCTCGTGGCCGCAAGCGACGCCGGCTTCGGAAACATCTGGAGCTTGCAGGACTGCATCGAAACGCTCTA
>CAVALA010000012.1:0-55563 GCA_963589615.1 Prevotellamassilia timonensis
TTTGCTGCCTTGGAATTTTTATTTGCTGCCTTAGTGTGTGGAAGAACTGCGTTTTTGACGTAAAAAACATAATTTGTCACGCTAGTTTGACCTTTCGGAGCGCCGTTTTGAAGCCTCAGAAATTAACAATTAAAACAAACTTTTAAAACACTGTCAAATCTTACTTGAAGAACGTAGTAATAGGTAATGCTAGATTGAAGAATTGCCCATTGCGAATATCAATATATTGGGAAGAGATACAACGCTTGCGGAATGGCCATTATGTTTAACCGATATTACTAAGATAAATTAGTTGAAGGCTCAAGTTAACTGTATTATCTCGGAATTTGCTTAGCTTCATAAATACGACAGAATTGAGCGCGTAATCATCTTTTTTGCTTACCTTTGTCTTATTATGATAGACAAAGACACCATACAACGCATAATGGACGCGACGGACATAGTGGAAGTCGTGCGCGAATTTGTAGATTTACGCAAAGCTGGTACTGGCTACAAAGGACTTTGTCCGTTTCATAACGAGAAGACTCCAAGTTTCAATGTTTCACCCGCAAAGCAGTACTGCAAGTGCTTCTCGTGCGGCAAAGGTGGAAATGCGGTCCATTTTCTTATGGAACTTGAGCAGATGACATATCCCGAAGCCTTAAAATGGCTTGGACGAAAATATGGAATCGAAGTTAAGGAAAAAGAACTCACCGACGAGGAACGTGCACAACAAAGCGAACGAGAAAGTATGTTCATCGTCAACGAATGGGCCAACAGCTATTTCCAAACCATTCTACACGAAAACGTGGATGGCGTTGCAAAAGGCATGGCCTATTTCCGTTTACGCGGTTTCCGCGACGACATTATTCGTAAGTTCCAACTCGGCTATAGCTTGGAACAGCGCGATGCGATGACTCAAGCCGCACTTTCAGCTGGATACAAGGAAAAATTTCTACTTGCAACAGGTCTTTCTTACAAAACGGATGACGGCCGTGTTCTTGACCGATACCACGGACGCGTCATTTTTCCCGTATGTTCCGTTTCGGGAAAGACTGTAGCTTTCGGCGGACGCATTCTCTCTTCTGAAAAACAGCTGGCGAAATACGTAAATTCGCCAGAAAGCGTCATTTATAGTAAAAGCCATGAACTCTATGGGCTTTTTCAAGCCAAACAAGCCATTGTACGCGAAGGGCGATGTTTTTTGGTAGAAGGTTATACAGATGTCATTTCCATGCATCAGAGTGGCGTGGAAAACGTTGTAGCCTCGTCCGGAACCTCGTTGACAGAAGGACAAATTCGTTTGATTCACCGTTTTACAGAAAACATCACAGTCCTTTATGACGGAGATTCAGCCGGAATTAAAGCAAGTTTACGAGGAATAGACATGCTCCTCTCTGAGGGACTTAACATAAAAGTGTTGCTCTTACCCGATGGTCATGACCCTGATAGTTTTGCCCGCTCACACAATGCACAAGCTTTCAAGGACTACATTGATGCTCACCAGGTAGACTTCATCAAGTTCAAGGTTGACCTTCTGCAAAAGGAAGCTGAAGGCGATCCGCTCAAGCGTGCCGAGCTAATCGGCAACGTGGTGAAAAGCATTTCGGTCATTCCCAACAACATCGTACGCCAAATGTATGTGAAAGAATGCGCTACGATGCTTCATGTGGGTGAAGAGCTTATTGTCAACGAAATAAATAAGCTACATAAGGCAGATCTTCATAAGGAAGGACAAAAAGAGGCCCATGCTTCTGACGAAAAGTCAAAGGAAGGAGTAGAGTCGCAATCCCCCACTCCATCTTTTGTCACAATGACAGAATATGCGGAAGAGCGTGCACTCACGACGATGATAATACGTTATGGTGGATGCCCAGTGCGATGTGCTTCGGAAGACAACAGTTCAAACAAAACTATGCCTCTGGCTGTTTATGTTAAACATTGTCTTGAAGCCGACAATATTATGTTCACCTCACCGCTTTATGAGCGTATACTCCAAGAGGCATGCAATAAGGCAGAAGCTGAAGAAACATGGCAGTCGCTTCCATTCTTTCTCCGTCATATTGACGCAGAAATCAGTGCCCTCGCATCGGAACTTGCCGAAGACAAATTCGAATTAAGTACAGAACAACGAAAGCAATATACCTCCGACGAGTATCGACTAGAAGAAATCATTCCCCGAATGCTTAACGACTACAAGCACTCCATAGTCAAAGAACATGTCAACTCTTTGCTTCAGCAAATGCGCAACCCGGAAGTGATGAACGACCCTGAACGCTCACGCACACTTATGAAGCAGTATATGGAGGCTAGCGCAGTGGAACGCCAATTTGCACGCGTGCTTGGCGACCGTGTTATACAGCCCCAACGGTAATTTTGTTTACTAAATGTTCTGTAATTCAGATGTTTATAACTTTTACATTCGTATTCTCACAAAACGAACAAACCTCTGTTTAGTGAAAAATTCGGGCAGACATCCACAAATAAAAGATTTAAATGCTATTTTTGCCAAATGACAATTGTAGGCTTGACTTTCGCTATGCAAAGAAGGTCTACAATATTATAAGGCAACAAGCCTGCAAACAAAACTCTAAAATCTCTCTCAAACAATATGAAAGGAATAGTATTGGCCGGCGGTAGCGGTACACGACTCTACCCCATTACGAAAGGCATCAGCAAACAACTCATTCCCATTTTTGACAAACCGATGGTATATTATCCCATCTCCGTACTCATGCTTGCGGGTATCAGGGATATTCTCATCATATCAACCCCCCATGACCTTCCCGGATTCAAGCGTCTTTTAGGTGATGGTTCTGACTTCGGCGTACATTTTGAATATGCGGAACAACCATCTCCCGATGGTTTGGCACAAGCATTCATCATAGGAGAGAAATTCATCGGCAACGATTCGGTATGCCTCGTGCTTGGCGACAATATTTTTCACGGAAGTAACTTTGGTCGGCTTCTGCGTAACGCCGTGAAGACTGCAGAAGAGGACGGACGTGCTACGGTATTTGGTTACCGCGTAAACGATCCGGAACGCTATGGTGTTGTTGAATTCAACGAAAGCGGACAATGCGTAAGCATAGAGGAAAAGCCCGCTAAGCCAAAGTCAAACTATGCAGTAGTAGGACTTTATTTCTACCCGAATAAGGTCGTCGATGTGGCCAAACACATAAAGCCTTCAGCTCGAGGAGAACTTGAAATCACAACCGTCAACCAGCAGTTCCTCAACGATGGCGAACTCATGGTACAAACACTTGGCATCGGCTTTGCTTGGCTAGATACAGGCACCCATGACAGTTTGAGTGAAGCATCCACTTTCATCGAAGTCATAGAAAAGCGAACTGGTCTGAAAATAGCCTGCCTTGAAGGAATCGGGCTGAAACAAGGTTGGGTAACCCCTGCGCATATCCGTGAAATTGCGCGTCCCATGAGCAAGAATCAATATGGGCAATATTTGCTCAAACTTGCCGATGAGGTTGAAAGCAAATCCTAAGGGATGAAAACGTAGCTTCGTTTGTTTCACACCACAACATTGGGAACTTAAAAGTCAAATCTCTTACACAATGTATAGCCCTATGTGCTTTGTAAAAAACGTCATTGCATTAATCCTGTTGCTCTTGTTGGCCATTATACCCAATTCTGCAAAAGCACAGAACATTTCTACATTGACCGGTACTTTTGAGCGCATAACAGACATAGGTGAGATTACAAATACAGACTATGTCCTTATCGGAGCTTGGGCGGAGTATGGCAATATTCGTACGTTCAATCTTGCCACATCTAGTTTTTCAAGTACTTACAAGAAGAAACTTAAAGCCTTACCCTATACTAACGGAGCTGAAAAACGCATTGTGTGCAAGGACCCGATGCTTGTGTGGAACATAAAGGAAATCAACGGCTACTACGAAATCATTTCTGCTGAAAGCGGAAAAGTACTTTCACGCATTAACAACGATGGACTTGGACTTCAACTTAAAACATACCAAGACAACTCGTTGTCTGAATGGGAGATAGAGTCGTACGATTCTGGCACGTTTGTTATAGGTCATACAAAATACGGCAAACGTAAATTAATTTGTGATTACCCTAATGATACTGAGGTCTGCTTTGACAATTATGTTGAAGGAGAACCCTTATATATTTACAAACGGATTTCCACCAACACGCCCGAAGATGGTACTATAGACGTACCAAAGAACGGAACATGCGTAGCCATAGTGGTTGACGCGGGTTCCTTTAGTACAGATACGCCGCGAACCGTATCCGTTGAGGGTTTTCTCCTGACGGACGGGACGTGTGCTCAAGATGGAGCGTATAGCCGCTTTATTTGTCAAAGTGCAGACGATGATACGAAAGCTTTTTCGTTAAAGAGTGACGACGGCACACACTATTTGAGTACTGATTTAACGCTCACATCCGAACCCGTTTTATGGCAAGTGCGCGATGGTAAACTTGTTGACTACTCGTCAATAGATAACATGCGTTACGTTTGTTACAACGCTGCAAGCCAACAATGGTTACTTCTCACAAAAGACGAGCAAAAAGGACAAGAGGCCCAATTTGCCTCGTTAGTTGCAATATCCCCACCCCCTACGTCAACATATGCTGAAGACGGAACTATGTCGCTGTCAGGAGGATGGAGTGCCAATGCTCTTTCACATTTGGATTTTGGTGACGCTACTAGTCTTGACGTGACAGGTGCAGCCATACCTCTAAAGGCACGTTCTTTTACGAACAAACCTCATACGGCGAATTTCCCAATTTTTATTGCCTCAGATGCTACTTCCGTCGTAGCAGATGTTTGGGATTTTGTAGTAGTTTCTGACGATAGTGGTTGTCATCTGTATAAAGAAACACAGTTGTTCGACAAAGAAATGTTTTATTCGCCCCACGACATTTTGCTCAGCAATGCGCAGATGACTTACACACGAAAGCCATTAGAAGGCACAGCATGGCAAACTATATGCATTCCCTTTGCTGTAAGTGAACTACCATCAAATACCCTATTTTATACAGCTCAAGAACTAAGCGATAACGAACTTATACTTCAGAGCGTATCCCATCTTGAAGCAGGGCAGCCCTATTTGTTCCGAAGCAAGGACGAAGAGAACGGCTTTTCTTCTACAGAAGTACTAGTATTCAAATGTGACAAGGGATCTCTCCTCGGCAATCCGTCCAACAATAACGGACTACAAGGAAACTATTCCCAGCTCATTTTAGAATCAGGAGAAACAAACGTTTTCATGCTCAATCCAGCAACATCGGTCTTTCAGCGTGCAGCTGCAAACAGCACGCTAAAACCATTTCGCGCTTTCCTGCGTTCGGCAAACAATACAGTGAAGGTACGAATCATACAATAATTAAGCTAAAACCCCATACAATGATTATAGCAGTAGACTTTGACGGCACAATCGTTGAGCATCGTTATCCTGAAATAGGGAAAGAAATCCCCTTTGCTACAGCCACCTTGCGCCAACTCATCAACGATGGACACAAGCTTATACTTTGGAGCGTTCGTGAAGGCGACCTCTTGCAGCAAGCAGTAGATTGGTGCGAAGAAAGAGGCGTAAGGTTCTATGCCGTCAACGCCGACCTCGATGAAGATGCCAAAGACAAGTCTGGAAGTAAGCATTTCAGTAGAAAAATTAAGGCCCATGTGTTCATTGATGATCGTAATGTAGGCGGCCTTCCGGATTGGGGTGTCATCTACCAACTTATCACACGCAAGCAGAGCATTGTGCAATATTTGCAAAATGCCGATGCTGAAAGTGAACCCAAAAAGAAACCTTGGTGGAAATTCTAATCTACGCCAACCGGCCAACTCCTCAAAAAGAGATATCACTATGAAGATACCCAGCGCACACCAAATAAAAGAATTGGACGAATATACAATTGAAGCAGAAGGCATTTCCTCTCTGGATCTCATGGAACGAGCTTCCTCAAAGGTCACAGATTTTATCAAAGGAAACTACCCCGACCGTCAGCGCCATATAACAGTATTCTCTGGACCAGGCAATAACGGCGGCGATGGTCTCGCAGTAGCGCGCCAACTTAACACGTTAGGCTACGAACACGTAGAAGTATTCCTTTTCAACACCTCCAACTCACTCTGTGCGGACAGCAAGTCCAATGCCGAACGTTTAGTGAACGAATGTGACAATGTATCGTTCACCGAAGTAACACAACAATTTGAGGCTCCGCAACTTACTTCCCAAACGCTCATAATAGACGCTCTTTTCGGAACGGGACTCAACAAGCCACTAAGCGGAGGATATGCTGCACTTGTACAGTTCATCAATGCACTTGGAGCAGAAATTGTCTCAATTGATATGCCATCTGGACTGATGTGCGAGGACAATTCCTTCAACTCCTATTCCTCTATTGTCTGTGCTACACATACGCTCACATTCCAGTTGCCCAAACTCGCCCAATTGCTTCCCGACAACCAGAACTACGTAGGCGAACTTCATCTTATGGACATCGGACTCTCTTCTGAGAAGATGGAAGAGATGCCTGTACTGTTCTGCATCACAGAGGCCCATGAAGTAAGACACCTGCTGAAGTCACGTCCTGCATTCGGCCACAAAGGCACATTCGGACATGCTTTACTCATAGCTGGACAACATGGTATGGCGGGCGCTGCCATACTTTCCGCCAAGGCTTGCATACGCAGTGGAGTAGGAAAAGTAACACTTCATACACCTACATCCAACAACGATATTCTGCAAACGTCTGTTCCTGAAGCCATCATTAGCCACGACGCCGATGAAAACATCTTCACGACCCCCCAGCCTATTGACAACTACACGGCTGTCGCAATTGGTCCTGGCATAGGCACAAACAAACGGACGGCACTTGCTCTTATAGAGCAAATCAGCCATTCCTCATCGCCACTCTTACTTGATGCCGACGCATTGAACATCTTAGGAGGTCATAAGGGTTGGATATCGCAAATTCCGGCCAACACAATACTCACCCCACACCCTGGCGAAATGATACGTTTAGGCATATGCAACCACGATTCCTATAGCATATTGATGGAAGCTATCAACATGGCCAAAAGCTATAGCTTATACATCGTATTAAAAGGACATTACACCGCAATATGCACTCCATCAGGACACGTCTATTTCAATCCCACGGGCAATTCGGGAATGGCTACTGCTGGAAGTGGCGATGTATTGACAGGCATCATCACGTCTTTGTTGGCGCAAGGTTACAATCCCGAAGCAGCATGCCGCCTTGGTGTATATCTTCACGGATTAGCCGGCGATGTAGCATCTACTGCTTTATGTGAAGAAAGCGTGACGGCTTCTGATATCATTTCGCACATACCATATGCATTCCGCAAACTTCGCGAAATCGAAACAGCATAGACAGAAATTCAAAATTCCTACTAAAACAACCTCATGAAACGACTCCTCCTCATAGTATCGGCACTACTACTTTCCGCTGCATCTTTTGCTCAGACACAGGTTTCTGACTATCAACCTGGGATAACGGAAGAAGGCATTACCTATTTTCTTCCACAGACCTATATACGTGTCGTAGTTACAGCCAAGAAGGTACATCATACCCCAGGCGAATTCTGCGAATATGCCCAGCGTTATCTTCGCTTAAACAACGTACCACAGACAGTCTACGATGAATGGATGATACAAAATGTGGAAATTGCCTCGTTTGGGAAAGCTGACAAATCGCGTGCTTACACAGTAAAACTCAAGAGCAAAACTTCTGCGCCACTCGTAACCCTTTCAACAGACGGTCGCCTATTGGCCATCAATACGTCAGCGATGAACGAAAACGAGCTTGTTCAGCCTTCTGTGGTAAGAGACGAGAGCGAAAAGAAACAGATGGGTAATTTCAAGACGCAGGAAATACTTTCTGCAGGCAGTACAGCCAAAATGGCAGAACTCACAGCAAACGAAATTTACGACATTCGCGAAAACCGCGGTCTTCTAACCAAAGGGCAAGCCGACTTCATGCCAAAAGACGGAGAACAACTCCGACTGATGCTTGCAAACCTTGACACACAGGAAGACGGTTTGCTTCAGCTCTTTACAGGTACAGAGACCAGCGAGACGCACACATTGGTTTTCGACGTATTGCCCAAATCCGATGTAACAAAATCGCAGCTTTTCCGTTTTTCCAAATATCTAGGCGTAGTTGATGCCGACGATCCCGCTGGCATTCCTGTATACTTTGACGTAAAGGATTTAAAGACAGTTCCTGAAGTCGCGGTAGATCCGAAAGCGAAAACTAAGAAAGAAGTAGAAGATGTGCGCTACGCCGTACCATCACGCGTCAGCATTCGTGTCTATACAGACGAAAAAGAATATGCGTCAATCTCTTTCCCTATGGCACAGTTCGGACATGTTGAACACCTCGGCGCTGACCTCTTTAACAAGAAAATGAGCACACGCATTCAGTTTTATCCCGAAACAGGCGGCATTGCTCATGTAGAAGGTGAAGAGCAGTAAGAAATAGTCAAACTAAGGAATATGTGTACACAAATCTGTGATTGTGATGCACGAATGCAAGTGGTATAGCGTTACTTTTGCGCAATAATCTTAACAAAGTCGCACAATGGACAACGTACACAATTTCAAGAGCATACAAGACTACAACGAATTCATAGGAGCAAGAACGCTTCATCCCTTAGTCAACGTAATTGACATGTCCAATTTAGGACGGATGCAGCACCTAATGCATCGCTTCGGCTTTTACGCTTGCTATCTAAAGGAGCACCTCTGCGGTCCTCTTCTCTACGGACGTAGCCAATACGACTACCGCGAAGGAACACTCTTGTTTTTCGGTCCCAACCAAGTGGCAGGCGTCAACGACGGAAAATATTCAGAAAATCCAAAGGGGTGGATATTATTGTTTCACCCAGACCTACTCTTGGGAACACCATTAGCCAAGAAAATAAAAGAATATACCTTCTTCTCCTATTCGTCCAATGAAGCACTTCACATGTCCGACCGCGAACATGAAACGATGCGCTCGTGCCTACAAGGATTACGTGACGAATTGTTAGAGCCAATAGACAAACACACCAAAAGTATCGTAGTATCAAGCATTGAAGTATTCTTGAACCATTGCACAAGATTCTATGACAGACAGTTTGTAACCCGCGAAAACATTAATCGCGATGTTATCAGCCGTTTTGACGACATTCTTGATGATTACTTTGACTCTGGCAATACAAAGAAGAATGGTCTGCCCTCCGTAAAATGGTGCGCTGAAGAGGTGCATCTCTCTGCCAACTATTTTGGTGACCTTATCAAAAAGGAAATCGGAATGAGCGCTCAGGAATATATTCAAAACTATATAGTGGAACGAGCAAAAGACATGCTCTTTGAACGTGGACTTACCATCAGCGAAATTGCTTATCGTTTGGGATTCAATTATCCGCAACATCTAAGCCGTATGTTCAAGAAAGTGACGGGAGTTTCCCCAAACGAATTCCGTTTAGCCAATTAGCAGACGAGTATTCCGCGAACTTCCCCCCCCTTTAAGACTTCGTAAATGAGCACAAAAGCCAAATACTATGAGGCTTTGTGCTCATTTTGTACCTTTTTCCTTTATAGCATCAATTCAAAATAGCGATTTGCACAAGAAACGAACTATAAATCTTTGATTTTCCCTCCACAAGGAGTACTTTTGCAGAAAATAAGCCAACGCTAGCTTGTTGAAGCCATCGTAATTGGTCGCAATTTCGCATTTATATTTTGCATTTTCATGTAGATGCGTGCTTTGGCACCCGTTTTGTATACATACTGATTATATTTTTAAGACAACCCGCCAGCACAAAAGCAAAAAGAGCCGAAGACAGAAGTCCAATACGAATAACATAAGGCGATAAAGTCAAAATCGCCTTTCATTTAAAATTACGAATACATTATGAGTTACGAAATATCCGAATCCACGATGCGAATCCTCAAGAAGAGCAAGAGTATTGCCAAACTTGCCAAGCTTTCTGAGGTAAACACATTGTGCATGCTACTCAGCCTTATAGACGAAAAGACCATTGCAAAAGTTTTCCAAGCACTTCACATCGAGATTACTAATCTCAAAGAAGTATTAGAGTCTAAGATAGCAAAAGTAGCAACCGTCTCACCCCGCATTACCGAACTTAATGACGACGATATTGCACTTGATGCAGCTTGTAGTCGAGTGCTTAAATTGTCGGCTTTAGAGCACAAACTTTCAAAAGGCTTGATAGACGATGCCGTATTACTATGCCTCGCCATTCTTCACGACCGCAGCAATGATGCAAAAAGTGTCTTGACGAGCTATCATATAGATTACACCATTATGCGTTCCGCCGCGTTAGGCAAACAACCATCCAACGACTATGCCTCAACCAACGACGGTGACGTTGAGGATCCATTCCTTGGGGAAAGCAACAGCGGAGATAGCTTTCAGTCAACAGACACGAAAACCGCAGAAGGAAATTCCGATACGCCTATAATAGACAATTTCAGTACAGACCTCACTGCTTTAGCGCAAAAAGGTGCTCTAGACCCTGTTCTCGGACGCGAAAAAGAAATTGAAAGAATGATGCAGATTCTTTGCCGCCGCAAAAAGAACAATCCAATCATCATCGGCGAACCAGGTGTAGGTAAGAGCGCAATCGTTGAAGGGCTCGCCATCAACGTAAGTCATCATAGGGTGCCCCGTCTACTACAAGGCAAACGCATTGTGTCGCTTGACATGGCTGCCATCGTAGCAGGCACGCAATATCGTGGACAATTTGAAGAACGACTCCGCCGTCTCATCAAAGAAATTAAAGCACATCCCGAAATCATTTTGTTTGTTGATGAAATCCATACCATTATCGGTGCAGGTTCTTCTGCAGGATCTCTTGATGCAGCCAACATCCTCAAACCCGCTCTTGCACGTGGCGAGATACAATGCATAGGAGCAACAACCATTTCTGAATTCAAAAAGACGATAGAGAAAGACGGAGCACTAGACCGTCGCTTTCAGAAAGTTATGCTTGAGCCTACAACACCCGAGCAGACCTACGAAATTCTCCAAAATATAAAGGAACGCTACGAAGAGCACCACAACGTGAAGTACACTGACGAAGCGCTTCACAACTGCGTGGTACTTACCAACCGCTACATTTCAGACCGTGCACTTCCCGACAAAGCCATTGATGCCCTCGACGAAGCTGGTAGCCGCAAACACCTTGAAACGCTCGGCGCTCCTAAGGAAATTGAAGAACAAGAACGTTTAATCAACGAAACGCGCGAACGCAAACTTACTGCTGCACGCGAGCAAAACTACGAATTGGCTGCCAACCTTCGCGACGAAGTAGCTAAGATGACCGAAAAGCTTGAACGCATGACGCGTGAATGGCAAGAGAATCAAAAGTCAAACCCAGAGGAAGTAACTGCCGACGACATTGCACGCGTAGTATCTCTCATGAGTGGTGTTCCTGCAAATAAAGTTGCCAAGAACGAAAACGAACGCCTAAAGGGACTTGCAGAAGCTTTGCGCGGCAAAGTAATTGCACAGGACGAAGCGGTTACAAAACTCACGCGCGCCATCATACGCAATCGTATAGGCCTTAAGGGAAACGACCGTCCCATTGGCACATTCCTCTTTGTCGGTCCCACAGGTGTGGGTAAAACACATCTTGTAAAGTGCCTCGCTGAATGGCTCTTCAGAAGTCCAAAATCGCTCATAAGAATTGATATGAGCGAATATGGCGAAAAGCATAGCGTAAGCAGACTTATTGGTGCACCTCCGGGATACGTAGGTTATGAAGAAGGCGGACAACTAACCGAGCAAGTGCGCCGGCACCCTTATTCCGTTGTGCTTCTTGATGAGATTGAGAAAGCACATGGTGACGTGTTCAACACCTTGCTGCAAGTAATGGACGAGGGACGCCTGACAGACGGGAACGGAACGACCATCGACTTCCGCAACACCATTATAATAATGACGTCAAACAGCGGTTCACGTCAAATCAAAGAATTTGGCCAAGGCGTCGGCTTTAACCGACTTGACAGTGCCATAGACGGAAAGACGGCAGAGAGCATCGTACGCAAAGCGCTGAGCAAGCAGTTCTCGCCCGAATTCCTCAACCGACTTGACGACATCATAATGTTCAATCCTTTAACCAAGACAGATGCCCGTTCCATCGCACAACTTGAAATAGACAATCTCGTCAAGCGACTTAAAGAAAACGAAATGACGCTCACCATCTCCGACGAAGTCAAGCTACACGTCGTAGAAAAAGGCTTCGATGCGCAATTTGGAGCCCGTTCACTTAAACGTGCAATCCAGCACGAAGTTGAAGATGCACTGTGCGACTACATCGTAGAACATCCCGACAAGCATACCTTCCAAGCCGAAATAGTTGATGGTAAGGTTGTTGTCACAGCAAACGAACAAAACTAAAGAACACTTCAGGGACAAGGTTTGGCACACATGTACGACCTTGCCCCTAAGTGCGTTTTTTACAAACCATACATATCACACACAATATGAACTATATTAAGACAAAAATAGAGGGTGTTGTCATCCTTGAGCCGAAAGTGTTCGAAGACGAACGCGGATATTTCATGGAAACATGGCGCGAAAGCGACTTCAACGCGGGTATCGGTCACGAAGTACGTTTTGTTCAGGACAATCAGTCCAAGTCAAGTCTAGGCGTACTTCGCGGTCTCCACTATCAAAAAGGAGATTTATCACAAGCCAAGCTAGTACGTGTTCTTCAGGGAAAAGTTGTAGACGTAGCCGTCGATCTCCGTCACGACTCCCCTACCTTCGGCCAATATGTAATGGTTGAACTCAGCGAAGAAAACAAGCGACAACTTTTCATACCACGCGGTTTTGCCCATGGATTCCAAGTACTCTCAGACGAGGCCGTTTTTACTTACAAAGTAGACAACCGCTATGCTCCCGAGGCTGAATGCTCAATCCGCTACGACGATTCTACAATTGGCATTGAATGGCCCATTACGGACAAAGATAAAGTGGTTCTTTCAGACAAAGACCTCAACAAGGCAGTCAGCTTCCAAGAAGCTGAAAAATTCTAAGCAGAACGCCATAGTTTGTCATCCATAAGGAAAGACAAAGCCGAGAACTCTGACAAATTATCCTACAAGGCGGGCTACATCGTACCGCCCTAATACCTACTGAATGAAGCATATACGCAACTTTTGCATCATTGCCCATATAGACCATGGCAAAAGCACCTTGGCAGACCGTTTACTTGAACGCACACAAACGGTGAACGTCACCGAAGGCCAAATGCTAGACGACATGGACCTTGAACGCGAACGCGGTATCACCATCAAGAGCCATGCCATACAAATGGAATATGCCTATAAAGGCGAAACCTACAGACTCAACCTCATAGACACTCCAGGACACGTTGACTTTGCCTACGAAGTGTCACGAAGCATAGCAGCCTGCGAAGGTTGCCTCTTGCTCGTTGACTCTACGCAAGGCGTTCAGGCGCAGACCATTTCCAATCTTTATATGGCCATTGAGCACGACTTGGAAATCATACCCGTGCTTAGCAAGTGCGACATGGTCAACTCTATGCCAGAAGAAGTCGAAGACGAAATCATTGACTTGCTCGGTTGCAAGCGTGAAGACATCATCCGCGCCTCTGGTAAAACCGGAGAAGGAGTAGAAGACATCCTTCAAGCCGTGGTAGAAAGAATCCCTGCTCCCGTAGGTGACGAGAATGCGCCACTTCAAGCTCTCATTTTCGACTCTGTATTCAATCCTTTCCGTGGTATCATTGCCTATTTCAAGATTGAAAACGGATGCATCCACAAAGACGAAGAAGTACTCTTTGTCAACACAAAAAAGAAATACCACGCAGACGAAGTGGGCGTACTTAAGATGGATCTCTCCCCCCGCAAAGAACTCCGTTGCGGCGATGTAGGTTACATCGTAAGCGGAATAAAAACAGCCACAGAAGTAAAAGTTGGCGATACCATAACCTCCGTTTCCAATCCTTGTGAAAAAGCCATCGCTGGTTTTGAAGAAGTCAAACCAATGGTGTTCGCTGGTGTATACCCCATAGAAACGGAGGACTTTGAACAACTGCGCGCCAGCTTGGAGAAGCTCCAGTTAAACGATGCATCGCTAACCTTCCAGCCCGAATCGTCGGTAGCATTAGGCTTTGGTTTCCGTTGCGGTTTTCTCGGATTACTCCACATGGAAATCGTACAGGAACGACTCGACCGTGAGTTCAACATGAACGTCATCACCACGGTACCCAACGTTAGCTATCACATCTTCGACAAGCACCAGGAAATGCGCGAAGTTCACAACCCTGCGGGTATGCCTGACGCTACAGAGATTGACCATATTGAAGAACCCTATATCCGTGCTTCCATCATTACGCGTACGGACTACATAGGCAACATCATGACACTTTGTCTCGGCAAACGCGGCGAACTTGTAAAGCAAGAATATGTGAGCGGCAACCGCGTAGAACTTTACTACGACATGCCACTCGCCGAAATTGTCATTGACTTCTACGACAAGCTAAAGTCCATCTCCAAAGGCTACGCTTCCTTTGACTACCACCCTATCGGTTTCCGTCCATCGAAACTCGTGAAACTTGACATTTTGCTCAATGGCGAGCCTGTGGACGCGCTTTCTACACTTACCCACGTAGACAATTCCGTATATTTCGGACGCCGAATGTGTGAAAAACTCAAGGAACTGCTTCCCCGCCAACAATTCGACATCGCCATACAAGCTGCCATCGGAGCAAAAATCATTGCCCGTGAAACCGTCAAACAGGTCCGTAAAGACGTCACAGCGAAATGTTATGGCGGCGACATCAGCCGAAAGCGTAAACTTCTTGAAAAACAAAAGCGAGGTAAAAAACGTATGAAAGAGATAGGCAACGTACAGGTACCCCAAAAAGCGTTCCTAGCCGTGCTGAAACTCGACTAATGCAGAACAACCTCTCAAGGTAAGCACACACAAGCATCCAATACCCTACTCCATCCATCACATGTTAGCAGAATATAAAGACGTGCGGCTCTCTATAGAAGGAAATACCCTTTTGGAGCATGTCAACTTCACTGTAAACGAGAACGACTTTATCTATCTTATAGGCAAGGTCGGAACGGGCAAAAGCACTTTGCTCAAGTCGCTCTATGCTGAAATACCCATCACCACGGGCGAAGCCTCAATTCTCGATTTTAACTTGCTGAAGCTTAAGCGTAAACACGTTCCTTTGTTGCGTCAGCAACTCGGCATCGTATTCCAGGATTTTCAACTGCTTCGCGAACATACCATCGGGCAGAATCTTGACTTCGTGCTTCGCAGCATCGGATGGAAGAAAAAGCTACGTCCCGAACGCATCAACGCTGTTCTGCAGGCAGTAGGTCTTGAAGGTTGCGAAACGAAGTTTCCACACGAGCTCTCCGGTGGAGAACAGCAACGTGTGTGCATTGCCCGCGCATTGCTCAACAAGCCCAAAATCATTATAGCCGATGAGCCAACTGGAAACCTCGACGCTACAACAAGCGGACAAATTATGAAGATTCTTCACGCCGTACGCGAGAGAGGAACAGCCGTAGTGATGGTGACGCACAATCTCAATCTTCTAGACCAATTCCCTGGAGTGGTCTATGAATGTGCAGACGGAACCTTACATGAAGTGACCGACAAATACAACCAGGCTATGGAAGTCAGCCTTCAATAATCATGACTTATTCCGCTACAAATACTCACTAATAGAAATACAATAAGATAATATACAAAATATGAAGATACTAAAGTTTGGCGGTACCTCCGTCGGTACGCCGCAGCGAATGAAGGAAGTTTCTAACCTCATCACCGACAGCGAGCGCAAGATTGTGGTCCTCTCTGCCATGTCCGGCACGACCAATTCCTTAGTTGAGATTTCAGACTACATCAAGAAACGCAACCCCGAAGCTGCCAATAGCGTCATCAATAAATTGCGTACCATCTATGCACGCCACATCGACGAACTCTACGCCACAACCAAGATGGCAGATGAAACGCGTAAACTCGTGATGGACATCTTCATGCACCTTCACCACTTAGCTGGTATGGAATACTCTCCAGAGCTGGACAAGGATATTCTCTCACAAGGCGAAATAATCAGCACCAATATGGTGACGAATTATCTCAAAGAGTGCGGTGTAAAAGTAAAACTCATTCCGGCCCTCAGTTTCATGCGAACTGACGACAAAGGCGAACCAGACCTCAACTATATCAAGGACCATCTGAAGACCATACTCAAGCAAGAAGAAAAGTACGACCTTTTCATCACACAGGGATTTATTTGCCGAAACTATCTCGGAAAAATCGACAATCTCCAACGTGGCGGTTCCGACTATACTGCTTGCCTGATTGGTGCAGCGCTCTATGCAGACGAGATACAAATATGGACCGACATTGACGGCATGCACAACAACGACCCACGCTTTGTTCCGAACACAACTCCCGTACGCCAACTCAATTTTGAAGAAGCTGCAGAGTTGGCCTACTTTGGAGCCAAGATTCTTCACCCCACCTGCATCCAACCGGCCCACTTTGCTGGCGTTCCCGTGCGTCTACTCAACACGATGGATCCTTCTGCTCCCGGTACCATTATCAACAACGAAATGCAGCACGGACACATCAAGGCTGTTGCGGCAAAGGACAACATAACCGTCATTAAGATTGTTTCCTCACGCATGCTTCTTGCCACTGGATTCCTCCGCAAGGTGTTTGAAATATTCGAAACAAACGCTACCCCCATTGATATGGTCACCACGAGCGAAGTCGGCGTTTCGCTCAGCATAGACAAGACTACACACCTCGTCCCCATCTTGGAAGAGCTCAAAAAATATGGCACAGTGGAAGTAGACAAGAACATGTGCATCATCTGCGTCGTTGGCGACCTGCAGTGGGGCAACGTGGGCTTTGAATCTCTCGTAAGCGAAGCTTTGGCCCAAATTCCTGTCAGAATGATTTCCTATGGAGGCAGCAACTACAACATATCCTTCCTCGTCAAAGAAAGCGACAAGAAACAGGCTCTCTGCGCTTTAAGCGAAAAGCTTTTCAACTAATCTTCCTCTCTCACAACCTCACGTTAATTAATAGCAAACCATCCAACACAACACCTACATGACTTTTCCTTTAGACCGTTTTGCATCGCTCAAAACGCCTTTCTACTTCTACGACCTACATCTGCTCGAATCTACACTGCAAGCCATAGAAAAAGCGGTGGCCGACTATCCTGCATTCCATGTACACTACGCTGTAAAGGCCAATGCTAATCCGCGTGTACTTCGTACAATTTCAGCTCACGGGTTAGGTGCCGATTGCGTTTCCGGTGGTGAAATAAAAGTGGCGATAGCCAATGGCTTTGAAGCCAAAAGTGTCGTATATGCCGGAGTCGGAAAGAGCGATTGGGAAATAGCTCTCGCTTTGGAGCAAGGCATTTTGTGCTTCAACGTAGAAAGTCTGCCCGAACTTGAAGTCATAAACGAGATAGCAACCCGCATGGGTAAGAAGGCCCAAGTGTGCTTCCGTGTCAATCCCAATGTGGACGCCCATACCCACAAAAAGATTACCACCGGACTCAACGAAAACAAGTTCGGAATAGCCATGGAAGACCTCATCCCCGCTGTACACCGCGCCGAGTCGCTTCCTTCAGTCGAATACGTAGGCATGCATTTCCACATTGGCAGTCAGATACTTGATCTTTCTGTCTATGAAGCACTCTGCCAACGCATCAATGAATTGCAAAATCAGCTTGACAAAGAGGGCATCAAAACGCGCATCATTAATGTCGGAGGTGGACTGGGAATTGATTACGACAATCCCGATGCAAACCCAATCCCCGAGTTTGGTCGCTATTTTGCCATCATCGCCAATTCGCTCAATTTGCGCAAAGGCCAGGAAGTTCATTTTGAACTCGGTCGTTCCGTCGTAGCACAGTGCGGAACACTCATTGCACGCACCCTCTTCGTAAAAGAAGGACACACGAAAAAATTCGTCATCGTTGACGCTGGATTCACAGAACTTGTACGTCCAGCCATGTATGGTTCACACCACTTCACGCAAAACATTTCTGCCTCAAGCAATAGCGATGTTGAGACTTACGACGTAGTAGGACCAATCTGCGAAAGCAGCGACGTGTTCAGCACAGACGAGAAATTGCCTCTCACCCATAGAGGAGACTTAATCGCCTTCCGTTCAGCAGGAGCCTATGGCGAAATCATGGCCTCTACCTACAATTGTCGCACACTTCCCGAAAGTTACTACAGCGAATAGCGAGGGCGAAACAACCACAAAAGTAGCTCAAGACCACAAGCCTTTTTCGGAACAAAGATGTGCTTTTAGACTCAAAAACGCACCTTATAAAAGCATCGTGCTCAAAAATAGCGTTAAAAGCGCTATGTGCACGATGCTTTTTTGTATCTTTGCGATTATGGAGTTACTAAGAAAAATCACACATACATTTTCACTATATAAAGGCTTGGCAATAACCTTGTCGGCCTTAATGCTTGTAGGCACATCGGCAACCGCAAGAAAGAAGGATCCTAAAGCAGGAAAGGGCATGGCTGCTGTTTCTGCTATTGAGCCTGATGCGATGGCCCGAAAAGCCACTGGTGAGCGACGCATGGAACATGCAGCAGCTGTTTTCCTTCATTCAAGCAATTCACGTATCAATTCGCGCTACAAGGAAGGCATTGACGTTTCCCACTACCAGGGGACAATCAATTGGGACGACGTGGTCAACGGAACGCCCATTTCCTATGTCTACCTTAAAGCCACAGAAGGTGCATCGCTCGTAGACGATACCTATGAAAGAAACCTTTCTGAAGCGCGTAGAGTAGGCCTTAGCGTTGGAAGTTACCACTTCTATCGTCCCAATGTAAACTGGGAAGAGCAGTTCCAAAACATGACCTCTGTCATCAAGATGGAAAATCAGGACCTCGTCCCCATCATCGACATTGAGCACCGCGGCTCAGTAAGCCTTGACGTGTTTCTTTCAGACCTTAAAAGTTTCATAGAGAAAGTCACTGCCTACTACGGCAAAAAGCCCCTCCTTTACACCTACCACAATTTCTACAATCGTTATCTTAGCGGTCAATTCTCCGACTACCATTTCATGATAGCTCGCTACAAGAGCGATTCACCCACGCTAGACGACGGGAAGGACTACATCATGTGGCAGTACACCTCGTCTGGATCAATCCCAGGCATACGTGGCCATGTAGACCGCAGTCGCATCATGGGCAATTTCTCTCTCAATCAAGTGAGAATGTGAGAACCGTATGGTGGTTCCGCATTACCACCGGAAATTCATTTGCGCGAGGGGCGGGCTGAAAGCTCACACCTCGCGCTTTACAATTTAGCATTTTACAAACGTAACGTTGAGCAGGGCTTTAACATTGCGCCCGAGCAGTTGCGTTATTGGTTGAGTGAGTCCAAGTCGGGCTGAACGGTGCGGCTGCTCCATTTGCTCACGGTGCAAGGGTTCTTCTTTAATTTATTCTTGCTAGATATCGCATATACACCAAAGTTTGTGCAAACTACCTTCAGCCTTCAGCCGTAGTTAAGCGCGACGTTGGATACTTTGCTTTCGGGGAAAATATGGAAGTAAGACCTTCATTGCCAAAGTGCTGTATTACAAGGACTTTCTGCTTCGGCTGAAGGCTGAAGATTGTTTGCACAAACTTTCTGTACGCGCGTGCGCGCGAAGAACGCACGAAAAAAGAGGGGCAATGACATGGAACGAGTTCGTTCCGTGTCTGGCTTTTGTTGTTACGCTATGCCTTGCATTGTCTACGCCGTGCCTTGGATTTTCTACGCCGTGCCTTGCATTTTTTACGCCGTGCCTTGCATTTTCTTCATAGCGTAGGGTTTTGTGAATAGTATTGAAGCAATATCTCCCCTACCCTTTTTGACTGCGAAAAGCCATGGGCGTCAATCCCGCGTTCTTTTTAAAATAGCGAGAGAAGAACGACTGGTCGGGAAAATGAAGCTTTAATGCTATGTTCTGCAAACTGTCGGTTGTGTTATGGAGCAAAAGCTTGATTTCCTGCGTACAACGGGTGTCTATAAAATCCTTGGGAGTCCTGCCCGTCTGCTTGCTTACAAGAGCTGAAAGATATCGTTTGGAAATGCAAAGTTTGTCGGCATAAAAGGCCAGGTCTCGTTCGTGAGCTGCATACTCATGAACAAGCGTAAGGAAGTTCATGAAAAGCTTTTCCTGATTGTTGACGTTGAGAGCTACACGTTGTGCAATATGCCCCTTACAGTGGTTGTAGAGATCCAGAAAGAAGCACTGAAGGAGCAATTTCGCTATTTGCATTCTGTATATATGATGCTCATCCTCCAACACGTGATGCAGACTCTCTACCATCTGCCCGAGGTGAAGGGCATCGTCGGACGTGATGTCACCTACGGGATACTCCGTAAGGAAAGCAAAGAACGTTGGCTCAAACTGGCTCGTTACTTCTTCCGTGATTCGTTGCGGTATGCGTATGCTGTTCACCGCAAAGTTCTCGCTTTGTGACGAACAGAAGAAAATGCTTGATGGTGGAATAAGTGCTATCTGATTTTCATTAATCTCATAATGGCGATAGTCCACCTCTATGACAGCATTTCCCCTCATCACGAAGAGTATTGCCGTATCAGTATTTTTCTTCGTGATGCCTTCGGGAAAGGGATGAGGCTGATTGAGAAGCACCTTGATGCATTCGCGTTCAGAATCGCCGTTGGATGGGTTCGCACTCATAAGGATAAGTTCGTTAGAAGGGATTACAGAGCAACACGCTCAAAGAGATAAGCAATAATTTACGTGCCATCAATTCCTTGACTATTCGTCGTGCATGTATTCCTTGGCAAGTCCGCCTTGGCTCGTTTCGCGATAGAGCGAAGGAAGGTCATGGCCGGTCTGCTTCATTACCTCTACTGTTTTGTCGTAAGGAATGCGGTGCACACCATCAGCAAACGTGGCATACACATTGGCATCAAGTGCACGAGCCGCAGCATGTGCGTTACGTTCTATACAAGGAATCTGTACAAGTCCGCAGACAGGGTCGCACGTCATGCCAAGATGATGTTCCAGTCCCATTTCGGCTGCATATTCAATGGTGGCAAGCGAACCGCCGAACACGTAGTTGGCAGCAGCTGCCGCCATGGCACAAGCTACTCCGACTTCTGCCTGACAACCTGCCTCTGCACCGGATATGGACGCTCGGCTTTTGGCAATGTTGCCGATGAGGCCAGCCGTAGCAAGCGCGTGGAGGATGCGACGTACGGGAAAACGGCGTGACTTCTGGATATGATAAAGTACGGCAGGAACCACACCGCTGGCTCCACAGGTGGGAGCAGTGACAATTTGGCCGCCAGATGCATTCTCTTCGCTTACGGCTAAAGCATAGGAAAATACAAGGCCACGTGACTGAAGATTAGAGCCATAGCCGAGTGCGCGAATATAATAGTCGGGAGCTTTACGGCGCAACTTGAGAGCGCCGGGGAGCACGCCTTCGTGTTCTATGCCGCGTTCTACAGCCGCACACATCACGTGCCAAACCTCTTCAAGAAAATCCCAAATTTCAGGTCCTTCGCATTTTTCTACATATTCCCAATAGGACATGCCGTTGGCTTCACACCATTGTTTGATGTCGGAAAGACGGTCCATGTCGTAGACGTCAGGTGTGTCTATTTGCGATTCACCTTCTTCGGCCAAAGCACCACCTCCCACGCTGAAGACAGTCCATTCATCGCTAGCTACACCGTTTGCATCCAGCGCTTCGTATTTCATTCCGTTCGGATGGAAGGAAAGGGTGACATCGGGTTTCCAAACGATTTCGGTACGTTCTTTGCCGAGTACGTTTACAATGGCATAGTCGGTAAGGTGGCCTTTTCCGGTAGAAGCCAGACTTCCATAGAGTGTCACACGGAAAGAGGCTGCCTCGGGGTGGCGCTCAAGATAACGCAGTGCAGCTGCGCGCGGGCCCATCGTATGACTCGACGACGGCCCTTGACCTATTCTGTAAAGTTCTCTAAGAGATTTCATGTTTTGTCTGTTTAAAGTTCCTTGATAAATCCTCGGCGATAAGCTACGAGTAGTTTTTCAAGATCGGCAATCTGTTCGCGAAGTTCGGTGCCTTTGTCGGTATCGTTCACCATGGCACGGTGTCCCATCATTTCCACGATTTGCGTAGTGGACTGGATGTCGGTTCCGTTGATGATGGCGTTTTCTGTTGAGGTGAAAGGAGCGTGCTGCACGAGTTGGAAACCACGACTATGATAGACAAGCGTATAGCCCGCTATACCCGTGGTGTCGTGGTAAGCCTTTGCGAAGCCGCCGTCTATGACCATCAGTTTACCGCCTGCCTTGATGGGGTTTTCGCCACTGGCTGCACGCACGGGCACATGACCATTGATGATGTGACGGTGTTTACCCTTCACTTGGAAAGCATCCATAAGTTTGTCGCAGATCTCGGGATTGTCGCGCAAGGTGTAGTAGTTTCCTTTTTGCTCCTTGTGCGTATCTTTATCGGCAATGAAGTAACGTTCAAACGTTGCCATCTTGGACTTGTCGAAGAGGGGGGAATCAGGCCCGCACCAAAGATACCAGAAGTAATCTTTGGCAGCTTTGAGTTCGGTACGGTCCGCCTCGTCGTCGAAAGGCATGCGCACGAGCTGTTCCACACGCTCCATAAGTGCACGTCCTGCCACGCGTTGTCCTTCCACCTCCACTTCTTTAAGCGTTCCGTCTTCGTTGAGCGGAATGGAGGCGTGGAAGAGAAGATTGGAATTGTAGATGCCGTACATTGAACCGTGAAGGAGCAGTTCTGCCACGTGCTGCTGCAGACGGTCGCTTTGGGTGAAGAGGCGACAAAGGCGGTTGACAACTTCGGCTTCTTCGGGTGTGAAGGCAAAGGGGTCCTTCGGATTGACGGTGGGGAAGTTACTGTCGAGCATGGGATAGGTCTTACCGTCTATCACACACGTTTTCATGTCGGGCGAAAGGGCTCCGAGCAATGCACGTCCTTCCATGTTCCATTCCGGGTGGGCCTTATAGAGTTGTCCCTCCAGTTTGAACTGAATGACCGTAATGGCCTTGTGCATTTGCGCAATGAGTTTGCACGTCTTTTCGTTGGGTTTGCGTTCGGGATCTTCTATTTTGGGATAGAACTGCGCGCAGGGGTCATTGCTGTAGGTTTCCATGGCAAAGGTGGCCAACGGAACCATGTTTATGCCATAGCCTTCTTCTATGGTTTGCGTGTTGGCGTAACGGAACGAGAGACGCAACACACTGGCTATGCAGGCGGGATTGCCTGCTGCAGCGCCCATCCATAGTATGTCGTGGTTACCCCACTGAATGTCCCAGTGGTGATAGGCCGATAGGGTGTCCATAATGAGATGCGCCCCGGGACCACGGTCGAAAATGTCGCCAAGAATGTGGAGTTGGTCAATGGCGAGCCGTTGGATGAGTTCGCAGAGGGCTTTTACAAACCCTGCAGCGCGGCCAGTGCCGATGATAGTTTGTATGATGACGCCCACGTAAGCTTGCTTGTTACGGTCGTCAGTACTCTCGTGAAGGAGCTCTTCAATGATGTAGGCGAATTCTTCGGGAAGACTCTTGCGAACTTTGGAACGTGTGTATTTGGAGGAAACGTTACGACATACGGCAATCAGCTGGTTGAGCGTAGTTTGGTAGTAGTCTGCGAGATTCGTGTCGTTTTGCTTTACTAACTCTAGTTTCTCTTTGGGATAATAGATGAGCGTGCAAAGGTCGCGTATTTCCTTTTCGCGCAAGGTGTTTCCGAAGAGTTCCTTTACTTTGCGTTTAATATTGCCCGAAGCGTTGCGCAGCACATGCTGGAACGCCTCGTTTTCACCATGCAAATCGGCAAGAAAGTGTTCCGTGGGCTTGGGCAGATGGAGTATAGCCTCAAGGTTGATGATTTCTGTCGTGACGCTTGATATGGTAGGGAAGTCGCGAGCCAATAGCTTCAAATAGCGCAGGTCCGCGCACACGGTTTTGTTGGATATCGTCATGAAGCGAGTGTTTTGTCTTATTTATTCTCCCGTCATTTTTTCGCGCAGCATTAGAAGGCCAATGGCGGCAAAGTCTAGTTGTCCGTCTTCCTTACGCGGTATTTCTTGTCCTATTGCTTCCAAATTCTTAATCAATTCGGCAGCTTGGATAGGATACTTTTCCGTAATCGTACGTAATGTGTTTACATATTCAGACGGTTCGTTGAGTATTTTTGCTGCTTTCAGACGTACGAAATAATATCTTCCGTATTGTTCCTCTGGCGTAGGTTCTTTGAAGAGGGTTTCCCAAATGTCTTTCGCTTCGTGGAACCATTCGTGTTGATTGAGCACGTCGTAGATGTCGGCGTAAGTCATATATTGCTCTTTCTTGATCTTGAGCACGATGCGGACAATATCTATGGCTTCTTTTGTTCGGTTTGAATCGACAAGAAGAGCAAACACGCGTTGGTAGAAGTCGAGAATGTCGGAAGACGTGGGCGCTGTTGTACCATAGAGCTCAAGTCCTTCCTGCAGATGTCCGCATACGGCTCTGCAGAGCGAAAGGTCTGTCACAACGTTTTGGCGGTCGGGAGAATTGACGGGGCAGTAAGCCATCGCATGGTCGTAGTAAGCTATGGCTTTGTCAAACTGTTTTTTTTCAAACAATGCTCCTCCTGCATACATAAACATGGCATAATCATCAGGGGCATCGTTTTTATAGGTGTCGATGAGTTTGAGCGCTTCGTCGGTTCGGGCTAACCGAAACAGAACGAACACTTGCAGCGTTCTTGCGGCTTGGAGTTCGGGATTGATTGCCAAAGCGTATTCGCAGCTTTCAAGCGCATCGTCGTAAAGTCCGACTTTTTGCTGCACATCGGCAAGTTGTGCCCAAGAGTATGCGTCGTACGGGTTGAGATCTACCATTTGTTGCATTACTTCTTCTGCCTTCACGTAATCGGCAGTTTGGTAATAGGCATCGGCTAGCAACTCTATCGTGCGCTTATATTCGGGATAGCTGGATGGGATTTGAGTTAGCAAGCGTATGGCACGACGGGAGTAGCCATAATCAACAAGTATTTCGCTCATGTCGAAAATAAAATTGTTCTTGTCGATTTCGGCACATGGTATTTCCATGTATTTGTCATACAGTTCCATTGCCTTGTCTACTTGTCCAGCCATTACGTTCCACTCTATGTAGAAGAGTTGGACTTCGGAGTGTTGCTGGTTGGGAAGCTGCTTGATGATACGGTAGGCTTCGGTGCATTGCCCTTTCATCTTCAGCCTGTAGGCTTCGGTGATGAGCACTTCTTCGTCGTCGGGGTGGAGTTGCTTGGCGAAACGCAAACATTGCTCCGCCTCGTAGTCCATGTTCTGCTTCTCGTAGTAGCTTTCAATGTCGACGAGCGTAGAGGCGTCCATATAGAAGAGTTCACCACTCTTTATGTTGCGTTCGTATGTTTCAATGGCTTCTTTCAAATGCTTGTCCATAGGAGATAATGGTATTGGTTCTTAAAGTCTTCACCTCGAAGAAATGGCATATCGTGCCCGAAGGAATTGAAATGCGGCCTGTAAGATGCGCCCGCTCACCTGGCATATTTGTTACCTACTCTACGTGGGCATACAAAAGGAGAATTGCCCGAGAAGGTTTGCAGGTTGAAAATGCGTGCGAAAATTACAGGCCGCATAGGTTGTGAGGTTATTTCTTAGCCCAGTTGTCTTTCAGTCCGACAGTGCGGTTGAACACGGGGTGTTCGCTCGTGGATGAGGTGTCGGGTGTGAAATAGCCGATACGCTGGAACTGCAGGTAGCGGTTTCCGGTGGGATTTTCTACGGCAAAGGGTTCCACGTAGCATTCGGTGAGACGCGTGAGCGAATTTTCGTTGAGAAGTTCACGGAAGTCACGCTCGTCGGCAGAGGGGTTTTCCACGTTGAAGAGACGATCGTAAAGGCGCACTTCTGCCTTCTTGCAGTCGTTGGCGTTGACCCAGTGGAGTGTGCCTTTCACCTTGCGGTTGGCACCTTCCATACCGGTGCGTGTATCGGGGTCGTACTCTGCGTAGATTTCTTCGATCGTGCCATCGGCGGCCTTCTTGCATCCGGTGCATTTTACGATGTAGGCGTTCTTCAGACGCACTTCTTTTCCGGGCACCATGCGGAAGAACTTCTTTGGAGCGTCTTCCATGAAGTCGTCGCGCTCCATCCAAAGTTCGCGACTGAACGTAACGGTGTGTGTACCGTCTTCTTCGCGTTCGGGGTTGTTGACAGCCTCCATCTGCTCGGTCTGTCCCTCGGGATAGTTAGTGATAACGAGCTTCACCGGGTTGAGCACTGCGCTTACACGAAGGGCACGTGCATTGAGATCTTCGCGAGCGGCAGCCTCGAGCATGGCATAGTCGTTGAGGGCATCGAACTTGGTGTATCCAATCATGTCGATGAATTTGCGCACGGCTTCGGGCGAATAGCCACGGCGACGGAGTCCGCAGACTGTCGGCATGCGGGGGTCATCCCATCCGTCAACCAAACCTTCCTTCACAAGTGCAAGGAGCTTACGCTTTGACATGACGGTGTAGGTGAGGTTCAGACGGTTGAACTCGTACTGGCGGGGACGATTGTCGTCGAGGTCCTTGCCTTCTTTGAGCTCATCAACGAAATAGTCGTAGAGGGGACGATGAGGCACGAATTCAAGGGTGCATATGGAGTGTGTAACGCCTTCGAAATAGTCGCTCTGTCCGTGTGCGAAATCGTACATGGGGTAGGCTCTCCATTTGCTTCCGGTGCGATGGTGGTCTTTGTTGATGACACGATAGATAATCGGGTCGCGGAAATGCATATTGGGGTTTGCCATATCAATCTTTGCACGGAGCACCATGGCACCTTCGGGCACTTCGCCACTGTTCATCTTGTTGAAGAGTTCAAGATTCTCTTCGATGGGGCGGTTGCGATAAGGGCTTTCTGTTCCTGCTTGAGTGGGCGTACCTTTTTGTTCGGCAATTTGTTCGCTGGTCTGCTCGTCAACGTAGGCTTTGCCTTCTTTGATGAGGCGAATGGCGAAGTCCCAAAGCTGCTGGAAGTAGTCGGAAGCGTGATAGATGTTTCCCCACTTGAAGCCGAGCCATTCAATGTCGTGCTTGATGGCTTCTACATATTCGGTGTCTTCTTTCTGAGGATTGGTGTCGTCGAATCGCAGGTTGCAGACACCTCCAAACTTTTGGGCTATGCCGAAGTCCATACAGATGGCTTTTGCATGTCCTATGTGGAGGTAGCCGTTGGGTTCGGGCGGGAAGCGGGTTTGGAGACGTCCTCCGTTTTTACCCGCTTTGAGGTCGTTGTCTACGATTTGCTCGATGAAGTTCAAGCTTTTCTTCTCTGTGCTTTCGCAGTTGGGATTGTTTGTCATATGCTTTCAAGCAAAAGGTCCTTCTGTGGGAAGTCTATTAAAATGACTGTGTCAGACAGGACGTGGTTACTCTAGGGTTTACAGAACGCGTATCCGACCGTTCTCCAACGTGGCTAGTTGGCCATTTCGGAGATGAATTTGATGCGCACAAGACGTATTTCGTCTTCGGTATAGTCGTCGCCGAGTTCGTCAAGCGCCTCGTCAAGGTCGTCGGTCTCGCTTTCTTTGAAGTATTGGTAGATGTCATCCACACGGTCGTCGTCCATCCGGTCGTAGATAAAGTAGTCGATGTTCAACTTCGTTCCGGAATAGACGATTGACTCTACTTCATCGAGGAGTTCGTCGAACTCTATGCCTTTCGACATTGCGATGTCGTCAAGTGCAACCTTACGGTCGATGTTCTGTATGATGCTAATTTTTATTTTCGACTTGTTGGCCACGGTGCGTATGCGGAGGTCTTCGGGGCGTTCAATGTCGTTGTCTTCGCAGTGTTGCTTGATGAGTTTGCAGAAGTTCTCACCATAGCGTTTTGCTTTTCCTGCGCCAACACCGGGTAAGTTCTGCAGTTCGTCAATGGTCTGCGGATATACGGTGGCCATCGCTTCGAGCGAGGGGTCCTGGAAGATCACGTAAGGCGGGACATCCAGTTCTTTGGACATGCGCTTGCGAAGGTCCTTGAGCATTTGAAAGAGTGCTGGGTCGACAGCGCACGATTCATTGCCATCGGGCACGTTTTCGCACTCTTCCTCGTCGAAGTTGCGGTCTTCTACGATTTCAAACTTGACGGGATGTTGAAGGAATTTCTGTCCCTTGTCGGTCACCTTTATGACGCCGTAGTTTTCAACGTCCTTTTCAAGGTAGCCTGCCAAAATGGCTTGACGTAACACCGCGTTCCAAATGCGTTCGGAGGTTTCTTCGCCTTCGCCAAAGACTTCCAGATTGTCGTGATGGTGGGCGCACACTTCTTCGGTACGTTTACCCATCAATATGTCTTTTATGTAGTCATCGCGGAAATTCTCTTTGGTAGCGATGACGGTTTCTATGGCTTTCGTTAAGTTGGTTGTTGCTTCCACGAGTTTCTTGGGGTGTTTGCAGTTGTCACAGTTCCCGCAATTCTCCTTTTCGTAGTCTTCGCCAAAATAGTGCAACAATAATTTGCGCCGACACACGGAGCTTTCAGCATATGCTGCCGTCTCCTTAAGAAGTTGTCGGCCTATGTCCTGTTCGGCCACGGGTTTGCCTTCCATAAACTTCTCGAGTTTCTGTAGGTCTTTCCGTGAAAAGAAAGCGAGACAGATGCCCTGGCCGCCATCGCGACCGGCTCGCCCTGTTTCTTGATAATATCCTTCAAGACTTTTAGGTATGTCGTAGTGGATAACAAAACGCACGTCGGGCTTGTCGATGCCCATGCCGAAGGCTATGGTGGCCACAATGACGTCTATTCGTTCCATAAGGAAATCGTCTTGTGCCTTTGAGCGGCTTTGCCCGTCCATTCCGGCGTGATAGGCCTGTGCTTTGATATCGTTTGTGCGAAGTATCTCGGCCAGTTCTTCTACGCTCTTTCTACTGAGGCAGTATATGATACCAGAACTTCCTGAGTGCTGCTTGACAAACTTGATGACTTCCTTATCAACGTCTTTCGTCTTGGGACGTATTTCGTAGTAGAGATTGGGACGGTTAAACGAGCTTTTAAACTCGTGACAGTCCATCATTCCTAAGTTTTTCTTGATGTCGGCACGCACTTTCTCGGTGGCAGTGGCCGTGAGGGCTATTATTGGAGCTGTGCCAATCTCTGTGATAAGAGGACGTATGCGACGATATTCCGGGCGGAAGTCGTGTCCCCATTCTGAGATGCAGTGAGCTTCGTCGACAGCATAGAAGGAGATCTTCACACTGCGAAGGAATTCCACATTAGCCTCTTTTGTCAATTGTTCAGGAGCTACATAGAGGAGTTTGGTGATGCCGCGACGTACATCGGACTTCACATTTTCAATCTGGTTACGCGTGAGCGAAGAATTGATGAAGTGAGCGATGCCGTCTTCCTGACTTTGGTGGCGCATCATGTCAACCTGATTTTTCATGAGCGCAATGAGCGGAGATATGACGATGGCCGTACCTTCCATGATGAGGGCGGGAAGCTGATAGCAAAGCGACTTTCCTCCTCCTGTAGGCATGAGTACGAATACGTCATTTCCATCCAAGAGGCTGCGTATGATGGCCTCCTGGTTCATTTTGAATGTGTCAAATCCAAAATGTTTCTTGAGTTCATTTTTCAGATTGATATTATCCTCCATAGCTTTTCTGGTGCTTAGGCTTGTCAGGTTCTACGTTTTGTTTTGGGGGTTGAGAAGGCAGCAGGAAGCACCTTTTGCATACTGCTTGCTCCTTTCTCTAAAGCAAAGATATAACAAAATGGTTGTACCTACAATGTGCTATGGCGAAAAAAATGTCTGCAAGGCAGACATTTTTACTATTCTTTTGAGGGAGAACTTGTGGGAATGTTTCTGTAATGGTCTGTTTAGGTGTGTTGGATTGGTTGATCGGAAGAACTGCCGCATATCACTGCAAGTGTTCAACGTACAGTGAATGCGGTAGCTATGTTAGGTTCTAGCGAACTGTTTGCGCGTGTCACATAAGCTACAGGCGCAATTGCCGCCGATGTTTTCCAAACGAGGACTTTATTTCAAGCGGTCGCTTTTTTCGAGTTGGGCCTTGGCGTAGTCGCGCGTCACCTTGAAGGTCTTCTCTTCTGTTGAAGGAACTTCAAACATGGCGTCCATCATGATGGTTTCTACAATGGAACGGAGTCCGCGTGCGCCGAGTTTGTACTCCACAGCCTTGTCGACGATGTATTCAAGCGCATCGTTTTCGAAGGTCAGCTTCACGCCGTCCATCTTGAAAAGTTCGGTATACTGCTTAATGATGGAGTTTTTCGGCTCGGTAAGGATGTTGCGCAATGCCTCGCGGTCGAGGGGCTTGAGATAGGTGAGCACAGGCAGACGTCCGATGATTTCGGGGATGAGACCGAAGCTCTTGAGATCTTGCGGCTCTACATACTGCATGAGATTACCCGGATCAAGACGTTTCGCATTCTGCACGGAATCGAAGCCTACGGTGTGCGTATTGAGTCGCTGTGCAATTTTCTTCTCTATGCCGTCAAACGCACCGCCACATATAAAGAGGATGTTGCGTGTGTCAACATGGATGTAGTCTTGGTCCGGATGTTTGCGACCGCCTTTGGGGGGCACGTTCACCATGGAGCCTTCGAGCATTTTTAGCAGACCTTGCTGTACACCTTCGCCGCTCACGTCGCGAGTGATTGAAGGATTGTCTGCCTTGCGGGCTATCTTGTCAATTTCGTCGATGAACACGATGCCGCGCTCTGCACGGCTTACGTCGTAGTCTGCTACCTGAAGGAGGCGAGTTAGAATGCTTTCTATATCCTCACCCACGTAGCCTGCTTCGGTAAACACTGTTGCATCAACAATGGTAAACGGAACATCGAGAAGACGGGCAATAGTACGTGCAAGAAGAGTCTTTCCCGTACCGGTGGAACCGACCATAATGATGTTCGACTTCTCTATTTCTACCTGATTGTCTTCCGACTTCTTACGTCCGCGGGTGACGTTGTGTTGCGAAAGTCGCTTGTAATGGTTGTATACAGCCACAGAAAGATAGCGCTTAGCATCGTCCTGTCCTATAATATATTGGTCAAGGTAGGCCTTTATATCTTTAGGCTTGGGAACGGTCGTCAAGTCGATGTTGTCCGGTTTGGCTGTTTTCTTTTCGTTATTTGCAAGTTCTCCCGGCAGATATTCCTGGATTACCTGGTAGGCGTTCATTACGCAGTCAGCACAAATGTAACCGTTAACGCCGGTCAGCAACATGCTCACTTCGTCTTCCGAACGTCCACAGAAAGAACATTTTTTCTTATTGCTTGCCATTTAATCTAAGTAAAGCAGGAATTACTCCTTTATTTTATGTTTCGATTCGTAGATACGGTCAATCATTCCGTACTCTTTAGCCTCGACGGCGGTCATCCAATAGTCGCGGTCTGAGTCAGCCCAAACCTTGTCAAAGTCGGTATGGGAGTGGTCGGCAATGATGGTGTAGAGCTCTTTCTTGAGTTTCTGAATTTCGCGAGCGGTAATCTCTATATCAGAGGCCTGACCTTGCGCTCCGCCCATCGGCTGATGAATCATCACACGCGAGTGAGGAAGAGCCGAGCGCTTGCCTTCAGCTCCGGCCACGAGAAGCACTGCGGCCATGGACGCTGCCATACCTGTGCAGATCGTAGCCACGTCGCTCTGGATAAACTGCATGGTGTCGTAAATTCCCAAACCGGCATAAACCGAACCGCCGGGAGAGTTCACATATATAGAGATGTCCTTTCCGGGGTCTACGGAATCGAGATAGAGCAACTGTGCCTGGAGCGTATTGGCCGTATAGTCGTCAATCTGCGTGCCGAGAAATATGATGCGGTCCATCATCAGACGTGAGAATACGTCCATCTGCGTCACGTTGAGCTGGCGCTCCTCAAGTATATAAGGATTGAGATACTGGTTCTGGCTTTTGATTACATCGTCAAGCACCATCGAGTTAAGTCCTGTGCGCGATGCGGCAAATTTCTTGAAATCGTCAGAAATCATATGAATATGGATTATTAGGGTTTTGCAGTTTGTTTTCAAGCTAAAGCTAGCGCGAAGTGCGCTACAAATGAATTGCAAAGTTAATGCAAGCCTTGTGGTTGAGCAAGATATTTTTGAGAGATTTTTTCTGCCACACGAAGCAGAAGCGCGTTTTATGCATTTAGATTTGCCGCATATAGTCGTGTCGGAAGCCAACACAAAGTACGCAAACCGCACAACACTTGACGAGTCTTTTCACCAACGTACCTTTGCTATCATCGTTACTCAACTTAGACAATACCGTGGAGGCAACCGATTTTGGTCTATTTTTTAACACTGAGAATCGCATAGAATTTTTCAGCTGACAAATGATCGTAAATACGCCAACCACAACGCGCATAATTATCCAGTATTATGCTGCATTTTTAGCATATATACCAATATTCGCATATATCCCTGCATAAATATACCATACCAAGAAGAAATGGGGCATTTTCTCGCTCAAATTACGAGGCTTCCAGAAAAAATTCCAAGGCATCCCCAAAATTTGAGATGCCTTGGAATTTTAGGAAGATGCCTTGGTGTGCGAACGAACCACTCGTCCTCGGTTAAAAAGCGTTATCCCCGACTCTATCTGCAAGTTCGCAGAAGTGATTTCACATGTCCTTAATTTAACCTTTAAAAGGTTTGTTTGCAATCGGAGCATCTACATAGAGCAACAGTCTAACGTCATTCATATAGAGTCCTATTTATAAGTGGAATAAAAATCTATCTTTTGCAGTTTTCTCCACCGACCAATCTTCTAATTGCTTCTTGCGATATAAGAAATCGTTGTGCTTGTAAGAGAAATGTCACAAAAATTGGCTACATTTGCTCCGTGAAAAGGCTGACGGAAGCAAAATGCGAAAGACCGGCGGCCAAAACCATAAACCAAACAACGTACACAAACCTTTATGGAAAAAAGTGCATTACAGATTGCGCGTGCCGCGTATCAGCCCAAACTCCCCGCAGGACTCCGTGCGGGCGTAAGCATCAAAGAAGGTGAACCCACCCAGAGCGTGGGCGACCAAGCCGAAATCAAGGCTCTCTTCCCCAACACATATGGCATGCCCCTCGTTGAGTTCGTACCCTCTGACGAGAAGAAGGAATATGCCCCCATCAACATTGGTGTAATCCTCTCTGGTGGACAGGCTCCCGGCGGACATAACGTAATCTGCGGCCTTTACGACGAACTTAAGAAGCAGAACCCCGCTAGCAAGCTCTACGGTTTCCTTATGGGCCCCGGTGGTCTCGTTGATCACAAATACATCGAAATCACCCAGGAAGTAGCCGACGAATACCGCAACACCGGCGGTTTCGACATGATCGGTTCCGGACGTACAAAGCTCGAAGAAGTTGAGCAGTTCGAAAGCGGCTTGAAGATTATCCGCGAGCTCGACATTAAGGCTATCGTAATCATTGGTGGCGACGACTCCAACACCAACGCTTGCGTACTCGCAGAATACTATGCTGCAAAGAACTACGGCGTACAGGTTATCGGTTGCCCCAAGACCATCGACGGCGACCTCAAGAACGAGCAGATTGAAACCTCCTTCGGCTTCGACACAGCCTGCAAGACTTACGCAGAAGTAATTGGCAACATACAGCGCGATGCCAACTCTGCACGCAAATATTGGCACTTCATCAAACTCATGGGTCGTTCTGCCAGCCACATCGCCCTTGAGTGCGCACTCCAGTGTCAGCCCAACGTATGCATCGTAAGCGAAGAGGTTGAAGAAAAGAACCAGACGCTCGACGACATCGTAACCTACATTGCTGGCGTAGTGGCTAAGCGTGCCGCTAACGGCAACAACTTCGGTACGGTGCTTATCCCCGAAGGTCTCATTGAGTTCATCCCCGCCATGAAGGCTCTCATAGCCGAGCTCAACGACCTCCTCGCTACTCCCGAAGCTGCATCCGTTGCTGCAGCAGAACAGCGCGCATGGATTCTCGGCAAGCTTTCCAAAGAAAACGCTGCCATTTACGAAAGCCTCCCCGAAGGCGTTGCCAAGCAGCTCACTATGGAGCGCGACCCGCACGGAAACGTACAGGTATCGCTCATCGAAACCGAAAAACTCCTTTCCGAAATGGTTGCCAACAAACTCGCAGCTTGGAAGAAGGAAGGCAAATACACCGGCAAGTTCGCAGCCCAGCACCACTTCTTCGGTTACGAAGGACGTTGCGCAGCTCCCTCCAACTACGACGCTGACTACTGCTATGCCCTCGGCACCAGTGCTGCTCAGCTCGTTGCAAACGGAAAGACCGGCTACATGGCCATCGTTAAGAACACCACAGCTCCCGCAGAAAATTGGGTAGCCGGTGGTGTGCCCATCACCATGATGATGAACATGGAGCGCCGCAACGGTAAGATGAAGCCCGTAATCAAGAAAGCCCTCGTCCGTCTTGATGGCGCACCCTTCAAGGAGTTCGCTGCTCACCGCGAAGAATGGGCCGAAAACACTTGCTTCGTATACCCTGGTCCCATCCAGTACTTTGGTCCCACCGAAGTATGTGACCAGTGCACCGTAACGCTCAAACTTGAGCAAGGCAAGTAAGCCTATCATAGATACAATCGTCTATAATACAACAAGTTCACATCAAAGGCCCGTATGTTAGCTCTAAGCAAGAGCCGACATGCACTACGATGATGAACGGCAATTTTCCGAGGGTTGCGTGGCAATAGTCCGCGTAACCCTCGTTTTGAAAGCCTAAACACCACCGGCACTCTAAGCCGCAACCGCCCAAAACCTCAACTTCACCAATGGCTGTGAAAACGCCCCGTGCAGCACAAACGCCACGACAAAAAACGGCACGCATATCCTCCGCTTCACACCGCAAGCCCACAAACCGCAAAAAGCGGAAAAAGGGTACTGCAAGTATGACGCGGAAAACACGTGCTGTACTCATACGTTTGTGCGTTGTATTGTTTAGCGGATTGCTTTGCTATTGGACATACATCTATTTTGTAGAGCCATACACCTCACGTTGGAATGCACGCTACGGCAACGAGATATACCCCGAGGGCTATTCCATTCGTGGAATCGACGTCAGTCATCACCAAGGCAACATAGATTGGGAAAAACTCTCACGGGCAAACATCGGAAAGGAAGCCGTAAACTTCGTTTTTGTCAAAGCCACTGAAGGCAAAAATTTTCTTGACGAAAACTTCAACGACAACTTCTACGAAGCGCGCGAAATTGGTCTGATACGCGGCGCATACCACTATTTCAAACCTGGTGTGCCCGCTAAAGAACAGGCTGAATATTACCTCAAACAAGTACACCTCGAAGCCGGAGACCTCCCTCCTGTTCTTGACATAGAAGAGACCGGACAACTTTCGAAAGAACAGTTGCAGAAAGCAGCCAAAACATGGCTCGACATCGTAGAGAAACATTACGGCGTGCCGCCAATTCTTTATACGGGTTACAAGTTTCGCGAATCATACCTCAATTCAAAGGATTTTGAACGCTATCCCTACTGGATTGCTCACTACTACGTGTCGAAACTAGCCTACAAAGGAAAATGGAAGTTTTGGCAACACACCGACTGCGGCAAGGTGGGCGGCATAAAAGGCAACGTAGACTTCAACATCTACAACGGTTCAATGTACGACCTCCGACGTCTTTGCCTCGCCGACAAAGACGAAGACGAACAATAAAGAACTCACATACGCTACGATTATGAACAAACAACAACTTATCGACAACATCCGCGCCAAGCAGTCGTTTCTCTGCGTAGGACTGGACACGGATCTCAAAAAGATTCCCCAACATCTACTCAAGGAAGAGGACCCTATTTTCGCGTTCAACAAAGCCATAATTGACGCAACAGCCCCCTATTGCGTGGCTTACAAACCCAATCTGGCTTTCTACGAATGCTTCGGCCTGAAAGGATGGACAGCCTTCGAGAAAACCGTAAAATACATCAAACAAAACTACCCCGAGCAGTTCATCATAGCCGACGCCAAACGTGGCGACATAGGCAACACATCTGCGATGTATGCCCGCTCTTTCTTTGAGGAAATGGACATCGATTCCCTTACCGTAGCCCCCTACATGGGCGAAGACAGCGTCACCCCCTTCCTCCAGTACGAAGGGAAATGGGTCATCCTTCTCGCATTGACAAGCAACAAGGGATCACACGACTTCCAGCTCACCACCGATGCCAACGGCGAACGCCTCTTTGAAAAGGTGCTCCGCACATCACAGCAATGGGCCGACGACAAGCAGATGATGTATGTCGTAGGCGCCACACAAGGCCGCCTCTTTGAGGACATCCGCAAAATCGTTCCGAACCACTTCCTTCTCGTACCCGGTGTAGGCGCACAGGGAGGCTCACTTGAAGAAGTATGCAAATACGGCATGACAAAGGACTGTGGATTACTCGTCAACTCCTCAAGAGGCATTATCTATGCCGACACCACCGAAAACTTCGCTACTGTCGCAGGCGCTAAAGCCAAAGAACTGCAAGAGCAAATGGCTAAGTTGCTCAAAGAAGGCGGTGTGAACTAACCACAACAAACAACTTTTGCACAAGAGTTTAGCGCTAGCACGCTAAAGCAATCATGCAATTGCAGCAATAGAGATAAGAAAGCGGGCCTTGTAAAGGTCCGCTTTCTTAGTAAATACAGAACGAAACTTTGCACATGAATACTTTCCAATGCACGAGCTTCTCCGCTTCGCCAAAACGCTAACGACCACGTTGTAAAGATTTATAGAACCACCCTATAGACAGTTCCATATCTCAAGAACATTCCTTTAAAGCATTATTACAATCCGTCCCATATCTTTCAAGGTTAAATTTAGCCACATAAATTTTGCAAAACGCTATGCGTAGCGTAACTTTGCAAGACATAATGCGCCAAAGTCGGCGAAATCCCCAAACCTCTGCATAAACAAAACTCCACATCATAAAATGGAATTAGCAAAAACTTACAATCCGGAAGAAGTTGAAGGTAAGTGGTACCAATATTGGAACGACAACAACCTTTTCTCCTCCAAGCCCGATGGCCGCGAACCCTACACCGTTGTAATCCCTCCCCCCAACGTAACGGGCGTGCTTCACATGGGGCACATGCTTAACGAAACAATCCAGGACATCCTCGTGCGCCGAGCACGCATGGAAGGCAAAAACGCTTGCTGGGTGCCCGGCACAGACCATGCTTCCATTGCCACCGAAGCTAAAGTCGTCAACCGCTTGGCTGAACAAGGCATTAAAAAGACCGACCTCACACGTGAAGAATTCCTCAAGCATGCATGGGCTTGGACTGAAGAGCACGGAGGCATCATCCTCAAGCAACTTCGTCGCGTAGGTGCTTCATGCGATTGGAGCCGAACCGCATTCACCATGGACGAAGAACGCTCAAAGAGCGTCAACCATGTGTTCGTTGACCTTTATCGCAAAGGACTCATCTATCGTGGCGTTCGTATGGTCAATTGGGACCCCAAAGCCAAAACGGCCCTTAGCGACGAAGAAGTTGTCTACAAGGAAGAGCACACCAAGCTCTACTACATGAAATACTACGTCAGTGAAGACGACGGCACGGGAGCAACCGGAGAAGAAGGCGAAATAATCCATTCCGACGCAAAAGGACGCTATGCAGTAGTAGCCACCACACGCCCCGAAACCATCATGGGCGATGTGGCCATGTGCATAAATCCTAACGACCCCAAGAACCACTGGCTGAAGGGAAAGAAAGTTATTGTCCCCCTCGTTGGTCGCGTGATTCCCGTAATCGAAGACGAATATGTTGACATCGAGTTCGGTACAGGATGCCTCAAGGTTACTCCTGCCCACGACGTCAACGACTATATGCTCGGAGAAAAGTATGGACTCGAAACGATTGACATCTTCAACGACGATGCAACCATCTCCGAAGCCGCAGGCATGTATGTCGGCCAAGAACGTTTTGCCGTACGCAAGCAGATTGCCATAGACCTTCAGGAAGCAGGCCTTATGGAAAAGATTGAAGACTACGACAACAAGATAGGTTGCTCTGAACGCACTGGTGTACCCATCGAACCGAAACTATCCATGCAATGGTTCCTCAAGATGCAGCATTTTGCCGACCTCGCTCTTCCACCCGTCATGAACGACGAAATCAAGTTCTACCCAGCCAAGTACAAGAACACCTACCGCCACTGGTTGGAGAACATCAAGGACTGGTGCATCTCACGCCAGCTTTGGTGGGGACACCGCATTCCCGCATACTATCTCCCGACAGGAGGATTCGTCGTGGCCGAAACCATTGAAGAAGCCGTTTCGCTTGCAAGAGAGAAAAGCGGCAACGCTGAACTTCAAGCCTCAGATCTCCGTCAGGACGAGGATGCACTTGACACGTGGTTCTCATCTTGGCTTTGGCCCATCTCGCTCTTCAACGGCGTTCTTGACCCCGATAACGAAGAATTCAAGTATTACTACCCCACTGCCGACCTCGTAACCGGTCCGGATATCATCTTCTTCTGGGTGGCACGTATGATTATGGCGGGTTACGAATATACAGGCAAGATGCCTTTCCGCAATGTATATTTCACAGGCATCGTGCGCGATAAGATTGGTCGCAAAATGTCTAAGTCACTCGGTAACTCCCCCGATCCCCTCGTTTTGATAGACAAATTCGGTGCCGACGGCGTACGCATGGGCATGATGCTTGCCGCTCCTGCAGGAAACGACATTCTCTTCGACGAAGCGCTTTGCGAACAAGGCCGTAACTTCTGCAACAAGATATGGAATGCATTCCGTCTTGTACAGGGATGGCAAGTAAGCGAAGACGCGGTGCAACCCGAGACATCCAAACTCGCTGTAAAGTGGTTCGAAGCCAAGCTCCGCGAAAGCGCAGCCACCGTGGCAGACCTCTTCAAGAAATACCGTCTGAGCGAAGCCCTAATGGAAGTATACAAACTCTTTTGGGAAGAATTCTCCAGTTGGTACCTTGAAATGGTGAAGCCTGCATATGGTTCTCCTATCGATGCCACGACCTACAAAGCCGTGCTGTCTGCCTTCGACAAACTCCTCCACCTACTCCACCCATTCATGCCCTTCATCACAGAAGAACTTTGGCAGCACCTCATGGAACGCAAAGAAGGCGAAAGCATAATGGTGAGCGAAATGCAGATTGATGAGCCACATGACGACGACAAGACGCTACTCAAAAACTTCGAAAGCGTGAAGGAAATTGTCGTAGGAGTACGCGCCGTTCGCAACCAAAAGAACATCTCTCCGCGTGAGGTTCTCGACCTGGAAGTCATCAGCACCAATCCTTTCCCCACGTTCGACAGCGTCGTCGTGAAAATGGCCGGTGTGAGCGAGGTGAAGGTTGTGGAGACCAAGAGCGAAGGTGCCACGTCCTTCATGGTTGGCACAACAGAATATGCCGTTCCCCTGGGCGACCTCATTGACGTGGAAGCCGAACTCAAGAAAGCTGAAGCAGAACTCAAGCACCTCGAAGGATTCCTTACGGGTGTAAAAAAGAAACTCAGCAACGAACGCTTCGTAAGCAATGCTCCAGCTGCAGTGGTAGAACTCGAACGCAAGAAACAAGCCGACGCAGAAAGCAAAATCCAAACGCTTAAGGAAACCATTGCGCAATTAAGCAAATGATTATTCGGACAGACTAACAACCTGTCGTAGCATCTTAAGGTTTCGCTCAAACGAACATCCTTAGGACTTTATTTCCCACATGTAGACAAGCATATAGGTCTAGGCGCATTCAATTATTATAAGTAAGTATGTTCCAAGAGCCTATGCTTGTCCACATTTTCTTGAAAATCTCACCGAACGTCGAGAACAAGCATGTTCGGTTATTGCATGATAAAACAAACACTTTAACATCCTATTCTATGAAAAAGAAGAAACTGAGCGTAGCCCTGCTCGCTTTGCTAACAGCCTCCCCACTTGCAGCGCAGAATAGCTACACCGTCTACCCCATTCCCCAAGAACAGGTAGCAGGAACCGAGAAAGTCAGCTTCACCAATGCCGTTACCATCGTAGCCGAAAGCGGAATTGACTCATACACCGTTGACCGCGCTAAAAGTGTACTTGAAGATCACGGACTGACCGTAACTGTCAGTGCGGAACCATCAACCACAGCATCAAACGTCTACTTGGGCATCAACGGTTCAAGCGAAAAAGCCAACACCAAAGCTGACGAAGCCGGACTTCTACGCACTGTATTCACAAAAGAAAATAAATACGACCGCCACGCTCTCGCCCTCTTCAACGATGGGGGACACGCTGCTGTGGTCATCATAGGCGAAAACACCGATGCCACATTCTACGGACTCGCCACACTTGAACAAATACTCGACAACGGCACGTCCGATCTTGCCAGCGTAAAAATCTACGACTACGCAGACCAGAAGAGCCGCGGTCTCGTGGAAGGTTACTACGGTTACCCTTACTCGGTAGACGTGAAGAAAGACCTTATGCGCTTCATGATGCGCTACAAGATGAACACCTACCTCTATGGTGCCAAGAGCGACCCGTACCATTCGAATTACTGGAAGACCCCCTACCCCACATCCATCACTGCCGAGCAGAAGAAAAACGGATGGCTCTCGCAGGACATGATTAAGGACATCACAGCTACGTCACACCAAACAAAGGTCAACTTCATCTGGGCCATTCATCCGGGCACGGACTTCATCAACAGCAGCACTGTGGTCAACGACATCATGACGAAATACAACAACATGTATAAACTCGGCGTACGTCAATTCGCCGTGTTCGTTGACGACGTGGGCGTGCCGACTTCCGATGCCGACCTCAAGACCAATGCCGACCACCTCACCCAGCTTCAGCAAGCGCTTGAAACAAAGTACAACAAAAACTACACAGAAGCTAGCGACACTGTGCGCCCGCTCCACTTCGTCCCCCAAGTATATTGTTCTAACTTTGCCTCTGCAGAAGTCCGCAAGAAATTCTTCGGTGCCCTTAGTGCCACTCCTTCTTACGTAACCATCTACACCACAGGTAACGGAGTGTGGAGCGTGCCCAACAGCAACGACCTCCTCACCGTGAAGAACGACCTTGGACGCAACGTACAGTGGTGGTGGAACTATCCGTGCAACGACAATGCCGACGGACAAATCTACACGATGGATATGTACTCCAACTTCTACGACCTTCCTTCCGTAAACTCGAGTGCTACACTTCCCTCGCAGCTCAATAATGGTCTCGGCATCGTCAGCAACCCCATGCAAGAGGGAGAAGTTTCAAAGACCGCCCTCTTCAGTGTGGCAGACTACGCTTGGAACAACGCAAAGTTCAACAACCAGACATCGTGGGAAGCATCCTACAAGGCCGTACTCCCCGGCAATACCGCTGCACAAGAAGCCTACCGCTATCTAGCCCTCTATCTCCGTTACAACGACCCCGATGCGCTCAACACCCTTATCAGTAAATTCAAGCAAAACGGCAGCAGCAGCGAACTCATCAGCCTCATGAAAGAAATCAGCGCAAAGTGTGACGTACTCATTGCGCTGAAAGACTCCCAAGTTGACGGAGAACGACTGCTTTATACTGACCTTGCGCCTTGGCTCTTAAAGCTCAAGGCAATGGCCGAAATTACAGAAGGCCTCTTAGGTACAGCCGCAAACCACGAAAGTGGAAATACTGAAGTTTGGGAAAAATACATCAACGAAATTCAGCGAGTAGCTGCGCTTTCTACTGCCGAAGAATTTAAGGCATACGCCCTTGAAGGCATGGGCAACAGCATCAGCACGAGCGTTCGTCCCTCGCAACCTTGCCAGCGGTATTTGCTCGGATTCATCGACTATCTAAAGAGCAACAGCATGGACGGCTTCTTCCCCGAGAAAGTTTCGATGAAAGCACCTGCAAGTTTCAGCAACGTTGAAGGACTTAAAGGTACGGTCAGCAACACGACCAACATCACGATTGTACAGACCAAGCCTTTCGTGTTGAACCACGGAGAGTACATCGGTACAAAGTTGGTACAACCACAGTTGGTCAAATCAATCACCGTCGCTGACACACTGCTTGCCAATCATAGTGTGGTAATGAGCGCTGACGGAAAAACGTGGACTCGCATCACGGAACACATCACCTATCCCACAGACTACGTTCGCTACGTAGGTGTTGTCAACGACAAGGACACCCCCGTCACGCTCAAGCTCGTGGTTAGTTCCATCAAGATAACCTTGCCCGACAAGACCACGATCCGCGAAACTACAATTCCGAGTGGCGACATCTACAACAACATGACCAAAGACAAGATGACGGACAAGGACTATACCACGTTCGTTTGTCTCAAGCGCAACCAGCAAAACGGTGATGCCTACACGCTCACACTCAACAAACTGCAGCCCATCAAAAATGTGCGCATTGGCATGGGAACCACTAATCAAGACTACATGAAGGTGGGAAAGGTTCAAATTTCAACCGACGGCGAAAAGTGGACCAATCTCAACGTCAAAGGCACCACGACAAGCGACTTCACAATGGACCTCAAACAAGTGGTTCCCATATCTGACGAAGTGTGCATTTGCGATTTCGACGGAAAAGACCAAGAAGCGCTTTATGTACGACTATACCTCAGCACGCCCAATACATCTAAGTGGCTCCGTCTCTACGAAATAGAGGTGAACGGCACATCAGCCTACGTAGAACCTCGCTGCACCGACGAATACGGCACACAACTCACGCAAACTGACGATGCCGATGCGTCCACTTCAACGGAAGGCATGGGCGGAAAGCAGATGACGTACCGATTCCAAGAACTCTCACTTCTCAAGAGTGTGACGCTCTACAACGATCCAGAAACGACAAAGACTGCAAAAATCGAAGTCACCCGAGATGGTAGCTCGTGGGCTTCCGTCGGAACGTTCTCTTCGTCCATTCAAGATGTAGATCTCAGCACGATGAACGATGCCGTTGCGCTCCGCATCACGTGGACAGGCGATACTACCCCTGCAATTTACGAGATTGTAGAAAATGCCGATGAGAACAAGTCACCGGTTGTAACGGAAATTGAATCGGTCTATGGTGAAAACTCAAACGCAGCCGACAAAGCGACCTTGACGTTCACCGATGGACGCCTAACGGCCAATTCGGCACATGGGATCAATCACGTGGATGTATATGATACTGCCGGCCGACTCGTTTTCTCCTTAAACAGTCACAAAGACCAGACCGTCAACGTGCCCATTTCTCACGTCAACGGCTCAACGCTCATTGTACGCCTGACACTTTCCAACGGAACAAACCAAAGTTTCAAAGTTCGGTAAGCAATCAGCATAAATAGATAAAAGCGGCGAAATCCAATTTTATGGATTTCGCCGCTTTCTTTTTGCGATATAAAAACGTCGCAAATGACTTTTGGCACGTTAGAAGACAGGCGGTGTGTCTAAGGGAGTCAGATCCTGAAGTTCTGCAGGGGGCAAGCTATCAGCATTCATTCGCGACTCGAGCATCGTATTGTCATAAACTGTGGGTTCCACATCCTTAGGCTTTTCAGAAGGTTGCTCCACCTTGTTGTCTGCATCTTCCGGATTTTGGAAACGGGCGAACTCTCCACGGAAACGAAGACGTACGTCACCGACGGCACCATTACGATGCTTAGCAATAATAATCTCGGCCATTCCTCGAAGGTCGCGTCCATTTCCATCGGTGTAAATCTTGTAATATTCAGGACGGTGAATAAAGAGAACCATATCGGCATCTTGCTCAATGGCTCCCGATTCGCGAAGGTCGGAAAGTTGCGGTCGTTTGTCGTCGCCCTCTCGGTTTTCCACACCACGGTTCAACTGTGAAAGTGCAAGTATTGGAATGTTCAGTTCCTTTGCCAAACCTTTTAGCGAGCGCGATATGGTTGAAACCTCTTCCTGACGGCTACCAAAATTCATACCCGAAGCATTCATGAGCTGCAAGTAGTCTATCATAAGAATGCGCACCCCATGTTCACGTACAAGACGTCGGGCTTTCGTTCGCAATTCGAAGACTGATAGAGAGGGTGTATCGTCCACATAAAGCGGAGCACCATGGAGCTTTGTTATCTCAGAGTCAAGTCGCGTCCAATCGTCTTTTTCAAGTCGTCCGCTTTTGAGTTTTTCGCCCGTCACTTCGCAGACATTGACGATGATACGATTCACGAGCTGCACATTCGACATTTCAAGGGAGAACATAGCTACAGGTATCTTCTGATCTATTGCCATATTTTTCGCCATACTCAAGGCAAAAGCCGTCTTACCCATGGCAGGACGGGCAGCAAGAATCACCAAGTCGGAGTTTTGCCAACCGGAGGTCATCTTGTCAAGGGCGTGGAATCCAGAAGGAATACCGCTCATACCATCGGTACGTGCAGCAGCTTTCTGCAACATATCGTAGGCTTCCTTGATGACCGGGTCGATTTGAGTATATTCCTTTTTTACGTTCGACTGCGAGAGATTGAAAAGCTGTCCTTCAGCCTCTTGCATAAGTACGTCAATATCCGTAGAAGGATCGAAGGCTTTCGTTTCAATGCCAGAAGTATAGGTGATGAGTTCGCGCGCCAAAGCTTTTTGGGCTACTACTCTCGCATGATACTCTATATGGGCAGACGAACTTACCAGACTCGAGAGTTCCGCTATATAATAGGGTCCACCGATGTCTTCAAGTTTCTTGGAAGCAGCAAGTTCTTCCGTAACCGTGAGCACATCTACGGGTTTTTCTTCGAGATTCAGACGCCGGATAGTTTCGTAAATTGTTTGATGGCGCTTGTCGTAGAAACTTTCGGGCTTCAATATTTCGCTCACTTGATAGTAAGCGTCCTTTTCTATAAGCAGTGCGCCAAGCACGGCCTTTTCCAGTTCAACAGCTTGTGGTTGCAAGTGGCCGAAGTTGTCTGTTTTCGGCACCTGAGGCTTGCTTTTGTATGTTCTTTTTCTGGCAGTACTACCGCCTTTAGTTTCGGGCATAATATAGATTGTTATAGATGAGGCACTTTTAGAGTGAATTTATCATACTAAAGAGAATGCGACGAAAATTAGTTTTGCGAATGTTGATAGCAGCCGATATCGGGCACAATGCCATTCCCCGTACGCGGCCGTCCTAAAAGATCATAGGGATAAGTGGCTATGGTAATCGTAGAATCGGCATGGGCTATGGCTTGCGACTTACTGCTTAGTTGAAAGGAGAACGTAAGAGCATCCGTATTGAAGTCTGGCGTAAAGTTTTTCTCGCGCTTAACAGCCTCATCGCCATCGGCATCGTCCCATAAGCAGTTTACCAACCGTTTGTCTGCCGTTTCGGGATGCGTGGTGTTGAACAGACAATTAAAGAAGGCATATTCGTAGGCATCGTTCTTATACTTCGTGTTTTGCGAACCCATCACTTCATCGGACTGATAGCCGGTGATGAGGCAATTGGCAAACTGGATGGACTTGAGGGGGAGACGTACGGAACCGTCATAATTGGCAAAGTCGAGCGCTACGCCGTTACCACCAGTGAATACGTAGAATCTTGCGATGGTACAGTGAACGAACGTTGCACTTCCGCCCCTTACTTTTACGCAGTTGCCACCACTGTTCGTAATCTGGCAGTTACCCACATATATGTTTGCCATGCGCGAACTAAGCCCGTCACCCTTTGTGTTGTGAACGATAGAATTGTCCATATAAAGTTTCTCTGTCTCAACATCGGACGAATCAACCTGTATGCCAAAGTTCCCACTATGGATGTCTGCGTAGGTGATGTAATTGCCATAGCTTTCCTTTGCAAGCACTACTCCACCCCATTGCCCGGGAATTCTGTCGTAGGGTTGGCCCGCAAACATATTGCCCAAGCGATCACCGCGCATCTCTACCGGGTGCTGGAGGGTGCCAAGCACATTCAGCGTTCCGTGCACAATGAGTTTTGCTCCGGCATGAAAGTAAAACCGTGTCCCTTCGGAAAGCGTCAGTGTTGCGCCTTCACGGACCACCAAACTGTCCATCACACGATAAGGGCGTTGGGCAGAAAGTGTGGTGTCTGCTTTTATTTCTTTTGCATTGAGCGAGATTACGCTTTGCCCAGAAGCCGTAAGTACGACCTTTTGCGTATTTCCGTTTTCGGTTTGGAAGACGAGTGTGCCTTCTTCATGTATAGGCTCGTCGCTGTCTGCGTCAGGTACTTTTGCGAAAAGGAAAACCATCAAACTGTCTTTGGCTCCAATCTCGAAATCCGTTCCCTGGCCGTCAGCCAACGGCATTCCGTCGACATTGACCTGAAAGTGCGAAGCATTTGCCCCGTCGAGATAGACGCGAGGTATGCGAATCGCCTTATCGTTATGGTTGTAAACGGTGAAGGTGTAAGTATTGGTGGGTATGCCGCTTATGATTGTGTCGAAAGCCACAGTGTCTGTGCTGAACGTCAATCGGTCGGCCGCTGACGTGGTGTAGTCATCGTCTTTGAGGCAGGCCGTCAAAGACATCAAGGCGAAGAACAGCAACAAAAGTTTTCGCATGGTCGTTAATTAACTTAGAGACAAAAAACATTTAGGGTGGCTCAGAGGAACCACCCTAAACACGACATCAAGCCTCAGGTATGTGCTTAAGAATGTCTAGCAGATGATCCCATACCATTTTCACTGTAGGGAGAAGCAAACGTTCGTCAGGCGAATGCACGCCACGCAACGTGGGCCCGAAGCTTATCATGTCGAGGTGGGGATATTTCTCGCTGAAAAGACCGCATTCAAGTCCGGCATGGATGGCGAGTATTTTGGGCTCTTTATTGAAGAGGCGTACATAGCTCTCATGAGCTATTTTCAAGATTTCGCTGTTGGGATTAAGTTTCCATCCGGGATATCCTTCATTGGTCAGAACTTTAGCGCCACCAAGTTCAAAAGCAGCGCGGACTATGCTGCTCATGTTTTCGCGTGCACTTGCCACACTGCTTCGCTGACTTGTTGTCACGACAACTTCGGCACCCTGTTTACGCACGCTAGCCAAGTTTGAAGACGTTTCCACGAGCCAATCAATGTCCTGACTCATTGCGAACACGCCATTGTGAACCGCATGGAGCGAAAGGAGCATTTTACGGGCTGCTGCGGGTTGCATACCCACGGACGCAGCATCGGCAGCACTTTCCAAATCTATCGCTATGCTTTTCTCCGTAATAGAATATTCTTCTTCCACTTGTGCTGCAAACACATTCAAATCGGCACGCAACTGTTCTTTGAAGGAAGCGGGCACAGCACATACGGCATGCCCTTCACGTGGTATGGCATTGTGTAAGCCGCCACTTTGGATATCTATCAAGCGGAGGTCGGTTTTCTGAAGTTCATTGACGAGGAAGCGAATGAGGAGTTTGTTGGCATTCGCACGTTTCTTATTGATGTCATCGCCCGAATGACCGCCCATGAGTCCTTTTATGCTTACTGCGAACTTGAAAAAGCCCTCGGCGATTTCTTCTTCGGGAAAAGCATAAGTGGCGGTGGTACGGGCGCCTCCAGCACAGCTTACAAAGATTTCGCCCTCATCTTCTGAGTCGAGATTTATAAGGATATCGCCGTGCATAAAATCGCTCTTCATACCTTCGGCACCGGTAAGTCCGGTCTCTTCATCGCGGGTGAAGACACATTCTATAGGACCGTGCTCCAAATTGTTTGACTTCAGCACGGCCATTTCCATAGCCACGCCGATGCCGTCGTCTGCACCAAGCGTCGTTCCTTTCGCAAGCATCCATTCGCCCTCAATATAAGTTTGGATGGCATCGGTCTCAAAGTTGAAGTCCACGTCCTTGTTCTTTTCGCAGACCATATCCATATGGCTTTGAAGAACAACCTTTTTGCGGTTTTCGTAACCGGGTGTGGCGGGTTTGGCAATCACGACGTTGCCCGTTTCGTCTACATGAGTTGGAAGGCCAAGACTTTCACCAAAATTTTTCAGAAACTCTATCATTTTCTCTTCCTTCTTGGAAGGGCGGGGCACTTTGTTGACTTCTGCGAAGCAATCGAACACGAGACTCGGCTGCAGCAATTCTTTCTCTGTCATAACGGATTTGTAATGAATTAAATTGAGTTGTTGACGCATATTGTGCTGACTAGGACACAACGGCATAAGCAAATAAACAAGCCCATGCTTTGTCCGACAAAAGCCATGCACTAACTTTGCACGCACAAAGTTAGTGCAAGGTGAGCGGTCAAACAAATGAAAAATCCTTTTTTCATTTGATTGGCCCGAACCGCAGCCTAACTTCGCGAAGCAAAGTAGTGCAAGGTGAGCGGTCAAACAAATGAAAAATCCTTTTTTCATTTGATTGGCCCGAACCGCAGCCTAACTTCGCGAAGCAAAGTAGTGCAAGGTGAGCGGTCAAACAAATGAAAAATCCTTTTTTCATTTGATTGGCCCGAACCGCAGCCTAACTTCGCCGCCATCCATCATCAAATAAACGACAGATGCAAACCTTTTCCTTTATCCCCTTATTCACAACAGTCTTTTTAGTCACATTACTTATCATAGCCATCTGCTTGGTGTTGCTGAGCGTCCGACTCTTCTTCGGAAAAAGTTTTGTAAAAACACACGTAGACCAAAACAAGGCAATGAGGCAAAGAGGCATACACTGCGTTCAGGCGCAAGATGCACAAATGCGACACAACACGACAACTAAAATACAAGAACGAACCACCCGAACCGAATAAGAATAAAAACCGGCATTCCCTAGCGGGATTGCTTCAAACCACAAATATCTCACAATGAAGAAAACGATTTTGGCAAGTTCCATGTGGATCATGGTAGCAGCACTTGCATTCACAGCATGCAGCAAGAAAGAGCCTGCCGACAAGGTAAAGTCCAACGGACTTCCCCGTGCAGAAGCCTCAGCACCTAACGGAGAAATAGCATTCGTAGACGTGGACTCCCTTGCCGCCCAATACGAATACTGCAAAGAGGGACAAAAAGAACTCGAATCCAAACAAAGCGCTTACCGTTCACAGCTCAACAGCAAAGCACAGGCCTTGCAGAACGCTATGGCCGAATTTCAGAACAAGGCACAAAACGGAGGCTTCACTTCACAACAACAAGTCCAAGCCGAGCAGAGCAAACTTCAGAAGCAGCAAGAACAGTTCCAGCAGTTCCAGACCCGAATCGACAACGAAATGAACTCTGCTACACTGAAGTATCAGCAAGTGCTCCGCGACAGCATCAATAACTTCTTGAACGAATACAACAAAGATGGACGTTACAAGATGATTCTCAGCAAAAGCGGCGACAATATCCTCTATGCCGACAAGGCGCTGGATATTACCAACGACGTCGTAGCCGGCCTCAACAAACGCTACAAGAAAGCAAAATAAGCAAACTCTGCTACAAGGCATTAGCTTATTGCCTACCTTCAACAATTAATATCAGCCACGATGCAACTAATGCCCATATAGCACCTGCATCGTGGCCATATTATTTTTGACAAAAAGTTCCCACTAACCACAAGCAGCTCCGCTACTTTAAAATCCACATTTTATGAACGCACACTATGCCCCTTTCTTCGGTGCTTTGTTATTGTCCCTTTATTCTCCCCAATGTTCACTTGCGGCAACTCCTTTCACTTTAGCAGTTCATCAAGACAAGTTCACCGTAAAAGGACATGTGACCAACCGCGAAGGCGATCCTTTAGTCGGAGCCACTATACTCGTTGTCGGAACGAAGAAAACAACCATCACCGACGACAGCGGAAACTTTGAGTTGCAAGTTCCGGCCAAGACCCCCTTGCGCATATTCTTTTTAGGATACAAGACTATTGATGCCACGGCAAGCGATGGCATGGAAATAACCATGACCGAAAACAATGCCTTGCTTGACGAAGTTGTTGTAGTGGGATACGGCAAGCAAAAGAAGGTGAACCTTACAGGCGCAGTGAGCACCGTTGACCTTGACAAAACACTGACATCGCGTCCCGAGCAGGACCTCTCAAAAGCACTTCAAGGCGCAGTTCCAGGACTTTCCATCGTAAACAGCAGCGGTGACATCAGTTCACAACCCACCATACGCATACGCGGTTTGGGCACGTTGTCTAACGGACAAACTTCCAATCCACTCATCGTTGTAGACGGAGTGCCTGTCGACGATATGTCGATGATCAACATGAACGATGTAGCGTCCATATCTGTGCTCAAAGATGCAGCGTCAACGTCTATCTATGGCAGCCGTGCCGCTTTCGGCGTGATTCTTATCACCACAAAACAAGCCAAACAAGGCGACAAAATCTCCGTTAAGTACACCACGCGTTTTGCCTGGGACCAAGCCACCATCTTACCAGACTTTCCCGATGTGCCAACACAACTCTCTGCCGCCATCCAAGCAAAAGCACGAAAAGGAGACGGCGCAGTAGAACTCTTCGGAATGTATTTTGACAAATTGCTCCCTTACGCCGAAAAATGGAAAGAGCAAAACTCTGGGAAGAGAGGATACGGACAAATGAATGCCTACGTCGATGACAATAATGTGGGTGATTACCGCTTTGTGAACGGCCAGCCGTTCTACTATGCCGACTACGACATACAAGACATTTGGTACGACAAGGCAGCACCTTCGTCGAGCCACGACCTATCAATTAGTGGTTCGAGTGGGAAAACGACTTACTACGCGTCCTTTGGTTACAACAGCAAACAGGACATTTTGAAATACAATCCGGCCAAGCGCAAACGCTACAACGCTACACTCAATCTTCAAACAGAACTAACGGATTGGCTCACGGCAGGCGCGCGCGTCAACTTCAGCCGACGCGATATGAGCAGTGCCAACTCCTTTAGCAACATCTATCAGTACATATGGAGATGGGGATCTTACTTTGTACCGTCAGGATACATTGTCAACGAAGACGGAACACAAACGGACTACCGCATGCTTGCCATTCAAAAACAAGCTGCGCGCGCCACAACAGTCCACGACATGCTTCGCTTGAACACATATGCTTCAGCCCGGTTCACCAAGGACCTCTCGCTCAATGCCGACTTTACATATCAAATCGACAACACGAACTACTCATCGGGAAGCCACAGCGTTTACGGCATGAACTGGAACGGTACAGAAGCCACCTACATCGTACAGCCGTCCACAACCGCAGCCGCACGTTACAACACGAAAGCCAATCGTTGGGCAGCCAATGCCTATCTCAACTATAATCACACGTGGGCTGACACGCACCACTTCAGCGCAATGGTGGGCGTGAATGGCGAAGACATTCGTTCCGACTATTTCTACGCCAGCCGTACACAGCTTTACAACGAGAACTACCCAGAACTCAACCTTGCTTTCGGAGATATGAGCGCTGCCGGCATCACGTCCTCCACATCAGATCGTGCTACAGCTGGCTACTTCGCACGCATCAACTACGATTACAAAGGCATATACCTTTTGGAAATCAACGGACGCTACGACGGAAGTTCGCGTTTCCCCACGGGAGACAAATGGGCATTTTTCCCCTCCTTCTCTGCAGGTTACCGCTTCACAGAAGAAAGCTACTGGGACAAATTCCGGCGTATACTCAGCAACGGCAAACTACGTTTTTCGTATGGAGAAATCGGCAACGAAGCCGTCGGCGACAACATGTTTCTTTCCACCATCTCCATGATTTCGCCGAGCAACACCTATTGGCTAGACGGAAGCAACTCTCGCGTCACACAATTCGACATGCCTACGTGGGTCAACTCGTCGCTGACGTGGGAACGCATCCAAACAACGGACATAGGCATCGACCTCGGATTTCTGCGCAATGAATTGACCGTCTCGTTCGACTGGTTCCAGCGCCTCACGAACAATATGCTTGCACCAGGAAAAGCCTTATCGGGCGTAGTAGGTACGTCCGCACCATACACCAACGCCGGTCAACTCCGCACCAGAGGTTGGGAAGTGAGCATTGAATGGCACAAGCAAGTAACCCCCGACCTTAACTTATACGCCAACTTCAGCATCGGCGACTCCAAATCAAAGATAACGAAGTGGAACAACGACTCAAAGATTCTCGGCTACACGGGAGGGATCGTCTCGGACTACAACGCAAAGATGTATGCTTACGCGGGCGAAACCTGGGGCGACATTTGGGGCTTTGAAACGGAACGCTATTTCACTGAGGACGATTTTGACGGAAAGAACGCCGACGGTTCATGGAACTATAAAGACGGCGTTGCCGACCAAACAGGCATACAGACTGATAACTTCGTCTATGGGCCTGGAGATGTCAAATTCAAAGATCTCAATGGCGACGGAAAAATAGACGGTGGCGATGGCACACTTGAAAATCACGGCGACCTGAAAGTCATTGGAAACACTATGCCACGCTACGAATATAGTTTCCACATCGGAGGTTCCTTCCACGGATTAGACATCGACATGTTTTTCCAGGGTGTTGGCAAACGTTCCATGTGGACGCAGTCGTCGTTCGCCTTCCCCGAGATGCGCGAACCCGACCTTGCCATATACTCCCACCAAACGCACTACAATATCTACGACCCCGAAAACGGCATAGTCCTCATTGATCAAAAGAATGACTATCCATGCCTTTACCCTGGCAATGAATATGCGGGAAACGTAGCAGCTCTCGCACCTATTGGAGGTTGCCACAACTACTACCCCCAATCGCGCTACCTCATAAACCTCTCCTACTTGCGTTTGAAGAACATCACCATCGGCTACACGCTTCCCGAAAGGCTCACCCGTAAAATATTCTTGGAAAAAGTGCGATTCTATGCTAGTGTAGACAATCTTTGCCTCTTGCACAACGGGGCCAAAGGGCTTCCCATCGACCCCGAAATGAACGACGGTCCTTCGGGCACCTATGGCTATGGCACTTGGGGACGAACAGCTCCCATCACACGTTCTTGGTCTATAGGACTGCAAGTAAACTTTTAACCACACAAGGACAATTCCTCTAATTCTCAAGATACAACAGTCATGATTCTAAGATCAACAACTCTGCTCTGTCTCACTATATTTCTACTCGCTGGTTGCAACGATATGCTTGACAAAGAACCGCGCGACACATTCATCAACAACAAAGAATTTTGGAGCAGCGCCAACAGCGTAGAAAGCTACACCAACAAATTCTACGACAACTATGTGGGCCATAGCCAAAACGGCAACTTTGGATGGTTCTACTTCAAAACGCTGAGCGACGACCAAGCAAACTCCAGTTTTGACAACTGGACATTCACCACGGTGCCTAGCACCTCAACCTATTGGACCGAGGGCTTTCGCGAAGTGCGGCGAGCAAACTACGTCATTCAAAACGTAGCGACTTCCACCCTTTCAGCCGACCAAAAAAACTACTACACCGCTGTAGCCAAACTCAACCGTGCTTGGGCTTACTACCAGCTGGTACGCGAATACGGCAATGTGGAATGGCTCAACGAAGTCATCACCAATCCCGACGACTCGCACGTCTACGGCGAACGCACCGACCGCGATGTTGTGATGGACTCCGTTTTGCTTGACCTGAACTACGCAGTAGAACACCTTCCTATCGTAACCGACAAAACGAAGTGGAGCAAGCACATGGCACTCGCAATGAAAAGCGACGTGTGTCTTTACGAAGGCACCTTTGCCAAATATCGCACAGCTGACGACAACGGTAAAGAACCCAATCCCGAACGCGCCGCAAGATATCTGCAAAATGCGGCAAACGCTACAGACTCGCTTATCAATTCCAATATTTACACCCTCACGCCACAATATGGCGAAGTTTATAACTCCATTTCCCTCGGAAACGGAAGTGAAACCATTTTCTACCGCAACTACGAGAAAGACCTCGTGATGCATGCGCTCATAGCCTGGACTTGTAGTTCGGCAGAACAATACGGCATTACAAAGGATGCTTTCGACGCATTCCTCTTCACCGACGGAAAGCCACTCTCCACAACTTTGCTCAACAAAGACGACCGTGCTACGCTCAATGCCCAGGGAAACTTTTCCATCAGCACTCCACTCTCCGTTCGCGACAAACGCCTTAGCATCTTGGTAGACTCCGTCATATCCTTTAAAGGACATGGATGGGCACGTGTGGACCAAACAGGAAAAGCCCCCGGCGACCCTATGACATCGTCTACTGGATATACCATCCGGAAATATGACAACCTCTCACTCGAAAAATACTACCGCACTAACACGACCACCGGCTATACCGATGCCCCACTCTATTGGTATGCGGTAGTACTGCTCAACAACGCTGAAGCAAAATGTGAGTTGGGAACAATCAGCCAAACCGATCTCGACAGGACAATCAACCCCTTGCTCCATCGTGCAGGTCTTCCGCCCTTGGATCTTCATCCAGTTGCCGACCCAGCCAACAACATGGACATTAGCGACCTTCTTTGGGAAATCAGACGATGCCGCCGATGCGAATTGATGACCGACAATTGGTATCGCTATTGGGATCTTGTACGTTGGCATCAACTCGACAAACTTGACAATAGTAAATACACTAACATAAGCCTTGGCGCGAACCTCAGCAACGTAAAAGACCCTGAGGTAACCGTCAATTCTAAGAACTACATCGTAGCATTCAGTAATACGCGCCGCTTCGACCCGAAATACTACCTGTTCCCCGTACCTACCAACGAACTCAATCTAAACAAGAACAACCGACAAAACCCCGGATGGTAGGACATACGGCCATATAGTCCGGCAATAATAATTTTCGAAGTTCTTGAGAACTACGAAGATTGGCAACATCTGCAATTACGCGCGCACGCGTACACAGAAGTTTATGCAAACAACCTTCAGCCTTCAGCCACTCAAGGCACGACGCATCCAACGTTACCTTAATCACAAGATTTTAAGCACGTTTCCTTCATTCGGATGAAGGCTGAAGGTAGTTTGCACAAATTGCATGACGCGTGCGTATACGCGTGCGCGCGTGTAATGGTCCGTAACGAACCAATTGTGTAACGAATTTGAGTGCTCGGCCACATTCTCCACACATGGGGGCGAGGTTTCCAAAACCTCGCGCTCTACACAGCCCAATACAAGTGTTTGTTTGCGGCACATTGGATAGGTCATTCACACCATGCCTTGCATTTCTTACACCATGCCTTGGAATTTTTACTCCGTGCCTTGCATTTTCAACAACAAAGCACATTGCCGTTCGATGAGGATTGCAAGCGACAAGATCAAGAACCAATGAAGCAATTTTTCGCGGAAAGGAAAGTGGGAATAAGCAGATTCAACCCATTCTGGAACACAAAACGCAAAAAAGACGGGCAAAAGTTTGGAGGTTTCGCAAAAAGCAGTACCTTTGCACCGCGTTTGAGAGAAAACGTAACGAAACACTGCAAAATGATGCGGAAATAGCTCAGTTGGTAGAGCACAACCTTGCCAAGGTTGGGGTCGCGAGTTCGAGTCTCGTTTTCCGCTCCATAGACAAATTTTGCACAAAGCGCAGCCCAGGTGGCGGAATGGTAGACGCGCTAGTTTCAGGTACTAGTGTCAGCAATGACGTGCAGGTTCGAGTCCTGTTCTGGGCACACAGAGTTGAAGCTTAACGGAGAGGTGGCGGAATTGGTAGACGCGCTACTTTGAGGGGGTAGTGTCAATTGCG
>CAVALA010000013.1:0-55171 GCA_963589615.1 Prevotellamassilia timonensis
CATGCGCTACGCACGCATATGCGGCGCAGCACGCAAAACCGTCCGTGACGGTGACGGGTGACAGCAGGTTGTAGAAACTTTGGTGTATACGCGCGCGCGTGAGAGGCTTGGAGGAACGACTGTTATTCGATGCGAAAGCGGATGGTGTCGCCATAGCTGGTGCCGACACCGTTGCGGGCGTAGGGAACGGCGAAATAGTTGCCCGCTCCTAGCGAATCGGTCACGGCGGAAAAGGCCGTGGCGGGGGCGGGGGCTTTGGCGGTGGCACGAAGGGTGTCGTTGCCGTAAGCAATGCCACACTCGGTGAGCGAAGAGTTTGGCGAGGCGGTGACAAGTCCGCTCACGCGTGCAGAGTCGCCTAGAACTTCCACCCCTACAGTCTGCACAGTGGGAGCAAAAGGCTGCTCGCCGCTGCGGTCTTCGCCACAGGAGGCTAGGGCTGCGAGAAAGGCGAGGGAAAGGGGGAGTGAATGTTTTGCGGTCATAGGGGAAGGGCGTTTTTGGGGGATGAAAGGGATGGTAGGTGGCGCGTGAGGAGAACGACTTGGCGCGTGGTATCGGTTACGGCAAAGCGTGCGTCGATGCGATGGCCTACGAGCCAGGCTATGCCGTTGCGGTCGACGACGACAAGGGCCGAGAGTTTTCCGATGCGCGAGGTATGTAGGTCGGTGAGGTAGTCGCTGACGAGTTTTGTGCCACGCATGCCGAAAGGTTGGAAACGGTCGGCTTCGAGAAGGGTGCGAACGCTGAGCGGTCCGCAAAGGGCGTCGGCGCTGAGCGCTACCGTGTTGGGTTCGCGGGGTATGGCGGTGAGCGCCTCGCGGTCCAGGAGTACAGCGGTGAGCGTGGTTCCGTCGGGAAGCACGAGAGGCGCGGCGTTGAGGGGAACCGTTGTTGGGGGAAGCGGCTTGGGCGTGGGGGCAAGCTCTAAAGCGTGGCGATGGAGTGTGAGCGTGTGCGTTTGGCTCTGAAGAATGGCTCCGGGCTTCATGGAGAGTGCGCTTTCGGCTTGCGCTGCGGTGAAACCAAGGGGGGCAAGCCATTCGTGAAGGAGGGTTCGGGCATAGGGGAGGTCGCTGAGCGCTTCGGCGTCGACGGTCCAACCACCGGGTAGGGCTGAAGGCTTTCGGATGTCGGCCGCGGCAAGTCCTAGCTTATATATAGCTTCGGCTTCGCGCAAGCGGAGCGCCGTTTCGTGGAGGGAGCGGACAACTTGGGGGTTGAGCGTTTGGAGGAGCGGGATGAGGCGGTGACGGATGAAGTTGCGACGGTAGTGGACATCGGCATTGGTGGAGTCGGTGACGTAGGTCTGATGGTGCTCCTCTAGGTAAGCGAGGATTTCGGACTTTGTCCACGAGAGCAATGGGCGTACTACGCGAACTTTTCCGCACACGCCGTCGGGGGCAGCCGTTGCCATGCCGCAGAGTCCGCGCAGTCCGGTGCCTCGCACGAGGTTGAGGAGGACGGTCTCGGCATTGTCTTCCATGTGGTGTGCCACGGCCACGGCGGCGTAGCCTTCTTCGTGGCAGAGCTTGGCGAACCATTCGTAGCGTAGGCGTCGTGCGCACATTTCTATGCTTTCTCCTGTGGCGGCGGCCTCAACAGCTGTGTCGAACTGGGCCACATGGAGGCGTACGCCTTGCGCTTTGCAGAGCTGGCGCACGAAGCGTTCGTCGCGCAGACTTTCTTCGCCGCGCAGGTGGAAGTTGCAGTGGGCGGCGGCGACATTTAGTCCGCGTTCCAAGAGATGGAGGAGGAGCGCCACGGAGTCGGCTCCGCCGCTGAGTGCTACAAGGGCTGTAGGCATGGGGAAAGGGGTATGGGCGTTAGTAGGCTACTTCGACTTCGAGGCCTTCCAGGCGCACGAGGGCGGCGATGTAGTCGAGTTCTTCGGGCGTCGCTTTTTGGAGGTCGGGGTCGGGTGTTTCGCGGTCGATGGTGTAGACCATTACCTTTGAGGGGCGAATGCGTCGGAGGGCGTAGATCCAGGGTTCGATGTATTCGTAGGTAGTGTTGTCGACGCTTTGTCCGTTGCTGGTGCCTTTCATGAAGATGGACTGTATGATGACGTGTCCGTTGAAGGAAGCGAGTGCTTCCATGGTGAGTACGGAGCTGTAGCGCGCGAGGGGACGGTCAACGAGGTTGACGTAGGTGGCGTCGGCAGTGTCGAGTTTGAGAATGTTGTTGTCGACCTTGAGGAGTGCGGCGTGCACTTTGGGGCGGTGTATTAGGGTGGCGTTGCTCAGGACGCTGACTTTGGCGTTGGGAAAATAGCGGTCGCGCAGAGCGATGGTGTCGTCGATGATAGCGGCGAAGTCGGGGTGGGCGGTAGGCTCGCCATTGCCGGCGAAGGTGAGTACGTCGGGGGCGGTGCCGGCTTCGGCCATTTCGCGGAGTTTGGCTTCGAGTGCGGTGGCTACTTCTTCTCGCGTGGGGCGCGGGAGTTTGGGGCGATGGTCGCTGTTGAATCCGCACTCGCAGTAGATGCAGTCGAAGGTGCAGAGCTTTCCGTCGGGCGGCATGAGGTTGATGCCGAGCGAAATGCCGAGCCTTCGGCTATGGATGGGGCCGAAGATGGGTGCGGGATAGATGATGCCTTTGTGGCCTACGTTTTCAGGATATCCGTTTGGCATGGCCGTATGTTTTTAAGGGAGGGGAAGATTGGTATAAAAAGCAAAAAAGAGGTTTCCACGTGCGGTGGAAAACCTCTTTCTTATTTCGGACGTTCCGGACCGCAGTCCGTTTGGAATCAGTCGTTCTTTGCAGCGGTACGCTTTTCTTTGATGCGTGCCTTCTTGCCCGTAAGTGCGCGAAGATAGTAGAGCTTGGCGCGGCGTACCTTACCAATCTTGTTTACTTCGATGCTTTCGATGGCGGGAGACTCGATGGGGAAGATACGTTCTACACCCACGGTTCCAGACATCTTGCGTACGGTGAAACGCTTCTTGTCCTGATGACCGGAAATTTTGATAACAACGCCGCGATACAACTGGATACGCTCCTTGTTACCTTCGACGATTTTGTATGCTACGGTGATGGTGTCGCCAGCCTTGAACTTGGGGAACGACTTGCCAGTAGCAAAAGCTTCTTCAGCAATCTTAATTAAATCTGCCATTGCTTTGATGGGTAAATTAAATGAGTTGTTGTCCGTCCCGACCAAGCTTAACGGGGAACTCTGCATCCCGACAGCGGCTTGGTGGAAAAGCGGTGCAAAATTACGGCTTTATGGTTGAACGGCAAAGGTTTGCGGCTTTTTATTGTGCGTTGTGAGCGTTTTTTGCCTTGTGTGCGTTTTTGCGGGTGCTTATTCTACGGTGAATTCTATGGTTTTGAGGACGGTGGATGAGTTGCTGGGGTGGATTGAGATGGTGTATGTTCCGGTGAATCCGGCGTTCCGCCACGATGCGAGGTCGTTGTTGATGTCGTTCTTGAAGTCGTTTATGACGCCGAGTACGGGTTGTGTGTCGTTCTTGGTGAAGGTGTAGCAGGTGAAGTTGTCTTTCCAATACTTGGGGTAATGGGAGGTGAGGAAGCTGCGTACACTCTCTTGCGAGATGCCTTGGGGAACTTGGACTGTCATGTACCAGTCTTGCTTGAAGCGAACGGGCGGATTGAGCACGACTTTATATTTTGTATCTCTCTGGTAGGTGTAGTATTTGTCGGTCATGTAGAACCACGTGTTCTTGCCTTCGTAGGCTACGAGTTCTTGCTTGGTGTAGACATCGAGCGAATAGCGCGGCGAGGTGGGATTTGAAACGGTATAGATGAACGACTGGTTGAAGGTGCAGTCGTTGCGGTAGCAGTAAGGGACGATGTCGTGTGTGCAATTGCGGCTTTCGAAAGCGAAATGACCCTTAATATGTGTGTTTTCGGCTTTGAATTTCCAATACATTTGCGGCCCGCTTGTTTGGAGTTCCGTGGCGTAGTCGGGCGTAGAGGTGGTGTACGATTCGACGAACGTAATGCTTCCAGCAATTCCGCCAGTCAAGCCCGCAGCGTTGAAGCCAAAGTTTCCTCCTAAGGATTTATTTACTCCGGTCGTGTGGGAAGCTGAGCCTTGATGTGTGGTAGGCTGTGGATTGATGCAGCTTGCATTGGTCACCACGTTTCCTTCTTCGTCGACGAGATTTATTTTTGTCTCCATATCGCCGGCATAGGGGCCGAAGTATACATAGTCGCCGATCAAACAGCTCCAGCCTTGATCGTTGGAGGGACATTTTAATTCTCCGTTATGTGCGGTGATTGCTTGATGAATGATATAATAGTCTTTATCGTGGTCAAAATCGTAGACAGCCCAAATGTTGTAGTTTTCCTCTACCAAGCATGAGCGCTCACGCCAGTGGATATATGCTCCATCTATATTAAGACCTATGTAAGAATTGTCGGCACGGAACACATGAGAGAATTGCTGTGCATTCATGAGTTGCTTCAAGTCGCTCTCTGTGGCTCCTGTGGAGTTGGAATCGGAGTGGTCATCGCCTTCGCTTTCGTTCGTAACGTGATAGACGATGTCGTCGGCCATCTTACCTATATAATAGTCGGTGTAGGAAGCATTGAGCGTATAGGTCTGTGGCTCGTTGTCGGTAACGGAGGAAACGAGCGTGCCATTGCTGTCGTAGGTGTAGCTTTCGGAGGATACGGTGCGCTTGAGATTCTCGGAAGCGTTATCGTAAGAACGAACGGTGTTGCCTCTCAGATAAAGGAGTGAGGCGAACGCCTCTTTCTCGCCCAATTGTTGGGTTTTGGCAATGGGCAGACCAAGGATGTCATCCTCGAGGTTGTTTCGGACGTTGTGCACGAGGTTTCTCAAAAAGAGTTCGCCGGTTTCGGTGGCATCGTCGGGGAGTTTATCGTTTTCGACCATGGTGATGTAGGCATGGGCGAGGGAGGTGGCAAACTTGTTCCACTGGCTCACGGTGGGGTCGACCACGAGAATGGTGCGGTCCGTGAGGATGTACTTCACGATGTCCTTGTAGTCTTCTTCGGAGAGTGACGTCATGGCGTTTTCTTCGATGAACACGCTCTTCAAGAGGGGTTGGTCGGAGGAGACCATGCCGAGAACATGCCTATCCATAACGGCATTTGCCAATCTGTTTTGGGAAAAGGAGCCATACTCGACGTATGCGCCATTGATGGTGGTTTCGCAGGCGTCGGTGGTTTGGAGCGAGTCGGCGAGTTCGCCGTTCGTGGCTGCAGTGGTGCTGATGGACTCGGTGCAACTTGCCAGGCTTAGTGCGAGGGGGAGTGCAAGGGCAAGAAGAGTGTTGACTTTTTTCATACAAAAGGAAGTTGCATTACGATTATTGGGTTCAAAATTAGGGATAAATCCTGAGTTCGTGGCTTTGCGGCGTACAAAATAGAAAAAATGCGAGCGAAACAGCGCATCACTGCGCCGTTCCGCCCTATCAAAGTAACTATAAATGTATGAATGTATGAAAAAAATGGGATTGTGCGTTGTTTAGCGTGGTCCTCCGCCGAAGCCTCCGGGAGGAGGTCCTGAGGGGCGTCCGGCGGGCATGCCGCCAGGTCCGCGCATGTCGGGAGGTCCTTGTCGCTCGCCGTCCTGCTGGTTCTTGTCTTTGCTCTTTCCGGCAAAGATGTTGAGCTTGTAGATGAAGTGGACCATGAAGTAGGAGTTGATGGCGTTGCTCCAGGAGTCGCGGCGCTGGGTGGCGGTGAGCGTACGGCTCACGTTGCTCTGCTGCTGGAGGATGTCGTAGAACTGAACGCTGATGGTGGCGGCTTTATTCTTGAGGAACGACTGTGCCACTTGGGCGTTCCAGATGAGTTCGTTGGTGTTCATGGACGCGTCGGCGTAACCGCGACGGGAGGTCATGCGGATGTCGGTGCTGATGCTGAGGCCGAAGTCGAAGTTGAAGTTGGCGTTAGCACCATAGGCGAAGTTCCACGTATCCATGTTGGCGTTCTCCTGAATGGAAGCGCGTGCGTGCTGGTAGTTGAGTCGGCCGAGGAGTCCGAAGTCGTACCACGTGGCACGGTAGGAAAGGTTGAGGTTCTCGTCGATGCCGAAGGTGCGCGTGGTGTTCTTCTCGCTCTGGGCTGAACGGAAGATGGCGTCGTAGTAGGAGTAGCTACGGTTTTCGTTGACGGTTGTGGGCGTGGCGAGGAGGTAGCTGCTGGTGGTTGTGGTGGTGGAAGTGGAGTTTCGGCAGCTCACGTAACCTACGGCGTTGTCGTAGGAGAGGTTTGTGAAGGTGCTTATGTTGAAGAGCTTCTGCTTGCCGAGCGCGGTGTTGTACATAAACATGGTGCGCGCGTTCCAGTTGCCGTTGATGTTGTCGGGACGTGTGTATTGCACACCGGAGGTTTCGTCGTAGACCATGCGGTTGGAGATGGAGTTGCTGGTCTGCGAGAAGTCGAGTCCTGCCATCATGCCTTGCTGGCGTGTGGGGTTGTAGCCGTGGTAGTTGATGCGGAGTGTGTTGCTCCAGGCGGGCTTCAAGCCGGGGTTACCCATGGAGATGTTCAGGGGGTTGGAGTCGTCGACTACGGCAATGAGGTCGGTCATTGAGGGCTGCGACGATGAACCGCGGTAGCGAATGTCGAGGTTGTTGGTCTTGGAGAAGCGGTAGCGGAAGCGCACCTGGGGGGAGACTTTGAAAACGGTGCGGGTGATGAGCGTATCGATGTTCTGCCCGGGGCGGTTGTAGGCTAGCTTGGTCTTCTCGGGATTGAAGTCTACTCCGGCGTTGAAGTTGATGGCGGAGGTGTTATAGCGTACGCCGGCTGTGGCGGTGTGGTTGTAATATTTATAGGTGGCGTACTGGGAGTTGTTGAGGTCGCGTATGTAGTTGAGTACGTCGTCGGCTGTGGGGAGAGAGCCTATAGTGGGGTAGTTGGAGGCGTCGCCATAGGAGGCGTACTGTCCGCCCCACATGGAGCTGTAGGGCTCGTAGGCGAGTGAGTCGAGGTTGAAGCGTGAGCGGTCGGCGTCGGAGTATTTGTAGCTGAACTGGTAGCGGAACTCTGCAAACCATCCTTTGGCAATGGGTTCTACGTAGCCGAGGCGGGCGGCGTAGTTCCAGCTCCTGGAGGGTGAGGTGGCGTACTGGTTGAGGAAGGAGGGTGTGCGACCGGAGGTGGTGTTGTATTTAATGTCGGATATGCTGTAGGAGTTGGACTCGCTCTTGGAGTATCCGCCGTTGAGTCGGAGGCTTACGTTGCGTCCGTTGCTGCCGAGTCGGCGCACGAGGTTGAGTTCGCCGGCCACGTTGTGGCGCTTGCTGTCGCCCAGGGTGTAGCGGCTGTTGGTGTTGACCATGATGGCGTAGAGGGCGGGATAGTTTGCGGCGAAGTTGACGGCGCAAATGCTGTCGAGCGATACTTCCATGCCGTTGACGGTGTTGGGGTCGTCGTTGAAGGTGCCGGAGAGGCTGGCGCCGTGGTTGGACGACTCGGCGTAGTTGTACGACGGGCGGAAGGTGATGTTGGTCATGGAGTCGGGGTTCCACTCTAGGCGGAGGCGTCCGTTGACGTTGGTGCTTTTGCTCACGGAGTGGCTCCACGAACGGCCGAAGGAACTGCTGGAACCTGCGGTTAGGAAGGTCTCGCTGTTGGAGGTGCTGAGGGCGTCGGTGTTGGAGTGGCTATACATGAGGTTACCGCCTATCTCGAAGCGTCCTGCCTCGCGTTTTTGGCGTCCGTTGTCCCAAGAGAAGTCGAGACCGGCGTTTTTTGAAGCTACAAGGCCGCCGCCTCCGCCGCCAAAGCCGCGGGGGCCGCCGAAGCCACGGTCGTTGGTGTTGTTGGCCGAACCGAAGGCGGTGATGCGGGAGTTGTCGGTGAAGCGTGTGGCAAAGACTCGACCGGAGTAGCGGTCGTGGTTGCCGTAGGCCACGTCGAGGTTGGTGACCCACGACTCGTTGAGCTGGCGCTTGGTGGCTATGTCGAGCACGGTGGTTTCTTCGCCGTCGTCAATGCCAGTCTGCTCGGTGTAGTCGCTCTTTTTGTCGTAGGCTTTTATCTTGCTGACGAGTTCGGTGGGGAGGTTCTTCATGGCGGTCTTGGTGTCGCCCTTGAAGAAGTCCTTGCCGTTGATGAGGAACTCTGACACGGTCTTTCCGTTCCACTTGATGGTGCCGTCGTCGCTCACTTCCACGCCGGGGAGCTGCTTGACGAGGCTTTCGAGTGTGGAGCCTGTGGGCACACGGTAGGCAGCGGCGTTGAACATGGTGGTGTCGCCTTTCTGCTCCACGCGCGATGCGGCTACTGAGACGGTGGCTGTGCCGAGCACGTTGTCTTCCGACTTGAGGAACACGGTGCCGAGGTCCACGGAGTCGCGTTCGGCGGTGAGTGCCACGTTGGCTGTGGTGGGTTTGCTGCCCACGAGGGAGAACTTCAGGATGTAGTTGCCGGCCGAGGGTGCTTTGATGGAAAATGCACCTTTCTCGTCGGTGGTGGAGGCGAGCACCGCGGTGCTGTCGGCACGGAGCAGGGCCACTGAAGCGAACTCCACGGGAGCTTTCGTCTTGGATTCCTGCAGCGTTCCGCTGACTACGTAGCGTTGTGCGTGGGCCGTGAGCGCTGTAGCAACGAGAAGAGCAGACAGGGTGAGTTTACGGTTCATACGAAGCTTGGGGAATTGTATGTGGTTCTATATATATATGGTTCAGTTCTTGGTGGGCCGTCTTCGGCAACACGTCATTAGGACGCACTGTGGGGCGTTAGGTTTAACGGGAAGACTGAAAAACGGGCGGAGTGGTACACGAAACTTTGTTTTTTGGGTACGAACGAACGATGTATAGGGCATTGGGTCGAGTCTCCCACAGATCTCACAGATTTCCACAGATTAGGCTAACGCCAGCAACCGTCTAATAATTCTGTGTCAATCTGCGAAATCTGTGGGAGTCTGCATAAGCGCGTTTTTGGCCCGTCGTGTTGCACGATAAGCGGAAAGTACGTACTTTTGTGCGTAGGCACAAAGGCAAACGCCACGAAAGCATTTGCCGAAAGACCCAACCAAGCACACGCCTTATGATGAAACTTGCCAACCGCATAAAAAGCATAGAGATTTCCAGTTTATGGAGCGGCCATAAACACATCGTCTGGAACCTCAACGCCGACGTCAACGTGCTCAGCGGCAAGAACGGCGCCGGCAAGAGCACCATTCTCAACAAACTCATCCAGCACCTGCGCACCGTGCCATCCACGGGAGAGATTTCGGGCAACACGCGGCTCGGGGTGAAGATAGACTTCCTCCCGTCCGACTCTACGGGCATCCGCTACGACGTGATACGCAGCTTTGACCGACGCATTGCCAACTCCGACCCGGCCGGAGCGCTTGCCGACGCACGCATCGTCACCGAACTCGACTGGCAACTCTACCTCGTGCAGCGTCGCTACCTCGACTATCAGGTGAACGTGGCAAACCGCATGATAAGCCTCCTCACCGCAGGCGGAAGCGAGGCGCAAGCCCGTGCCACAGAGGCTGCACAGCAGAAAGCGCGCTTTCTCGACATGGTCGACGATCTCTTCCGCGAGACGGGAAAGCACATCGACCGCGAGAGCAACGAACTGAGTTTCATTCAGTACGACGAACCGCTCTCGCCCTACCTGCTCTCCAGCGGCGAGAAGCAGATGCTCCTCATTCTCCTCACCGTGCTCACCGAAGACCGCCAGCCTTACGTCCTCTTCATGGACGAACCCGAAGCAAGTCTCCACTTCGAGTGGCAGCAACGGCTCATCGCCCTCGTGCGCGAACTCAACCCCAACGCGCAAGTGGTGCTCACCACCCACTCCCCCGCGCTCATCATGGACGGATGGGAGAGCGCTGTGACGGAGGTGAGCGAAATCACGGTTTAACGCCCACTTTAACGCCCACTTCAAGCCATGAAACGACTCAGCCAACATCTCAACTCGGCCTACGTCGAAGCCATGAACCGCCTCAACGGGAAAAAAGCGCGTCGCCGCGTGGTGGTCTACGTGGAGAGCTACGACGACGTCTTCTTCTGGAGCAACCTGCTGCGTCCGCTCGAGACGGACCGTTGCTTCTTTGAAGTGATGCTGCCCTCCCGCACCTCGCTCTGCAAAGGAAAGAAGACTGCGCTCGCCAACGACCTGGGCGAAAGGCTCGGCAGCGCCATGATTGCCTGCGTCGATGCCGACTACGACTACCTCATGCAAGGCGCCACGCCCACCTCGCACGAAGTGTGCACCAATCCTTACGTCTTCCATACCTATGCCTACGCCATAGAGAACTTCCAGTGTTACGCCCCCGCACTCCACGACGTCTGCGTCATGGTCACGCTCAACGACCGCCGCACCTTTGACTTCGAAGATTTCCTCAAAGCTTACTCCGAAGCCATCTGGCCGCTCTTCGTGTGGAACATCTGGTGCTACCGCTACGGTGTGTACAAACAGTTCTCCATGCTCGACTTCTACCACGTGGTGCGCTTGCAGGACATCAACTTCTACCACCCCGAGAAGACCATCGACCGCATACGCCACCTCGTCAACGCCAAAGTGAACCGCCTGCAACACGCATTTCCCGAGGGGAAGAAGACCTACCGTCCCCTGCGCGACGAACTCCTCCGTTTGGGCCTCACGCCCGAAACGACATACCTCTTCATGCGCGGCCACGACCTCTTCGACGGAGTGGTGTCGCCCCTGCTCGCGGGCATCTGCGAAACGCTGCGGCGCGAACGCGAACACGAGATTCGCCAACTCGCCGAACATGCCGTTCAGATGCAAAACGAACTCGCCGCCTACCAAAACGCTACGGCGACCATCGAAGAAATGCTCCGCAAACACACGCAATACATGAGCTGTCCGCTCTACCTCCGCATACAGGACGACGTGCGAACCTTCGTCGACCGTCTCTCACAAGCCGCGTCCGAAACAACAGTTGCCCCATCACCCCAACGCGAAACGCCCCAACACTAACATGCTACTCCACATCAAAAACATGGTATGCCCTCGCTGCGTCATGGTGGTCACCGACATCCTGCAGCGACGCTCGCTCACGCCGCTAAGCGTGAGCATCGGCTCGGCCGAAACCGCCGAAACGCTCTCCGAAGCCCAGCTCCAGGCACTCTCAGCCGACTTGCAGGCCGTAGGTTTCGAACTCGTGCGCGACTCGGCCTCGCAACTTGTGCTGCGCATCAAGTCGGCCATTGCCGAGGCCATAGACCGTCCGCAAGTCGTCCCCTCCACGCTCTCGGCCTTCATTGCCGAACGCCTCGCGGCGGACTACCCCACCCTTTCGCGCACCTTCTCCGCCGCCGAAGGGCAGACCATAGAAAGCTACGCCGTGAGTGCACGCATAGAACGCGCCCAACGCATGATGGACAGCGGCGAAACGAGCGTCAAAGAGCTTGCCTTCACCCTCGGCTACTCCAGTGTGGCCCACTTCTCCCGACAGTTCAAGCAAGTGGCGGGCATCACGCCCACAGAATATCTCGCACAGAAGCGGAGGTAGCTCCCGCTCAAAAGCAATCCATATTTGCACATTGACGCAAACCACATTTGCACATCTGCACATTGACGCAAACCACATTTGCACATTTGCACATTTGCATATTTGCACATTGAATACATGATACGTCCCGTCCTTCCCTCCGATGCGGCCGACATTGCCGCCATCTACCGCGAATACATCCTTCACACCACCGTCACCTTCGAGACCGAAGCCGTCAGCGAAGCCGAGATGCGCCAACGCATTGTGGCCTTCTCAGCCCACGGCCTCTACTTCGTCTACGAAGAGGACGGCAGAGTGCTTGGCTACTGCTACGCACACCCCTGGAAAGAGCGCCACGCCTACCGCCACACGCTCGAGACCACCATCTACCTCGCCCCCGAAGCGCAGCACCGCAACATAGGCCGCCAACTCATGGACCGCCTCATCCTCGCGTGCCGCGAAACGTCCGCCCACGCCCTCATAGCCTGCATCACTGGCGAGAACACGGCAAGCATAGCCTTCCACCGTTCCCTCGGCTTTGAGGAAAAGTCCCGCTTCACGGAGGTCGGAAACAAATTCGGCCGATGGCTCGACGTGGTGGACATGGAACTGATGTTATAACAAAGTGCGAACGTTGCCTTACGGAGGCATTTGCGTGCTATACGTTGATTGTGCTACGTTCAACGTGGTAAAACTTATACGCTTTATACTACTTATGCAAGCTGAAATGATGTTCTATAACGGAAGCTCTCTGCAACAATAGCCGTTTGTACATTTTCTTTTCCATTTCAGGCAAAAACGATGTCTCTATTGTTTCAAACCACTTAGGAAATGCACGGCGAAATTTCTTTTCTATATTGAGCACAACCTTCTCATTCAAACCTGAAGCAACCATTGCAGCCTTAAAATCAGACGGGCGGATTTTACGTTTCTTTCCGTTAAGAGTCAAGGCCAGTTCTTCTGTATCCTCCGGCATGACGAGTGCCGTAGACAAGAGGTCGTAAGCAGGAGTAAGCGAATAGCCCATACCCGAATTGATAAGAGAGAAATTCTTTAAATGCATGTCGGCATTACCCGTAAGCCACGAGAATACAACAATTTCCCAAAAGTTTACCAAATCAAGCTGAGGACGCGAAGAATACTTGCGTATCGTTTTGGATATCTGTTCATACGAACCTTTGTACTTATATTCTGTAAGGCGTTCGGTAAGCTGACACATATCTTCCATCGGAAGTTTGCTTCCATCATCGTGCCGGTCTATTCTCCGGGTTATATAACAAAGTTCCCCGTCGCTAAACCTAACAAGTCCATGCGGAACAACAGAAATTTTGGCATCTTCAGCAAGGTGCATTGTAAGGTCCTCTATCTCCGGCAACAATCTGAAACGGTCCGACTGTGGTTTCAATATAAAACGGCCCCACAATCCAACGATTGTAAATCGATCTGGCTCATTCTTGCCCCCCTTATTAAGATCAAGAGAAAGTTTGGCTTGAACACCGGTCAGAGTGGTTTGGCTACGAATTACCTGTTTGGCAAGTTCGCCAATATCTCTCCTGCAATACGGCAACAGCGGCACACACTTCGTTCCAAAAAGCCGACGGGCACAAGCGGGATGATAATCGGTCTGCCCTTCACTCAAATCCTTATAACAACACAAACATCTTGCCATATCTTTCTATTCCTCTATATTTACAGGTACAACGCTCACCGCACCAATACAGTCTCTGCAACAAGCTAGCAGGAGCGACATGCGGTCACGCTCGTTAATCTTCCAGTTTTGCTCTGCAATAGTCAATAACCAACCTTCGGGAATTAGGCCGTCAAAGAACGGAAACAACACGTTACTTCTATACGAAGTATCCGTCAATGGCATTGTGAAACTTATAGCCTCCGCACCAGGTTCACCCAAATACTCCAAGTCGTATGTAAAGCTAAAGCCTTCCTCATCCTCAACAAGCAACCCGACGAATCGGTCGCGAAGATATATTTTACCCTGCTTCATATATGTACTATTCTATGTCCAAATCACGCGGGGCATCTACAGGTCCCATTTCCTTTCCAAAAAGTGCAAGCACTTGGTTCACCTTGTCTAGACGAAGCGTGGGTTTGCCTTGTTCCAACTCACGCACAAACCGAAGTCCTACACCAGACTTCTCTGCCAAATCCACTTGCGTCAATTGACATTGACGGCGCATTTCCTTAATGTATTTCGATAAATTGTTGCTCATAGAATTATAGCGTTTTATACCCTTTCGGTTGCAAAGCTACAAATATATTCCGTTATTACCCCCGAAAAGGTATAAAAGAAAGTATCACATATGTACTTGCCCCCGCAATTGTGCAACACTCCCGCAGAATAGTGTAACGCCCGTCGCACCCACACGCCGTACCTTTGCATCCGTAAACAACAGATGCAAAGTTTTTTTTCTTCAACTCCGATGAAACATCCCCTACCCCATAGCCGCCGCGCAGCACTCCTCACCCTCGCTGCGCTGCTCGGCACTGCGCCGCTCCTGGCCCAAAGCCCCGAAGCGCAGCTGCCCGACTCCGTGGCTGCCGAAGGCGCAGAGCAAAGTCTTCACGAGGCAGGCGTCAGCGCAAAACGCAAAGCCGTGAGCCGACTGGACGGCGCAATGAACGGCTTCACCCTCAACAGACAGGAAATCTTCAAAGCTGCCTGCTGCAACCTCGGCGAAAGTTTCACCACCAACCCTTCCGTCGACGTGAGCTACACCGATGCCGCCACCGGCGCACGCCAAATCAAGCTCCTCGGCCTCTCCGGTTCGTACGTGCAAATGCTCACCGAAAACGTGCCCGCCTTCCGCGGTGCCGCAGCGCCCTACTCGCTCGGCTACGTGCCCGGACCGTGGATGCAGAGCATTCAAGTGTCGAAGGGCGCGGCTTCCGTGAAGAACGGCTACGAGAGCATCACTGGCCAAATCAACGTAGAATATCTCAAGCCGCAGACCGACCCTTCACTCGAAGTAAACCTCTACGGCGACAGCAAGAGCCGCATCGAAGCCAACGTGGCAGGCAACGTCCACCTGCGCGAAAAGCTCTCCACCGCCATACTCGCCCACTACGAAGATGCCTTCTCGCACCACGACGAGACGCACGACGGATTTCTCGACAAGGCCAACGTGCGACAGTACCACCTTCAAAACCGCTGGGCATGGATGGGCGAACGCTACATCTTCCAGGCCGCAGTGAACGCAATGGGCGAGAAGCGCAGCGGAGGCCAAACGGCTCACGCCCATCTGCACGAAGGCACCGAACGCTACCTCATCGGCATCAACACGCACCGCTACGACGCGTTCATGAAGAACGCTTTCGTGCTCAACCCCGAACATGGCACAAACCTCGCGCTCATTCTCTCCGGAGCATGGCACGACGCCGACGCTTCCTATGGTCACCGCGCCTACGACGTGACGGAAAAGGAGGGTTATGCCTCACTTCTTTTTGAGACTAACTTCACGAAGCGTCACAGTCTCTCGGCAGGTCTCAGCCTCAACCACGACTATCTCGACCAGAGCTACCGCCTCGCCCACAACGACGCGTCCCTCACTCCGCTCAAAGAGAAAGAGACGGTGCCGGGTGCTTATGCTCAATACACCTACAACCTCAACGACGCACTCATACTCATGGGCGGCGTGCGCGCCGACCACAGTTCGCTCTACGGCACGTTCGTCACACCACGTTTCCACGTCAAATACGCACCAAGCCACAGCGTCAGCTTCCGACTCTCGGCTGGAAAAGGCTACCGTACGGTCCATCCGCTTGCAGAGTACAACTACCTCCTCGCCTCAGGCCGCCGCGTGGAACTGGGCACGCTCTCGCAGGAAGAAGCGTGGAACTACGGGGCGAGCGCAAACTTCAAAATTCGACTCTTCGGACACATCCTCGACCTCAGCGCAGACTATTTCTACACACACTTCCTCCACCAAACGGCAGTGGACATGGACGCCGACGTCACAACGTTTCGCATAGCCGATGTCAACGGCCGGTCGTTCTCCCACACGGCCCAACTCGAAGCCACCTACACGCTCTTCCGCGGCATGACGCTCACCGCTGCCTACCGCTACAACCACGTGCGGCAAACCTCGGGCGGAAAACTCCGCGAACGCCCACTGACGAGTCGCTACAAGGCGCTCCTCACCGCGTCGTACAAAACGCCGCTCGAACTCTGGCAATTCGATGTCACCGCCACGCTCAACGGCGGCGGACGCTTGCCGCTCCACTACATAGAGGGCACAGACCAAACGACAGCCGACGCACGCTTTCCTGCCTACGCAGGACTGAACGCACAAGTGACGCGGTGGTTCCGCCACTGCTCAATCTATGTGGGCGGCGAGAACCTCACAAATTACCGCCAGAAACTTCCCATCCTCAACGCCCACAACCCCTGGAGCGAGCGCTTCGACGCTACGCAAGTCTGGGGGCCCGTTCACGGCGCGATGGTGTATGCCGGATTACGTTTTAACTTAGGAAAAATATGAACTGAGCATGAAAGCGAAATATCCCGTAGAGGGCATGAGCTGCGCGTCGTGCGCTGCCCACGTAGCGAAAGCGCTCCGTAGCGTGGAGGGCGTGGAAGACGTAAACGTCAATCTGCCCATGAACACGGCTGAAGTTCGCTTCGACGAGACACGCTGCACGCCTGCCATGCTCCAAAGTGCCGTGAGCCGCATGGGCTTCACGCTACGCACGGACCGTGAGCTGCCTTGCGGGGAGAAAACCGAAACTTCAGGCGCTAACGCTTCCACGGCTTCGGCGCCTTCGTTTACCAGCGCTGCGGAAGAGGCCGACCGCGCCTTTGCCGCGCGTTATGCCCTTCTGCGCCGTCGCGCCATAGGGGCGGTAGCGGTGGCAGTGCCGCTGCTGGTGCTGAGCCTTGTGCCGAAGCTCTTCAGCGGACAAGAGTTCCTCCTCTTCCTCCTCGCAGCTTTCTCGCTTTGGAAGTTCGGACGCGAATTTTTCGCCAATGCCTGGCGACTGCTGCGCCACGGCACGTCGAACATGGACACGCTCGTGGCGCTCAGCACGGGTGTGGCGTTTCTCTTCAGTTGTTTCAACCTCTTCTTCCCGCAGTTCTTCACCACACGCGGCCTGAAGCCGGCACTTTACTTCGACTCTGCCGGAGTGGTCACGGCTTTCATCCTCACCGGCCGACTCTTCGAAGCACGCGCCAAGCGCCGCACGTCGGCTGCCGTGCGCTCGCTCATGGGACTCCAACCCAAAGAGGTGGTGCGACTCGCTGCCGACGGCACGCAGCAAACGGTGCCGCTCTCTCTCCTCGCCTCCGGCGACACGCTCCTCGTGCGCCCCGGCGAACGCATAGCGGCAGACGGCTGCGTGGTAAGCGGCGAAAGTGCCGTAGACGAGAGCATGATCAGCGGCGAACCGCTTCCCGTGGCAAAGACTACGGGGGCGAAGGTGCATGCGGGCACAGTCAACGGACAAGGTGCACTCACCGTGCGCGCCGAACACGTGGGGAGCGACACGCTCCTCGCGCAAATTGTCCGCATGGTGCAGGAAGCACAGGGCAGCAAAGTGCCCGTGCAGAATCTTGTGGACCGCATAGCGGCAGTATTCGTCCCGGTCATCATCGGCGTGGCGCTGCTGAGTCTGGCAGCGTGGCTCGTGCTTGCGCCAACGGACGGACTGGTGCGCGGACTGCTTGCCATGGTGAGCGTACTGGTGGTGGCATGTCCCTGCTCGCTCGGACTCGCCACACCCACGGCCATCATCGTAGGCATTGGCCAAGGAGCGCGCCACGGACTGCTCGTAAAGGACGCGGCAAGCCTCGAAACGGGGCGCACCGTCGACACCGTGGTGCTCGACAAGACAGGAACGCTCACGGAAGGCCACCCGGCAGTGACGGCCAGCGTGTTTGCCATTCCCTCCAACGGCGCTCCCGCCGACGCCGAGCGCTGGCGCCGCGCCTGGGCCTCGCTCGAAGCACCCAGCCAGCACCCATTGGCGGAGGCCGTTAGCATTTATTTGAAAGAAACGCCCACGGAGAATGTGCTTAATTTCATAAATTTGCCAGGCAAAGGCCTCGGCGGACGCATCGGGGCGACGGATTTCCTCGTGGCTTCGCCCGAAGAAATGGCATCGCGCTCCTACCCGCTCCTTCCCGAAGTGGACGACTTTCTCCGTGCGCACAGTGCCACAACGGCCACGCTCATCTCTTTGGCGGCAAACGGCACAGTGGTTTCGGCCATGGCCATAGCAGACCGCACAAAGGCGGGCGCACGCAGCGCCGTGGCAGAACTCGAAGCGATGGGCATTGCCGTCCATCTGCTCACGGGCGACAGCGAAACTACAGCCCATGCCGTGGCCACGGAAGCGGGCATCGCACATGTTTCAGCGCGAGCCATGCCGGCCGACAAGGCTTCTTACATAAGGAAGCTGCAAGCGGAGGGTCACCACGTGGCAATGGTGGGCGACGGCATCAACGACAGCGCTGCCATGGCGGCAGCAGACCTGAGCATCGCCATGGGAAGCGGAAGCGACATCGCCATCGAAACGGCGCAGGTGACGCTTCTCTCGCCCGATCTCCACAAAGTGGCTCAAACGCTACGTCTCTCGCGCATCACCACACGAACCATCCGCGAGAACCTCTTTTGGGCTTTCATCTACAACGTGGTGAGCGTGCCCATCGCCGCCGGCATTCTCTACCCCCTCTGCGGCTTTATGCTCAACCCCATGATTGCGGGCGCCGCCATGGCGCTGAGTAGCGTCAGCGTGGTGAGCAATTCGCTCCGTGCCGGACGAAAACGGCTCTGAAAGCCGCAACACGATTTTCATACAACGCACTAAATCAAACTAACACAACACAAACCACTATGAAACGTTATCTTTTTCTCCTCCTCGGCCTCGTGCTGAGTTTCTCCGTGGCATTTGCCAAGGACATCAAGACGCTCGTGGTAACGACCACACCGCAGATGCACTGCGAAAACTGCGAAAAGAAAATCAAGAACGGACTGAAGTTCGTGAAGGGTGTGAAAGACATTCAGACGAACGTGGAAAAGCAGACCGTAACCATCAAGTACGACGCCGACAAGGTTTCAGCCGACGCCATCTACGCTGCTTTCTCCAAGATCAACTACTCCGCCAAGGAAGTGAAGGCCGGTTGCACCGGTTCGTGCGGCGCACAGAAGCAGGGTTGCTGCAAGAAGAGCGGCGAACAGGCCCAAAAGGCCGGTTGCTGCAAGGCCGAGAAAGTCGACTCCACCAAGAAGGCGGGTTGCTGCAAAAGCCAGGGCGGCTGTTGCAAGAAAGCCGAAAAGGCTGAAGCCAAAAGCACTTGCGAAAAGAGCAACGGCAGCTGCTGCAAATAACGCACTCCACACCATCCACACTCCTCGCGCCGGTGTGTCGGTACAAAAAACCGACTCGCCGGCGCGAACTGTTTACTAAGGTGTGCAGTTTGACCATTTGCAAAACAATTCATTGGACCCACGGCCACAGAAGCTTTAGCGCATTGAGGCCACAATCGAAAACATAAGCCTTCCGAAATTTTCTAAGGCAGCAAATTATAACTTGCGCCTTACTCAACGCGTTGAGCTCGTAGAAAGTTGTTTGCGAAAATTCAGACTCGGCCTCGCAGGTTCGCGACACCCATGGGGGCGACGTTTTCAAAACGTCGCGCTCTACACGATGTATGAAGGCGCAAGCGTATGGGGGCGGCGTTTTCAAAACGTCGCGCTCTACACGCCGTCACGAACGGTTCTGCGTGCTTCGCCTTATTACTTCGCGCTCATCTATCACGTCGGCGACGTGCCCCCATACGTTGCACCCCCTATAGGAAGTTTAAATTCCAAGGCAGCAAATTCAAATTCCCTACTAGCCCAACACGTTGGGCCCGCATCCCAAATTTTGGAAAAGTTTACAATCTCTGAAAGGGAATATTTCGGTACGAAACTGCTGCCTCGCGTGCGCGCGCACGCGCGCGCTTCACCGAAGTTTGCACATTCTACCTTCATCTGTCACCCTGTGCTTCGCAAATTGTTGTAAATCGAAGAAAAAGAGCGAGTTGCGTTTTTAGCTCAGGGTGACAGCAAATTCTCACGAGGGGGGAAATATTCGTCACACCATAAAAATATCGGTCATGCGCATGTACCGAAATTTCTGAAGAAAAAGGCTTAACAAAGCCAAAGTATTGTGACTGCACATTAATGCCGTCACCCTCGAAACAGCGTATTCTTCATTCCTTTATTTGTACATCTGCACATTTGCACATCTGCACATTCTCATGGCGCAGCACGCAAAACCGTCCGTGACGGTGACGGGTGACAGCAACTTGCACAAACTTCGGTGTATACGCGCGCGCGTGATGTGAGCGCGCACATGGGAGCGCTAATCATATGCGCACTTTTTCCTTTGGAATTAAGCAGAAGCGATACCTATTTTCAGACTTAAAACAAGGAACACGAAACTGCACACCCTAATTGTTTACCGCAAAGCTCCCCGTCGGCGCCATTTCGCCATAAACACTTTCACTTTGCAAACTAAACTTCGCATTCTTACCCACAAAGAAACATTTCTTCCGTATTTTCGTTCACTTTGCCCACAAAAACCCGCACAAACTGTCTTTTTGTTCCGTTTTATATATTTAAATTTGCAGCTGTAAACCAAAAACTAAGTAACGCGCGGCACGACGTTAGCACTTGTGAGCGGCAAGCCGCTTAAACGACTCAACAAAACACTCAACAAAATGAAAAGATTCAAGACAAAATGGGTGGCGTTTTTCGTCATTATGGCACTGATATGCATAGGCGGTGCCTTCGTACCCGAAGCCAAGGACCTTTGGACGCCCGATGCGGCAGTATCGTCGGCAGATGTGGCATGGATGATCACAGCCACCATCTTCGTGCTGATGATGACCCCCGGTCTAGCCTTTTTCTATGGCGGTATGGTCAACAAAAAGAACGTCATCTCCACCATCTTGCAGAGCTTCATTGCCATGGGCGTCATCAGCGTGGTTTGGGTAGTGGTAGGATTCAGCCTGGCCTTTGGCGACAACATCGGAGGTGTGATAGGCTCGCCTGCCACCTTTTTCATGTTTAAAGGCGTAGGCGCACAAACCAATGCCTTGCTCGCACCCACCATTCCCCTCGCGCTCTACGCACTTTTCCAGATGAAATTTGCCATCATCACGCCCTCGCTCATCACAGGCGCCTTCGCCGAACGCGTGAAGTTCTCAGCCTATCTCGTCTTCATGGTGCTCTTCTGCATTTTCATCTACTGTCCGCTCGCCCACTGCACATGGCACCCCGACGGCATATTCCGTCAGTGGGGCGTGGTAGACTTTGCCGGCGGCATCGTGGTTCACGCTTCTTCCGGCGTCGCAGCGCTTGCCGGTGCCATCTTCCTCGGACGACGCGTGAAGACCGGCAACAACGAGGGGCCCGCCAACGTGCCCTACGTCGTGCTCGGAGCCGCCATGCTCTGGCTCGGATGGTTCGGATTCAATGCCGGTTCGTCACTCCACGCTGACGAAGTAGCCGTAAAAGCATTCCTTAATACAAACACGGCATGCGCCACCGCCATGCTCACCTGGCTCTTCTTCGACTCGCTCATGGGACGCAAAGCTTCCGCCATGGGAGCTGCCGTAGGCGCCGTAGTAGGTCTCGTGGCCATCACGCCCTCTGCCGGATACGTCACCGTAGGTCAGTCGCTCTTCATAGCCTTCATCACCACCCTCGTCTGCAACGTGGCGTGCCACTGGAGCGACCGTTCGGGCCGACTCGACGATGCGCTCGACGTGTTCCCCACCCACGGCACCGGCGGTATCATCGGCACCGTGCTCACCGGCATCTTCATTCAAGAAGGACTCATGGCTGGCACGTGGGAAGGCTTCGTAGTGTTCCTCTATCACCTCCTCGCCGTAGCAATCGTGATTGTCTACACATTTATCATGAGCATGCTGCTCTACTGGATTGTCAACAAAATGATTCCCATGCGCGTAAGCCGACGCAGCGAACAGATTGGTCTCGACATCAGCCAGCACGGCGAAAGTTACAACTTTGCAGACGTCGCTTCCGACGACGACGATGACGACATGTAGCATACACACATTATATATAAGCACACACATTATATACGTACCAACCTTAAAGACCTTACATCTCTCTTTCTGATAAAACACACTATTTCCCGGCCGTGGCTTCCGCCCAAAGTTTTCTGCGGAAGCCACGGCCTCTTTTACACAAGAGCCATAACCACAAGTTTTGCACACGCTGCCACACTTTGTGCGCATTTTTTGCTACCTTTGCCCCGTAAAAACAACAGGAAGAAGCCACACTTCTGCCCTGTCCACGCAAACCACGGGACAATGCCCCACGGCAAGTCCCTTCCCATAACACCATTCTATCCAATGAGTGAACAACAGAAGAAAATCAAGCAGCTTGTAGAGCTCCGCCAAAAGGCACGCCTCGGCGGCGGCGAGAAAGCCATCGAAAAGCAGCATGCAAAAGGCAAAGCCACTGCACGCGAACGCATCGAACTCCTCCTCGACAAAGGTTCGTTTGAGGAAATGGATATGTTCAAACTCCACCGTTGCCACAACTTCGGCATGGAGAAAAAACAATACCTCGGCGACGGCGTAGTAGCCGGTAGCGGTACCATCAACGGACGCCTCGTCTACGTCTTCGCACAGGACTTCACCGTAAACGGAGGCTCACTCTCCGAAACCATGGCGCAGAAAATCTGCAAAGTCATGGATCAGAGCATGAAGATGGGCGCACCCTGCATCGGCATCAACGACTCCGGCGGCGCTCGCATACAGGAAGGCATCAACGCATTGGCCGGCTTCGGCGAAATATTCCAGAGAAACATCGAAGCATCGGGCGTAGTGCCCCAAATCAGCGGCATCTGCGGACCCTGCGCTGGCGGTGCAGTATATTCGCCCGCACTCACCGACTTCGTAGTAATGCTCCAGGGCGTCAGCTACATGTTCCTCACCGGACCTAAAGTAGTGAAGACCGTCACAGGCGAGGACGTCACACAGGAAGACCTCGGCGGAGCAAAGGTTCACTCCACGAAAAGCGGCGTTTGCCACTTCGTAGCCGAAAGCGAAGAGGACTTCGCAGCCATCGTGCGCAAGCTCCTCTCCTACATGCCGCAGAACAACCGCGAACGCGCACCCCGCGTGGAATGCAACGACCCCATCGACCGCAAGGAAGACCTCCTCAACGAAATTATCCCCGACAACCCCAACATGCCCTACGACATGTACAAGGTAATCGGCGCAGTAACCGACAACGGAGAGTTCCTCGAAGTGCAGCGCAACTTCGCACGCAACATCATCGTAGGCTTCGCACGCTTCAACGGCGAAAGCGTCGGCATCGTAGCCAACCAGCCCAGCGTTTACGCCGGTGTGCTCGACTGCAACGCCTCACGCAAAGCCGCACGCTTCGTACGTTTCTGCGACTGCTTCAACATCCCCATCGTTTCGCTCGTTGACGTTCCCGGATTCCTCCCCGGCACGGGTCAGGAATACAACGCCGTCATCGACCACGGTGCAAAGCTCCTCTACGCCTACGGCGAAGCCACCGTGCCCAAGGTCACCGTCACACTCCGCAAGAGCTACGGCGGCAGCCACATCGTAATGGGTTGCAAGCAGCTCAAAGCAGATCTCAACTACGCATGGCCCTCTTCCGAAATTGCCGTAATGGGTGCAGCCGGTGCCGTAGCCATCATCGACGGTAAGGAAGCAAAAACGAAGGAAGACCCCAAAGCTTTCCTCGCAGAGAAGGAAAAGGAATACAACGACCTCTTCACCAATCCATACAAGGCTGCAGAGTTCGGCTACATCGACGATGTCATCGAGCCTCGCAACACTCGTTTCCGCATCTGCCGCGCACTCGCTCAGCTTGCCAACAAGCGTGAGACGCGTCCCGCAAAGAAACACGGCAACATCCCCTTGTAAAATCTTTCCCAATGAAGACATTCCAATACAACCTCGGAGGTCAGACACTCACACTGCGGTTCGACGAAAAGAAAGGCACCGTCGCTGAAGTCCTCGTGGACGGAAAGCAACATATGCCCGCCGAAAGCGAAATGCCCGCCTATGCGGCAGCCATCGCCCTCGCGCTCATCGAACACGAAGTGGAGATCGTTCACGACGACGAGCCAGGAATCATCACCGTGAACCGTACGGAAAGCCCCTGGAACGCTCCCGCCGAACTCATGAACCAACTCTGATTTTCTCCTCACACACATCCATACAAAAAGAGAAATGAAACAATACAAATATACCATCAACGGTGCACAGTTCGACGTGACAATCGAAAGCATCGCCGGCCAAAAAGCAAAAGTACAGGTCAACGGCATACCCTTCGACGTGGAAATGCAAGGTTCCGCACTCACTGAAGGCGACCTCCCCACGGTAGCCGCCGACGCACCCGCTGCCGCACCCGCCGCAGCCGCTCCCGCAGCAGAAGCACCCGCTGCCGCACCCGCAGCAACGAAGGGCGCAGCCGGCGCAGGCACTCCCGTCAAGGCCCCCCTCCCCGGCGTAGTCACCAAAGTGCTCGTAAGTGCAGGACAAGCCGTGAAGAAAGGCGACACCGTGCTCGTGCTCGAAGCCATGAAGATGGAAAACAACATCACCGCCGAAGCCGACGGCAGCGTCACCGGCATCTGCGTCGCTGCAGGCGACAGCGTGATGGAAGGCACAACGCTCCTCACCATCGGATAAGCAAAAGCCTCGTCAGTGAAGCGTAAAGCAAAAACTTGCGCCGCGCTCCTGACACGACAAACCGACAGCCGCCCCGGTTCAACCTCCCCGCTACGGGCGTTGGACCGGGGCTTGCCGTTTTTCGCACGTTGTGGTAAACTTTGCATAGGGCTTCTTCAACCTTCGATTGTATAACTGCCACATTCTTACGTTCTCCTCACGCGAAATGCCCGTGAAAAATCTACGTTACATCACCGCCCTGCGTTTTCCCCTCGCACTCCTCGTCGTACTTATCCACTGCGACATCTCAGAACGCGCCGGAGCCGACGCAGGACAGTTCACCCTCATCGCACCCCTCTGCCAATTGCTTTCCAAAGGCATCGCCACATTAGCTGTGCCCGCCTTCTTCGCCATATCTGGCTATCTCTTTTTCCTCGGAAAGCAAACGTTTACCCTTGCAGACTACCGCGAAAAACTCCGACGCCGCGCGAAAACGCTACTCGTGCCCTACCTCGTGTGGAACGCCGTGGCATTTCTCATCTATGCCGCAAAAGACCTCGCAGCTGGGCAACCGCTACAGTTCCCTCCGTGCGCCAACCTCTTTTGGGGCATTAGGCTACTTGGAGAAGGCGGGGTAAACATCTTAGGACAGCCCATCGGCCCAACCTTTGCCCCGGTGCAAGTTCCCTTATGGTTTGTGCGCGACCTCATCGTGCTCGTTGCCCTTTCGCCCGTGCTCCATTTTCTCATTCGCCGCATGGGAGTCTTTTGGCTCGCACTCATCGGCGTTGCCAACTTCGTTCTTTGGCCAAACTTTGGCGGAATGAGTCTGACGGGAGCCTTTTGGTTTTCGATTGGCGCATGGTTCGCCGTGCGTAGCAAGGACCCTCTCGCCACAACGCGCCGGTTCCTGCCCGCAGCGGCCGTTGCGTGCGTGGCAAGTTTCGTACTCTCCATTGCGTTACGCGACGTTTGCGTCCCCGCCTCCAACTTTCTGCGCGTGCTCTACACGATGAGCGCTATCATATGCCTAATCCATGCGGCAGATTCCCTTACACGCCACAGAAAGCCCAACCGTTTTCTCGCAAGCTCCACGTTCTTCATCTATGCCTTCCACACCATCGTGCTTTTCCCCATCATCGCCCTTCTTCCGCGTCTCGGAAACAATCTCGGCTATGCGGCACAAGCCATTTGCTACGTTGGAACGTTCGCCATCGCCGTCGGAGGCTCGCTTGCAGCCTACTACGTCGTAAGCCGATGCGGAAAGTGGACCGCCCCCCTCACGGGAAATTGGAAATAGCACGCACACACATTATATAATATACGTATCCTTAAAACACATCCTATGGACAACTTCAACAACAACCCCCAACCCACCCAGTCCGGAGCTTCCGCCCCGCAACAACAGCCTTATGGCGCGCCACAACAACCCACTGGTGCAACGCAACCCCCTTATGGCGCAGCCCAACCCCCTTACGGTCCGCAGCCCACGCCCTGCCCTCCCCAGCGCAAGAACCACACTGTGCTCATTGTCCTTTGCGTGCTCATCGCCCTGCTAGGCATGCTCATCGTGACCTGTCCGGATACCAACGCCCACCGCGACGCCATAAAAAGATCCGTCACGGAAGAAATAGACCGCCGCAAGGACGCAGCAGACAACAGCTTAGGAGCCGCTGTCGGAGGCTTCTTCGCACAACAACTGGCCTCTCTCGCCATAGACAACATGGTGCAGGTGGACAACTACTTCATCTTCTCGCTCGGCCGTGTACACTTCGACGGAAAAGACCACACGCTCTCCGTTGGCATACTCGGTCACGTCTATACGATGAACGCCAACGATGCCGCCGAAGCCGTAGAAAAGATTGACGACGAAGCCGACAGTTCCGACGCGAACCTCAAAGCCGCCCACGATGTGCTTGACCAAGTGGAAGAAGCGGCCTCCGATTCCATCCTTCCCGACGACGAAACCGTAGAGTCGCTCAAGCAGAGCGGAAAGGAAGTAGGCAAAGCCGTGCGCCACGCCGCATCGACCATAGAACACGCCTCTGGCGCCCTCGACAAAGCCGCCTCAGCGCTCGACAATTTCCTCGACGAAACCGACAACGGCAAATGACGGCGACGAGCACGTCCGCAGTTTTCTGAAAAAGCCGTAAAAACGCTGCTTCCAATCTGAAAAATCGATTACGCAGGCACAAAATATCAACTACGCGTGGCATCGGCTTAACTTCAAATCAGTAAATTTGCAGAGACGGGGCAAAAATCCAAACCATCAACCTTACAGCCCCACCTGTCGCACCCGTAAGCAGACTTAAACGAAAACAAAAACAACATACAAAGCTTCCTATGGTCAAAATAACAAAAGAGGCTGCCCTCCACTACCACGAAATGGGCAAGCCCGGCAAGATTGAAGTAACCCCCACCAAGCCCTACCGCACACAGACCGACCTCTCCCTCGCCTACTCCCCCGGCGTGGCAGAACCGTGCCTTGAAATCCAGAAGAACCCCCACGACGCCTACCGTTACACCAACAAAGGCAACCTCGTGGCCGTCATCTCCAACGGCACCGCCGTACTTGGACTGGGCGACATAGGAGCCATGAGCGGCAAGCCCGTAATGGAAGGCAAGAGTCTGCTTTTCAAGATTTACGCCGGAGTAGATGCTTTCGACATTGAAGTCAACGAGAAAGACCCTGAGAAGTTCATTGCCGCCGTCAAAGCCATTGCTCCCACCTTCGGCGGCATTAATCTCGAGGACATCAAAGCTCCCGAGTGCTTCGAAATAGAACAGCGCCTCAAGGCCGAACTTGACATCCCCGTGATGCACGACGACCAGCACGGCACCGCCATCATTTCTGCCGCCGGCCTCATCAACGCCCTCGACGTGGCCGGAAAGAAGATAGAAGATGCACGCATCGTAGTGAACGGAGCCGGTGCTGCAGCCATTTCCTGCACGCGCCTTTACTGCGCCTTCGGTGCAAAGAAAGAGAACGTCGTGATGCTCGACTCCAAAGGCGTTATCACTGCCGACCGCGACAACCTGAACGAACAGAAACGCGAGTTCGCCACCACACGCACCGACGTCCACACCCTTGCAGAGGCCGTAAAAGACGCAGATGTGTTTGTGGGTCTATCAAAAGGCAATGTGCTCACGCAGGACATGGTTCGTTCCATGGCGAACAACCCCATCATCTTTGCGCTCGCCAACCCCGTGCCCGAAATCTCCTACGAAGATGCCATGGCTGCGCGTCCCGACGTGCTCATGAGCACAGGCCGTACGGACTATCCCAACCAGATTAACAACGTTATCGGTTTCCCCTACATTTTCCGCGGCGCACTCGACACCGCTGCCAGCGCTATCAACGAGGAAATGAAGATGGCCGCAGCAAAAGCTATTGCCGACCTCGCACGCCGTCCGGTGCCCGACATCGTGAACCGCGCCTACCACGTGCGCAACTTCACCTTCGGCCCCGACTACTTCATCCCCAAGCCCGTTGACCCCCGACTCATCACCGAAGTGTCTATGGCCGTGGCAAAAGCTGCGATGGAGAGCGGAGTGGCACGTACGCCGATCACCGACTGGAAGGCCTACCGCCAACGCCTTCGCGAACTGATGGGACAGGAAACGAAGTTCACGCAGAATCTCTACGACACTGCGCGCATGAACCCCAAGCGCGTGGTCTTTGCCGAGGGCACTCACCCCACTATGCTTGAGGCCGCCGTACGTGCAAAGGAGGAAGGCATCTGCTTCCCCGTGCTTCTTGGCAACGACGTGCAGATTCGCAAAATTGCCGAAGACCTCAAACTCAATCTTGACGGCATTGAAATTCTCAACCTGCGCAACGACAACCAGAACGAGCGCCGCCACCGCTACGCCCAGCTCTTCGCCAAGAAGATGGAGCGCAAAGGCTACACGCCCCAAGAGGCCGAGGACAAAATGTACGAGAGAAACTACTTCGGTATGATGATGGTGGAAACCGGCGAAGCCGATGCTTTCATCACGGGACTCTACACAAAATATTCCAACACCATTAAAGTGGCGAAAGAAGTGGTGGGAATCCGCGAAGGCTACAACCATTTCGGCACGATGCACATCATCAACTCAAAGAATGGCTTGCTCTTTGTGGCCGACACGCTCATCAATCGTCACCCCGACGAAGAAGCGCTCTACGACATAGCCCGCCTTTCCGCCTCGACGGTACGCTTCTTCAACCGTACGCCCGCCATTGCCATGTTGAGCTACTCTAACTTCGGCACCGACAAGGAAGGCAGCGCCGAGCGCGTGCAGAACGTCATCAAGCGCCTTCACAACGAAAACCCCGACCTTGCCATCGACGGCGAGATGCAGCTTAACTTCGCCATGGACCGCGACCTTCGCGACGAGAAGTATCCCTTCAACCGCCTCAAGGGTCTTGACGTGAACACCCTCGTCTTCCCCAACCTCTCCGCAGCCAACGCTTCTTACAAGATAGTCAAGTCGCTCCAGGACGACGAAGAAGTGGTAGGCCCCATACAGATGGGACTCAACAAACCTATCCACTTCACCGACTTCGAAAGCTCCGTGCGCGACATTGTCAACGTTACCGCTGTGGCAGTTATCGACGCCATCGTTCTTGAAAAGAAGAAAGAACAGAAGTAAGCGGAGAAAGCTTTCAGAGGAAGCCTTTCCGTAACCACTCCACCGAAGCTTCATGCCCGGTTCGCGCCGCTGGCATGAAAGCTTCGGCTTTTTCGTTTTTTGTTTTCTGAGGAAAATACAACTTGCCCATGACTTGTCACCGCATGAAGCGTTACATTTTCATTTTGCTCCTTTCGCTCGTTTCGTCCGCGGCCTATTCGCAAACCATCATCGAACTGAACCGCGGCGCCAAGGTACGTTCCAAAAATGCCGACGACTATCGGCGCGAGAACGGCAGCGAAGCAAAGTACCGCGCCGATTCTTTGCAGTACACAGACAATCTGCGTCGCGCCTTCTCCGCACTCAGCACCGACTCGCTGAGCGAAGCCGCAGAACTTTTCAAGACTTGTCTGAAACTGCGGCCCGAAGCTGCCGGCAACCACGTGATCCGTTACAACCTAGCCCTCATAGAAGTGGCACAGGGACAATTGGCGCAAGCCGTGAAAAGCCTCAGCGCCATACTTGACACCCATCCCGACTACCACGACGCCCGACTCTCGCGCGCCGAAGCGAACTTGCAACTCGGGAAAGCCTCCGAAGCCATCAGCGATGCCGAATCGCTCATGCCACTCGACACGCGCTACTCAACCATCACGGAGGAAATCTCCAACCGCGCGCTCTTCATCAAAGCGGCAGCGCTCTATCAACTGCGACGCTACCCCGACGCAAAAGCCAATGCGGAGAAGCTGATGAGGAAATGCCCGGAAAACGAAAATGCGCAGGTGCTCGAAGCCTTGTGCCTTTGCCGAATGGGACAACCGAAGGAGGCCCTCAACCGGCTCAACTTCATCGTGGCGGCTCACCCCGACAACGTTGACGCGCTGTCTACTCGTGCACAGATGGAATACGACCAGCAACTCTACACCCTCGCTCGCGGCGACTACGACCAGCTCGTAAAACTCCAGCCCGAGGAGAGCAACTGGCTCATTGAACGTGCGCGTTCGCTCATTGCCCTCGGCGAGAAAGCCGCTGCGCGCCGCGACCTCGATAAAGCTGTGGCCCAAGGCACACCGCGCGGCGTGGTGCAAGCGCTCTATAACCTTACACGATAACGCGTTACCTCGAAGCGTAACATTATTCCCCTATAGCGGACACACTCACCCCATATCCAACCTCCCTTACAATGACATTTCCCGTAACAAGCCGCCTGCTTCGTACGCTCTGCCTTGCCGCACTGATTGTCTGCACACTCCGCGCCACGGCAACAGACTGCGGCGAGCGCCCCACCGTTTCTCCCGTCAGCAGCGACGTTCGCTACGAAGTGCGCGCCGTGTGGCTCACCACGCTCATGGGGCTTGACTGGCCTTCCCGCCCTGCCGCCAGCCCTTCTGCAGCGCAAGCGCAGAAAGCAGACCTTTGCCGCATGCTGGACCGCCTGCAAGAAGCGGGCATCAACACGGTACTTTTCCAGGCCCGCCTTCGTGGCACGACGGCCTACCCTTCTGCCATTGAACCGTGGGACGGTGTTTTCTCCGGCAAGCCCAGTGTGGCTCCGCCCTACGATCCTCTCGCCTTTGCCGTGGAAGAATGTCACCGCCGCGGCATGGAGTGCCACGCCTGGGTCGTAGCTTTTCCTGTGTGCAAAGCCAATGTGGTGAAGCAGTTGGGCAAACGCGCGCTCCCCGCTGCGCATCCCGAACTGGTGCAACGCTGCGGCGAGCAATGGATGATGGACCCCGGCGTACCTGGAACGGCAGACTATTTGGCCAGCATTTGTCGGGAGATTGTGAAGCACTACGATGTGGACGGCATTCACCTCGACTACATCCGCTACCCCGAACCCGGCATTTCCTTCAACGACGACCGCACCTTCTCGCGCTACGGGAAAGGTTGGGACAACCGTAAAGCTTGGCGCACCGACAACGTGAACCGCTGCGTGAAAGCCGTCCACGACGCCGTCAAGGCCGAGCGTCCGTGGGTGAAGCTCAGTTGTTCGCCCGTGGGCAAATTTGCCGACCTCTCGCGCTATTCTTCGCGCGGCTGGAACGCCCGCGACGCCGTTTCGCAGGACGCGCAGCGCTGGCTTCGCGAAGGTTGGATGGATTTGCTCTTTCCGATGATGTATTTCGACGGCGACCACTACTACCCCTTCCTTGCCGACTGGCGCGAACACGACGCGGGTCGCGACGTGGTGCCCGGCCTCGGCATTTATTTCCTTTCGGAGCGCGAAAAGAACTGGCCGCTGCTCACCGTGGAGCGCCAACTCAACGTGGCGCGAAGCCAAGGGTTGAGCGGACAGGCCTTCTTCCGCGCCAAATTCCTATTGAACGACGTAAAGGGACTTTACACCTGGCTTCGCAACGACTTCTACGCCCACCCTGCCCTTGTGCCGCCCATGGCCGGTGCGCCAGAAGAGAAACTTGAAGCACCGAAAGTCACGCAACAACTAAACGGCTTGAAACTCTGCCTGAGCTGGGACAAAGTGGAAGCCACCTCGCCCGTCCACTACAACGTGTACCGCATAGACTCCGTACATGGCACGCGCCTCTTGGCCGTTCGGCAAAGCGCCACGAGCTACCAAACCACGCTTTCGCTCCCTGCCCTTCGCCACAGCCGCTACGTGGTGACGGCAGTCGATGCTTACGGCAACGAGAGCACGGGCGGAAACGATGCGCTTGCGGAGCAACACGCCACGAACTACTAACCCTTTACTCTCAATTAGCCCCTTATGGAAAATCCCGAGATAGAAATAGCACGGCAAATCATAGAATTTACCGGCACAAGCCTTTTCCTTACCGGACGCGCCGGTACGGGTAAAACGACCTTCCTTCGCCGTCTACGCGAAGCGTCGCCCAAGCGCATGGTTGTGCTTGCCCCTACGGGCATTGCCGCCATCAATGCTGGCGGCGTGACGCTCCATTCGTTTTTTCAACTTCCCTTTTCGCCTTTTGTGCCCGGCACTTCGTTCAACAACCAGGAGAATCGCTTTGCCATGAACAAGCAGAAGCTCAAGCTCATTCGCAGTCTTGATCTTCTCGTCATTGACGAAATCAGTATGGTGCGCGCCGACTTGCTCGACGCCGTAGACGATGCGTTGAAGCGCTACCGCCGGAACGGCAAGCCTTTTGGTGGCGTGCAGCTGCTACTTATCGGTGATCTCCAGCAACTTGCTCCCGTGGTGAAGGACGAAGATTGGAAAATGCTCTCGGCTTACTACGAGACGCCCTATTTCTTTTCTTCGCGCGCCCTTCGGCAGACGAACTATGCCACAGTGGAACTTCAGGTGGTCTACCGCCAGACGGACGAGGCATTCCTTGCTTTGCTCAACGGAGTTCGCGAGGGCCACGTTACGCCCGATGTTTTGGCAAAGCTCAATGAGCGTTACGTGCCGAACTATCGGCCTACGCCCAACGACGGCACCATTCAGCTCGTCACGCACAACTGGCAGGCGCATCAGATAAACCAGGGCGAACTTCAGGCACTTCCGGGCGATACGTTCAGTTACAAAGCCGAGGTGAAAGGCAAGTTTCCCGAACTCTCCTACCCTACGGACGAGACGCTCGAGCTGAAGAAAGGTGCACAGGTGATGTTTGTGAAGAACGACCCAGAGAAACGCTACTTCAACGGCATGATTGGCCACGTCACGCTCATCACGGAGAAAGGTTTCAGCGTACGTCCCGACGATGGGGACACGTGGGACATAGACGTGCCCATCGAAACGTGGAAAAACACGCGCTACGTGCTCAACGAACAGACGCAAGAGATAGAAGAAGTGTCGGAAGGCACGTTTCAGCAATATCCCGTCAAATTGGCATGGGCCATCACCATCCACAAGAGCCAGGGCCTAACGTTCGACCGCGTGGTCATCAACGCAGCCGGTGCTTTTGCCCACGGGCAGACGTACGTGGCGCTCAGCCGTTGCCGCACGCTCGAAGGCATCACGCTCACAAGCCCCATTCCCGCCTCGGCCGTCATTGCGGACAGCCACGTCGATGCGTTCAATGCCGACATGCGCGCCCACCGCGTGGACGACGACCAACTTCTCAGCTTGAAAAACAGTTACGGTGTGTCGCTCCTTACGGATCTCTACACGTTCCACCGCGAGACCTTCGGGTTGGAAACCATAAACCGCGTGTTCCAGGAATTTCTCTACAACGTTTATGGCGAGACGGCACGTGGTCTGCAAGGCTACTTGGCGGCTTACAAAAGAGCCGTGCCCGAGGTGGCGCAGAAATTCCAGTACCAATATCAGCAAATGCTCACGGAGTGCCAGGCGGACTTCACCTCGCCCGCTCTTCAGGCCCGCTTGCAGAAGGGAGCTACCTATTTCAGGGAAAAACTCCTCGACGTGCAGCAACTCCTGCCGCAGCTCGACGTGGAGGTAGGCAATGCCGTGGCAGCGCGACGCTTGGCCACGGCGAAGGAAGACCTCGTGAAAGACCTCGAAGTGCACATTCTTCTGCTCGAGTACGTAGCCCGCCACGGTTTTTCGGTAAAGAGTTTCCTTGACCACCGCGCAAAGTATATGCTCGAAGCCGAAAGTGGCAAGATGAAGACGGTGAAGAAAAACGGCGAAGCCACGGCCCACGCCCAAGTGCCGAGCGAGATTGTGCGACCCGAACTCTACACCCGCTTGCGGGCATGGAGAAAGGAGAAAATGGCAGCGGAACTCGTTACGGCATCGAGCGTCATATCGAACAATGCCATGCTTAGCCTCGCCAACTTCGCTCCCGAGAGTCTTGATGCGCTCAAACACGTGCCTTACTTCGGCACGAAGTCGATGAACCGCTACGGAACGGAAATTCTTGAGCTTATTCGCCGCTACAAAACCGACGTAACGGAAGGCCGCGTGCAAGAACCAGCCGAAGCGCAACCTGTGCAGTCGGAGCGAGAACTCCGCAAACGCGAACGCGAGGCTTTGCCGCCCAAGAAGAAGACGTGGGAGGAGAGCTACGAACTCTACAAAGCCGGACGCAGCGTGGCAGAAATTTGCGAACTGCGTTCGCTGAAGCGCAGCACCATCGTTTCGCACCTTCTTCGCTACGCCGACGACAAGTCCATCCGCATAGAAGACTTCGTCAGTGGCGAGAATTTGGCTCTTCTGCGCCAGTACTTCTCCACCCACACCGTTACGGACAGTTCTACGCTCACGCCCATCTACCTAGACTTGAACGAGAAAGTTCCGTACGACGACATTCGCATCGCGCTCAACTTCTACCAGAAAAGAACGGGCGGAAAATGAGTTCTTAAGGCCGTTCCATTTATTTTTTGTAATTTTCTACCGTCATTCAGTAAAGCAGCATTATGAAATATCCTATAGGCATACAGAGTTTTCCACAGATTATCCAGGACGGTTACGTGTATGTAGACAAAACAGCCTTGGTCTACGACCTAGTGACCACGGGTAAAATATACTTTCTGTGTCGTCCGCGTCGATTCGGCAAGTCACTGCTCGTTTCCACCCTCAAGAGTTATTTTGAGGGCAAGAAGGAATTGTTCAAGGGCCTTGCAATTGATTGTTTGGAAAAGAACTGGAAGGAATATCCCGTGTTTCACATTGACTTCAACGGCACAAACTTTACCGAAGCTGGAACATTGGACAAGACTTTGGAAGGTTTTGTGGCGCAACAGGAAAAGATATATGGCCGAGACGAGTTTGCCTATGGCTTGGGAAAACGATTTGCCGCCGTTTTAAAGGCCGCGCACGAAAAGACGGGGCAACGGGCTGTAGTGTTGATTGACGAATACGACAAGCCCTTGCTTGATGTCTTGGACCAAGACTTGAGAATCACGATAAACGGGCAAGAACGTAAGTTGGAAGACTGGAACCGAGAAGTGCTGAAAGGTTTCTATTCCGTTTTCAAGGCTGCTGACGACGACTTGCAGTTTGTGTTGCTGACGGGCGTCACAAAGTTTTCGCAGGTGAGCGTATTCAGCGGTTTCAACCAGCCCAACGACATCAGCATGGACGACCATTACGAGGCGCTTTGCGGCATTACGGAAGAAGAACTCTATACGGTCTTCGACGAGCCTATTAAGGCAATGGCCACAAGATATAAGGTTTCGGCGGAGGAAATGAAGCATATGCTAAAGCGCAAGTTCGACGGTTATCACTTCAGCCCGAATATGCTCGACATCTACAATCCCTTCAGCCTACTCAACGCTTTGAGCAAAAGGATATTGTCGGACTACTGGTTTGCTACGGGCACACCGAGTTATTTGATACGTTTGCTTTCACACTGCAAGGAAAATATGAACGAACTGACGGGGAGATATTATCCTACGAGCAGTTTCGTGGACTATCGCGCAGACGTAGAATCGCCGTTGCCTATGATTTATCAAAGCGGCTACCTCACGATTAAAGAATGGAACATGAGCACCAATTCTTACCTCTTGGATTTCCCGAACGATGAAGTAAAGAATGGTTTCCTGACCATGATTACCACAAATTACCTTCAGCCAAAAGAGCAGACAGACGCTTTTGTGTTGCAAGTTACAAATGCGATGGAAACCGGCCGCTGCGATGAGTTGCACACTCTGTTCACCTCATTTTTTGCCAGCATACCTTACAGTCAGCGGCGCAAGGACGACGAGCGCGAGAAAGAGCGGTATTTTCAGTACACGTTCTATCTTGTGTTGAGAATGGTAAGTTGCTTCACTGTGTTCATAGAGAAGGAACAGAGTATGGGACGCGTGGACTGCGTGGTAGAAACGCCGAAGTTCGTTTATGTCTTTGAATTCAAGCGCGACGGTTCGGCTGCAGAAGCGCTCAAGCAAATTGAAGAAAAAGGATATGCTCGGGAATATGCAGCAGACGCACGCCCCGTTTTTCAGATTGGCTGCAGTTTCTCTTCTACGACTGGAACGATTGAGGGCTGGGAGGTGAAGTGAGTTTAGACTGAGGCTTAGAATTAGTAATAGTAATGTTCATAAAAAATCCCCGAACGCACATCCAGCAGGATGGCGTTCGGGGATTTTTATGTGTGTGTATGCTGCGAGAGGGATTACTTCACGAGGAGTTTCTGCGTGAGCAATTTGCCCGAAGCGAGCTGTACGCTGAGCACGTAAGCACCGGCGGGAAGGGCGGTGACGTCGATTTCGGAACCACTGGCCGTCTTCACCGTCTGGCCTGCTGCGCTGACGAGGGTGAGGGCTTTCACCGCTGCACCGCTTACACTAAGCACGGAACCCTTGCGGTCCACGGCAATGGAGGCCACGGTGGCGTCGTTGATGCCTGTCGTAGCGAGGGTGAAGAACACGGCAGTACCGCGCACTGTGCCTTTCACGTCGTAGATGGCATCGACGCGAAGCGTGTGGGAACGGGTTTCGTCGGCATCGTCAAGCTCGTGAACGTAGGAGTTGGTGGTCACTGCCTCGGTGTTGACCTTCTTGCGGTCCACGTAGATGTCGTAGCCCGTCACGGGGAGAGCGCGCTCGTCGGCCGACTCCACTTCAAAGCCAATCAGCCAGTTGCCGTGGAGCGAAGCGTTGTCGTAGAGGGCGGAGAAGTTCTTGCCGTTGTCGGTGGAGAGGAGGTTCGACACGCCAGAGAATTCGGGCATGTCGTCGATGGCGAGGGGCGATTTTTCCGATTCCACGTCGTAGCAGTCCACCACGAGGCGGTAGGTCTTGCCGGCTTCGATGGTCACGGGCGAGGAGAGCTTCACGCTGTTCCAAGAGTTGAGCGTGTAGTCCTCAGGTTCTGCCACGGCCACGTCCACTCCGTCGCACTGGAGCGTAAGGGTGTAGACGGCATCGCAGAGGGGCATGTAGCGGAGAGCCGTCACCTTGTAGCCTTCGTAGGAGTGGAGGTAAGAAGGTGTGTAGTCGGCCGCTGCCATGTAGCTGTAGTTAACGTCGGAGTTGCCCGTCACGCCCTGCTTCATGTTGCCTTTGGCGTAGGAGATAATGGTGTTGTCGGCATCGGTGGGCACGTCCCAAGTGGCACGTACGCTCTTGTCGCCTTCGCGTTTCACGCTGACGGAGGAGATACCCTTGTAGAAATCGTCGTTGGCCGTCACGTCGAGGCTCACGGTGGTGGGAGCGGACGTTTCGCCTGAAGCATAGACGGCAGCTACGCCGAGGGCGTGTGTACCTTCGGTCATGTTGCCAACTTCGTAGGAGAGGTCGGAGGTGTTGCCTTCGGGCGTACCGTCTACGCTGATGGCGTAGTGGTCAATGATGTCGACATTGTCGGCCGTGCCTTCGGGCGAGAAGATGGCGTCCATGGCCCAAGTGACGGCGAAGAGGGAACCGCTCTGCTGTGCAGACTCGTAGACGGAGTAGAAATCGGTTTCGGTGGCTTGGCGTACCATGTCGGAGAAGCCTATTTCGCAAAGTCCGTAGACCTGACCCACGGCGTTGCTTGAAGCCGAGGTGCTGGTGGCGTCGACGTTGACCTTGACGGCCACGTAGATGTCCTTACCTGCGGGGAGGGTGAGGGGATTGACGAGCGTCACGGTGTTCTTCTTTCCGTAAGTGAGCGGCTGGCTCACGGCCTGCGAGGCAAGGAGCGTAAGGTCGTTGCCGTTGGGGGTCTTTGTGTAGACGTTGATGGTCCACGCCTTCTGCTCGCTCATGGGGTAGAAGCTGACGGCGGTGAGGCGTTGGGTGGCGTAGAGCGCCATTTCGCTAGCGGGGAAGCGGAGTGCGCACTCAAAGTCGGAGGTGGCGCCAAAACCTGTAATCTCGTCGTTGGCGGTGTAGAAGTTCTTCACCGTGAGGTTGCTCTGGGGCTGCTCCCACTGCAAGCGTGCGCCGGAGAGGCGTGCCTGACGTGCGGTGAGGCGTGTGGGGGCTTGGAGTGCCTTGGGCGAAACTTCGGCCGTCACCTTTTCGCTGCTTTCGCTGGTGCCTTCAGCGTAGACGGCCTTCACGGTGTAGTCGTACGTGCCGTTGGCCAAGGGTCCGTCGAAGAAGAAGCGGTCGGCGGGCTGACAAGTGCCCACTTTCTCTGTGCCGCGATACACTTCGTAGCTCTTCACTGCGGAGGCGCCGGAAAGGGGTTCTTCCCAGGTGAGACGTACGCTCTGCGTGCCGGAAAGGGTGCGTGCGGCGAGCTGTACGGGAGGCAGCGTGGAGAGTTGTTGGTCGAGTTTGATAATGGAGGAACGTGTGCCGTAGTTCTCATCGGTGTAGTAGATGGCAAAGGTCTTCTCGTCGTCGGAGATGCCGGCACACGAGGTGGCCTCAACGTAGCCGGGGAGGGAAGCGATGTCCACACCCTGGTCTTTCAACCACTGAACGAGGTCGAGCGTTTTGCCGTCCTTGTACATGACGAGGGTGCTGACCACGCTGTCGGCTTCTTCGCCGTCGAACTTATAGGTGAAAGTGCCACGGCCCACAGCGGTTCCGTTGGCGTTGATGTCGGTGAGTTCGAGGTCGGCACCGTCGCCGGCCATGCAGGGCACGGCAATCTTGGTGTCGGTCTGCGTGTCGTAGATGGCATTGAGGCCCACGCCGTAGGGCATGGTGGCGTCGTCTACGTAGCCGCCCCAGTAAACGAGCCAGCGGTCGTTGGAGGAGAAGGCACGTGCGTAGGAATAACCGGCAAAGGATTCGTCGGCGAGCCAAACGGGGTCTTTACCCTGACGCCAGAGAACGGGCACGCGTTCACCGTCGTAGCTGGAGGTGGAAGGGGTGGCCCAGCCGGCCATCATGGTGCCGTCGGAGGAAACGGCATAAACGTCGTTGCTGCTGCCTACGATGGTGTTGGGCACGGACTGCGACTGGAAAATCTGACCGTCTTTCCACACAACGGCTGCGCCCCAGTTCTGGGCGAGTCCGCCCACGTAGTGTCCGTCGGGACTGATGGAGCGTGCGCGGGTCACGCCGTCGACGGTGGAAGCGGCTTCGTTGTTGACGTTGGGGAGGGAGTGCCAGGTGCCGTCCCAGTAGCCGGCGCTCTGGGCTTTGGCGCCGTTGGCGGTGGCGTTGGCGTCGTAGAACCATCCGCAGACTACGCCGTTGTTGGAAACGTCGAAGGCGCAGCTTTCCACGTCGTCGTTGCTGAGGATTTCTACGTTGTTGGTCTTGAGGTTCCAGCGGAAGGCATAGGCCTGGAGGCTGTAGTTTTCGAACCATCCGCAGGCCCACTCACCGTTGGGCGAGAGGTTGCTGACGTGGTATTCGGCCAGACTGTTGAGAATGAGTGGGCCGCGTTCTGCCTGCATGCAGCCCACACCGAGGAGGGCGGCACAGAGAGAGGCATAGACTCTTTTCATTGGTTGGTGTGTGTTGTTATTTTGGAAGAAAGGAAATTAATGTGCAAAATATGGCCTCACGGAGGCTTTTGCGTGCTTCGCTTTAAAATGTCGTGTAGAGCGTCACGTCAGAGACGTGACCCCCATGCGCTACGCACGCAAAAGCCACAGTGTGGCCACATTAAATTATCGTACCACCTTGTAGGCGCTTACCTTACCGCCGTTTTCGGCAGAGATGATGTAGGTGCCTTTGGGGAGGGACTGGAGGCTTACGGAAGAGGCGTTGGAGGCAGCGGCTACGGCCTGGCCGGCCGTGTTGAACACCTTGAGGTTGGCGCGTGCGCTGAGGTGGAAGGTGGTGCCGTCGAAGTTTACGCTGGTGCCGTCGGCTGTGGTCTGGCTGATGCCGTCGATGATGTCCTGAAGCACAATGGTGACGCTTTCGCTAGACACCTTGCCGAGGGTGTAGGCAGCCTGCACGCTGAAGGTGCGCTGGTCGTAGAAGGAGTAGAAGTTTACGTCCCACTCGGTGGCCTGTCCGTCGGCTTCGAAGTTGTCGGCGGTGCGGGCGTTCTGCATCATCACGTTGTAACGGAGGAATCCCATCTCGTCGGTGTAGGCGGGAGCGTCCCAAGCCACGGTGACGATGTTCTCGGTGCCGTTCTTTTTGTAGTTGATGGCACGCACGTTGGTGGGTGCGGGGAGTTCGGTGTAGTTGTCCACAATGGCGAGGTTGGAGCAGTTGAGCATGGTTTCGCTCTCGCCCATCTCGTCGGTGGCTACGGTGACAACGAAGTAGTCGTGCTGGCCGTTCTTCTGTGCATTGTCGGTGAAGGTGTAGGTCATGTCGTCAACGTTGAAGGCTTCGGTATCGGCGAAGTCAACGCTGCCGATGAGCACACCGTCGCGATAGATTTTGAATTCGTAACCGCCGATGGCTGCACACTCGGGAAGGCTGATGGTGAGCTTGTTGCTGTTCAAGCGGTTCTCCACGGGGCTAACGGCGAGCTTGGCAGAGACAGAGGGGTCGAAGTCGCGATAAACGCCCACGTTGTAGGTGCTGTAGCTTGTCCAGGCGGGCGTTTCGGCCCAAGAGTCCCAGGTGTAGCTGGTTTCGCGAATGCGGTTGGGGTCGTCGCCGTCGATGGTGTAGGCAATGGAGTCGGTGGGGAGGAGTCCGCCGTTTTCGTAAGCCTTGCTGTAGTTGACCTTGTAGAGCTGGCGGCCGGTGGCTTCGTCGTAGCCATACTCGGTGCGGGCGGTGATGTTTTTGGTGATGACGGGTTTGCCGTCGTCGCCGGTGGTTTCGGTCTCGGTGTACTTGTCGGTGTAGATGAGCTGGTTGTTGGCGTTGTACTTCTGGTCGCTCTTGTAGGAGAGGTATTCAGAACGTGCCTCGCTCACTACGTGTGTGGGGCAGTTGGGGGCTACGTAACCGCTGTAGGTGATGGTTTGGCGTACGCTCTCGGTGGTCCACTTGGTGGCTTTGTTGGTGATGACTTCGGTGACCATGTTGCCGTCGGCGTCGTAGGTATAGTCGGAGAAGGTGGAAGCCTCCGTCTTGCGGGTCACCTGGCCGAGGTCGTTGTAGGTGTATTTTACGGAGTCGCGGGCGGTGTTGAATCCGTATTCGTCGCCGTCGTAAAGTCCCCACTGGCGACTGCAGGTGAGGGCGAGACGTCCGTTCTCGTCGTAGTTGTAGGTGTAGTAGTAGCTGAGGTTGTACTCGCCCGTTGAGTAGTCCTTTCCGTAGGATGCTTTGCGAACGAGGCGGTTCTGGTTGTCGTAGAAGTAGAGGGTGCGCTGCGTGATGCCTGAGGCGTCGCCCATGGAGCTACCCCAGCGCTCTTCTTCGGCGAGGAGGTGGTTGGGGTTGGCGGTTGTGGCGTCGGCGAGAAGGCCGGGTACGTTTTGTGCGGCAAGGCTGCCGGTTGCAAGCAGAGCGAAGGCTGCGAGCGTGAGGGGCTTGAAAGTAAAATTCTTCATAAGCGCTGTTATTTTGGTTTTGTTTAGTTCGTGATAGAAAGCTTTGTAGGCTACGTGTGCGGCACTGTTCTGCAAAATTTCCGCATTGTGCTTGCAAAGGTAGGCAATTTGCTACTATTTACTAGGGATTTATCATCGGAAAATGGAAAAACGAAAATGTTTTTAGCCGCTTGGTTTACTTTTGTTAAGGAGAAAGAGGAGATGGATGCGCCGATGCACGCAGAGGCTGCTCTTTTAACACTCACCACGGGCGTAGAACTCACCACTCCCCTACCCGTGGGCATACGCGCGATTCTCGGCGTGCATATTTATGCGGTTTTCGGGACAAACTGCTGCATATTGCACGTTTATGCATCAGTTATGCGCATAACTGGCTGCGAGGGAGCAGATTTTGCAGGGCAAAGCGGAAAAAGAGTAAGGCATCTAGAAAAAATTCGAAGGCAGCTCAAAAAAATTTGCTGCCTTGGAATTTTTACTAGATGCCTTACTGAGCAAAATGGATGCGGAAAGAGCGTGATTTAACACTTGCTTTGCGCTAGTTTGAAAGTGCCGTTTGTCTATAAAACGTCACGCCGTTTAACACTCGAAAGGTCTTGTAACGGTGGCGGGGCTTACAGACGGACGGCCGAAGGGGAGGGTCAGTCGATGGGGCGAGCCACGATGCTCTTGGCGCGGTCGAGTGCCACGTTGATATTCGGGCAAATGTGGTCCTTGCCAAGGAGCTGGCAGAAGCCGTTGTGCTCGAGCACGCTGTAGACGTTGGGGGTGACGCCGGAGAGGACGATGTGGGTGCCTTCGCGGTGACTGATTTCGCAGAGGTTCTGGAGGTTGTGGATACCAGTGGAGTCGATGAAGGGTACGCGGCGCATGCGGATGATGCGTACGCGGGGATGGTCGTCGAGGGCGGCCATGAGTTCCTCAAACTTGTTGGCGATGCCGAAGAAGTAGGGGCCGTTGATTTCGTAAACTTCCACGCCCTTGGGGATGATGAGGTGTTCTTCGTGAACCTCGGCGTCGGTCTCGTCGTTGGGGTCGATCTCGTCGGCAATGACCTTGATCTGTGTGCTCTCGGCCATACGGCGCATGAAAAGGAGGCAGGCGATGAGCAGACCCACTTCGATGGCCACGGTGAGGTCGAAGATGACGGTGAGGAAGAAGGTGATGAGGAGCACGGTGATGTCGCTCTTGGGATTTTTCATCAACTGGAGGAACGTGCGCCAGCCGCTCATGTTGTACGACACGATGACGAGTACGCCGGCGAGGCACGACATGGGGATGTAGGCGGCGAGGGGCATGAGCACGAGGAAGATGACGAGGAGCACTAAGGCATGGACAATGCCGGCTACGGGGGTGCGTCCGCCGTTGTTGATGTTGGTCATGGTGCGGGCTATGGCTCCCGTGCAGGGAATGCCGCCGAAGAGGGGCGTGCAGAGGTTGGCCACGCCCTGACCGATGAGTTCCTGGTTGGAGTTGTGGTGGTCGCCACACACGCCGTCGGCGACGGTGGCAGAGAGGAGCGACTCAATGGCTCCCAACACGGCAATGACCATGGCTGTGGGGAAGAGTCCCTTAAGGCCTTCCCACGTGATGTCGGGCACTTGAAGGGAAGGGATGCTGGCCTTGATTTCGCCAAACTGGTCGCCGATGGTGGTGACGTGGAAGTCGGTGTAGGCGTTGAGGAAGTAGCCGCCAACGGTCATTACGATGATGGCCACGAGCGATCCGGGTATCTTTTTCGACACCTTGGGGGTGAGAACGATGAGCAGAATGCTCAGAAGGCCCACTGCTGTGGTGACGAGGTCGATGGATGCGAAGTTCTGGAAGTATACGGCCCACTTGGAAAGGAAGTCGCCGGGGAGTTTTCCTTCGATGGTGAGTCCGAAGAGGTCTTTGATTTGTGTGGTGAAGATGGTGACGGCAATACCGCTGGTGAAACCGACAACGATGGGATAGGGAATGAACTTGATGATGGTTCCCAGGCGACAAACGCCGAGAAGGATGAGGAAAAGTCCGGCGAGCATGGTGGCAATCATGAGGCCGGAGAGTCCGAGCTGCGGATTGCTTACGATGCCGTAGATGATTACGATGAATGCTCCGGTGGGACCGCCAATCTGTACGCGGCTACCGCCCAGTGCGCTCACAATGAAGCCACCGATGATGGCTGTGAGGATGCCTTGTGAGGGTGACACGCCAGAGGCTATGCCGAAGGCTATGGCAAGGGGGAGCGCCACGATGCCCACAATGAGTCCGGCCATGAGGTCGGCGGCAAACTTGGCTTTGTTGTAGTGGCGGAGCTCAGTGAAGAGACGCGGAGCAAAGTTGGAATGGTTCATCAGAAGTTTTGTGTTTGGTTAAGCTTTGAGCCTGCAAAGTTAAGCATTATCCGTCGAAATCTTAAAAAACGTTGGGGTTTTGTATTGCTATGGAGGCGACGTTTCCAAAACGTGGCGTTCTACTCGTGTGAATCGTATAATAAAAAACAAGCTTCGCAGCGTGTACGAAGCTTGTTTGTAGTTTATGCCTTAATGCCTTATGAACTAAAGCATTGGGTGCAAAGTCACGCTAACCCGCCCGCGGCGGTTAGCAAATGGCCATGCCTTCGACCTCAATGAGCCATGTGGGTCGGCACACGCGGGCTTCGAGGATGACGAAGGGGATGTGGGGATAGTGGGCCTCGAGGTAGTTCTTGACGTCGCGGTAGTCGGAAATGTCGCGAAGGTAGACGAGGAAATACTTCATGTTGGAGAGTGAGGCATTGCCGTCTTCGAGGAGTTTCTCGATGTTGAGGAAGAGACGCTTGGTCTGCTCAATGACGTTTCCGAGGTGGAGCACCTGACCATGCTTGTCGATGCTCGCTGTACCGGACATGAAAATGTGACGGCCGGTGGGAAGGTCCACGGCGGTGGCACGCTCGAAAGCTACGCCGTATTCGCTGGTGGGATTGAGATAGTCGAGGGCTTGAAGATATTTGACGTCCTTGCGCTCAATGCCTTTGACGGAGAAGAAGTCGATGCTTACGATGGCTGAAGGATTGTCGGGATAGCCGCCAATGCCGGTGGAGGCGATGTAGTGGGTGCTGGCGGTGAGGCCGGAACGGAGGAACACTTCGTTGCGGGCATCGACGAGGCCCTGGTAGTTGGGGTCGATGTCGCGGACGTATATCCACGTGCGGTGGCAGTGCTCTTCGAGGTTCATGCCTTCGGCACGGAGGGTGGTGACGTGGCGGGCAAAGGCTTCCATGGTCTGCGCGTAGGAGTCGGTCTCGAAGGCTTCGTCCTTGCTGAAGCGTACGGTCTGGAACACGTAGGTCACTTCGCCGGCCTTGAGGGTGTAGCCGTCGGGGCGGACGGTGCGCACTACGTTCTTCTCGCCCGTGAACCACACGAGGAGGGCCACCTTGGCGCCGCAGAGGGGCGGCTGCTCAATGAAGGTGCATGCGCCTTGCTGCTGAAGGGCATTGTAGAGTTCGTGCCCCTTCACCTCGGGCCACTGGTTGATGGCGTCGGAGAGGTAGAAGCGGGCCATGATGACTTGCTCGTACGAGAGGCCGTTGCGCGTGAGGTATTCTTGAAGTTGTACCTGCAGGTCGGTGGTCTCGGGAAGGATGCCACCGCTGCAGCGCGGGGTGAAGATATTGCAAAATTCGGAAGTCATATGTCGTTTTGTATTTCTTGTCAAATGTTAGGCGTAGGAGTGCATGCCGGTGAGGAAGTAGTTGACGCCGACGTAGGTCATGAGCACGGCGAGGAACGCTGCCACGGCAAAGGCGTGGAACGTTCGGGGACGGCGCAGCGCCGGGATGCTCTGCGAGTGGAAGGCTACGGCGTAGACCATGAAGGTGATGAGCGCCCACACTTCCTTGCTGTCCCAGCTCCAGTAGCTGCCCCACGACTGGTTGGCCCACACGGCACCGAGGAAGATGCCGATGCCGAGGGTGAACACGGCGGGATAGAGAAGCAAACGGCTGAGGAGCATGAGGCGCTCGCTTTCGCGCGGAAGGCAAAGGCCCGTGATGCCGTTAAGCATGATGAAGGCCAGGAGGGCATAGCTCATCATGACGAAGGAGACGTGGACGGAGAGCCACGGCGAGAGGAGCACGGGCACGAGGGGCGTGATTTGCGGATTCATCTGCCCGAGGTGCGAGACGAGGAGGGTGAAGCCGCAGAGGAGGAAGCCGAAAGGCATCATCACGGGGAAGCGGCGGTGCATCACGAGGGCAAAGACGATAGTGGCAAGGGCGAGGAAGAGCATGGTTTCGTAACCGTTGCTCAGCGGCACGCGTCCTGCTATGTACCAACGCAGTGCGTAGGTGAAGGCCATGGCGGCAAAGGAGAGCCACATGGCATAGCCGGAAGCGGTGGTCAGACGTTGCACCACGCGTTCGCTTTTCGGTGTGCGCTGTCCCTGACGTCCGTTGTAGAGGAGCAGACCGAAGGAGAGGAAGCCGAAGAGGAGGTTTGCCATGAAGAGGATTTTCGTGAGCGGCAGGCGGTTGTAGAGGAGTTCGGCGCTCACGCGGGCATCGGACAAGCGCTCCACGCTGCCGTCCTTGGGAAGGGGGCGGAAGAGGGTGCCGTTTTGGAGCATGAGGATGACGCCCATTTTCTCGTCGGTCTCCTGCACGGCTTTCTGGAAGGGCGACTGTGCAGCGCCCATGCCGCCTTGACTGTCCACAAGGCCCATGAGGCGATAGTTGCCCTCGGCATCGAAGAAGTCTACGAAACGGGCTTTCTCGCTGCTCAGTCCGAGGCGCTGGCGGAGTTCGGCATTCTTCACCTGTATCATCGGTTCGTATTGCCAAGTGTCGGGGCGGAAGAGCCAGCCGGTGATTACTTGTTCGGGCGAGAGTCCGCCGTAGGTGGTTCGGCCGGTGAGTTTGAGGAGGAAGTCGCGCGCCATGGTGTTGAACGGTGCCACGCGGTCGTTGTAGATTATCTGTTTGGGGGCTAGGCTGTCGGCGCGTTCGCGGCTATAGGCTGGCAAACTGCGCACGGCATGGACTTGGAACGAACTACCGAGAAGGAGCAGAAGGACGAGCGACGACTTGCGCAGCAAAGGGTGGCGCAGGAGGCGCTGGAACTCTTCCTTGCGCGAGAAGAGGACGCTGAGCATGGATAGGGCGAGGAGGGCGTAGCCGAAGTAGCTTAGGCCGGTGCCCCAAGGGTCGTAGTTGACGGAGAGCCAAGAGCCCTTGCCATCGGCATCGTAGGACGACTGGTAGAAGCGGTAGCCCTGACGGGTGTAGATGCGGTTCATGGAAATGTCGACGTGCTCGGTCGTACCTGCGGCGTCGGTGAGGCTGACGCTGCTGACGTAGTCCTGCGGAGCGTCGGTGCCGGGGTAGCACTTCACGGTGAAGCGCTCGAGGGTTATGCGGAACGGAAGGGGACGGACGGCGGTGGCATCGTCCTGGTCCGTGAAAGAGGCAACGGTGGAGCCGGGAATGAGATGGACGTAGCCTTTCTCGGAAGTAAGGAAGGTGGTAAGTCCGCCGGCGAGGATAACAACAAAGGAGAGGTGGAGCATGGCCACGGACAGGCGCTTCCAAAGGCGTGCTTTGGCCATGGTGAAGAGAAGAAGGATGGAAAGTATGGCCCAAAGCGCAGTGAACCACCACGTGTGGTAGACGTGGGTGGCCACGAAGGTGCTTCCTTTCTCGTGCTCCACGAGGGTGGCAGCACCGAGAAGCACTATGGTGAGGATGTAAAGTGCGTAAACGATTCGCTTCATCGGTTTGGGCGGAAGGATGTGCCCGTAAAAACGTGCGGGCAGCGTGAGAGTTGTTTTTGTATTGTGGGGGCTTTTGAATGCGCAAGCGCGCTCTTATATAATAAGGTGTGCAAAGTTAGGCATTATAAGCCGAAGCGGAAAGGACTGCGGAGGTTTTGGGCCTTTTGCCGCGAACCGCAGAGTCCTTTCCGCCTGGCGGCTTACTCTTTTGCGCCGTTGTCTATCCAGTCTTTGATGAGCTGGAGTCCTACGGCGTCGGTGCGCATAATGCCTTGGTGGTCGTGGCGCCACGATGCGCTCACGTCGGTGCCGAGTGCGTCGTAGAGCACGCTTTCGGCAGAACTTCCGGGAAGCACGCGCTTCTTGCCGGACTCAAGGTGGGAGTCTACGTTGACGAGGTTGGCATAGCTATGGCCTTCGTTGAGGTTGAGCGATGCGGCCCAGGAGTTTCCGCTGTGGCACGAGGCACACTGCTTGTCGAAGATGTTGGCTTGTATGCTGTGGAACATTCCGACATTGAGCGAACCGGCGTCGATGCGTATGGTGTCGGTCGTTGTGGGGGCTTCCATCGTGTAGAAGGTGACCACGCGGCGGCGGATGGAATTGATCACGCACACTTCGAGGGTCTTCACGCTTTCGGGAATGCCTTTCATCACCACTTGGCAGTGGCCGGTGCTGTCGACGGAGAGGTTTTTGATGATGTCGGCGTAGTTATCGGTATCGTTGAAGCCGGCAAGCACCACGCTGTAGTTCTGCGGATAGGTGCCGAGGCCCGTGAGGTCGACGTCGAGTTTGGCAACGCGCCCGTCCTCCGTAAAGTCTACGGTTTTTTCAGCAATGCGTCCTTCGTCGCACGAAGTGAAGGTCACGGCTGCAAGGGCAAGCGCATATAGAATGGATTTTTTCATGTTTGTCCGCTTTCGGATATGGAGAGAAACGGAAGAACGGCTCAGCGTGAACGGCACTTGATGCTCGGCTGCGCCGTTCTTCCGTAGAGGATGTTAGAAATAGTACTGGAGTTGCACGGTGGCGGAGTGGGTAGCGAGACCGAGGTTGTCGTTGTCGCGGTCGAGCTGGGTGTCGTGGCCGGTGCGTCCGGTATACTGATACATGGCCTGGAGCTTGAGGTTGCAACCTTTGAAGAAGTAGTTGAAACCTACGGCGGGCATGTTGAGCAGACCGTCCTTAGAGGAACTGTTGCGATCCATGAAGTCGTAGCGGGCAGCTACCTGGAAACGGGGAGCTACGAAGTAGCCGGCCTGAACATAGGCGCCCCAGTAGTTGAACTTGTCGGAGATTTTCTGACGGTCGGTGAAGCCGACGTGCAACCAGTAAGCCTCAGCAGCAAGGTAGAGGCGGTTGTAAATCATGGCGAACTCGAAGCCCATGCGTCCGTCGTTGGTGCTCTCGCTTTCGCTCTCCACGTTCATCGATCCGCTAAGGCCGATGAGCATCTTCTTCTCCTTGACGAGATTGGGGTTACCCTGTGTGGAAGGCATCACGCCCCAAGGCATGTAAGTGATGCGGCCGGCATAGAGAAGGGAGGGAATGTGCCAGTCGTCGGAGAGGGTTTTCGTGGCGGTGTTGACGGACGAACCGGTACCGTTGAAGAGTCCCACTTCATAGCCAAACTTCTGCTTTACCACACCGTGGAGTTCCACACCGAGGTCGAAGCCGGTGTTCATGGATGGGGTGACGGCGTTGAGCACATAGGGCATGATGGTGGAAGTGGTCAGCGACGTGGGGATTTGCGGGAAGAGTGTTTCGCCGATGGTAGTTAGGTAAGCGTGGGAGAAGGGGGTCTTGAACTTACCTACACGGAGCTGGAGGGGTTCTTTGAACTTGACGTCGAACCATGCCTGCTGGAGCAGATTGCCGCCGCTCTTGGCCGCATTGATGGAGAGGTTGAAGGTCACTTTGTTGAAGGCCTTACCCGTGAAACCGAGGATGGCGTTGGGAATGGCAAAGCCGGAGTTCATCACGTTGTCCTGGTTGTAGGCTTTGTCGAGTCCTTCGTCGTCGTACCAGTTGAAGCTGCCACTTGTCTGCACAAGCATGTAGGGCTTGAAGATGAAGTCGCCCTTCTTGGTCTGGATGGTGAAACCTTTGCTGCCGGCGAGCGAAACAACGCCGTTGTCGGTGTCGAGATCGACGGGAGCGTATTTGATGCGGGCCTCGTGGTCGTTTTCTTTCTTGTCGGAAACGGGAGCTTCTTCTGAAGTGGCGTCGGCGGCAAGTACGATGTTTTCTTTTTCGGCCTCATCGGCCACATTGGCGTTGTCGGCAAATGCCGTAGCGGGGAGGGAGCTTGCTGCGAGAAGGGCGGCGAGGCTCAGTATGCGGTTGTTCATTGTGTTTGTGTTGAAAGAGTGAAAATTAGAGAGATTGGAGGAACATGATGAGTGCATCGCGGTCCTTCTTCTGCATTTTGCGGAAAATGTTTTTGGAGGCTTCGCCTTCGCCGCCGTGCCACATGATGGCTTCGACGTAGTTGCGGGCACGACCGTCGTGGAGGAAATAGGTGTGGCCGTCGACTTTCTGCTGCAGGCCGATGCCCCAGAGCGGAGTGGTGCGCCACTCGTTGCCGCGGGCAAGTCCGCTGACGTAATTATCGTTGAGACCGACGCCCATTATTTCGGATCCCATGTCGTGAAGCAGGTAGTCGGAGTAGGGATGTATGGTCATTCCGCCGAGCCAGGGGATATGGGTACCGTTGAGAAGGGTGGAACCTGACTTCTTGGTGTGGAGCGTGGTGACGTGGCAGAGGTGGCACTTGGCTTTGTAGAAGTTTTGCTGACCAATGCTGACCATCTCACGTTCGGTAATCTTTTGGTCGCCATACTGTACCATGGTCTGCGTAGAACCGAGTCGGCGCGCGGGAACACCCAGGCACTGCATGTAGAGGTCTACGTCCTCCATGGCTTGGGTGGTGACGTCGAGGCGGTTGGAATAGACGAAGCCCATCATGGAACCGTACTTCTCCTGCGTTTGTCCGGCGCAGATTTCCTCAGGATAACGGCTGTTCGAGGCACCCATGTCGCTCGAGAAACCAAGTTCGACGGTGAGGTCGAGGTGTTGGGCCTTGTTGCCCGAAACGCCGACGCCGGTGACGCCTTTCTCGGTGATGTAGTTGCAGCGTCCGCTGATGCCGTACTCGGGATAGTTGCTCTTGGCAGCAAGGGCTTCAAGTTCGGTGGGGTCGAGGGCCATCATGGCACCCATGCCTACGTGGCGGAGCGGCTGACGGTAGGTGATGAAGAGATCTTCGGGCTTGACGGCCTCAGGCGTGGGGGTGCCGTAGTTCTTCATGCCGTCGGTGTACCATTCGGTTATTTTGTACTGCGGATAAGCCAGCTCGTAGGTTTCGCCGTCGGGGAAGGAGAAGGTCTGCTTGTTCCACTTGACCTTCAGTTTGCCTTCGGCTTTCATTTCGTATTCCTTTCCGTCGGCAGCTACGTAGGTGCCTTGGATGCACTGGTCGTGGAGCACACGTCCGTAGTCGGGGAAGAAGGAACCGTTCTTGCGGGTGATGTAGATGAGTCCGGAGGTGAAACCTGTGCCGCCCGAAACGAGGCAGTAGCCTTCGGCGTCGCACTTGCTTTCGTCGTAGTTGCTCCAAATGGAGGGTTTGGTGCGTCCTGTGGTCATGTGGCAACTACGGCACGAGAATCCGGCGTAGACGGGACCTAAACCGCCTGCCTCTCCATCCACGCCGCTCGGTATGGCGTTGTCGTAGAGTTTGTTGCCGGAGTTGAAACGTGAGAGATATTTGCCGGAGACCCAGTTGGCCTCGACGTCGTAGGCTGTGGATGAGTTGAGGAAGATGGTGGAAATGTCGGCGGAGAGTGCATATCCGTCGGGCACTTTCAGGTCGCTTGCCACAATGCCTTCATCGTCGTCGCTGCAGGCAGTGAGTGCCAGCATGGCGCCAAGAATGAGTGAATATTTTGATAAATGGTTGGCCATTTTTAAAGTGTTGTGAACATTCCATTTTTAACGCACAAAAGAGAGCAAAGGCTCTCCTGTGGAGGAAGAGCACTTTACTCCCATTATTGTTGGCGTACCTTGCGAGGGGCAACGTGATGGCCTATGATGTTGACGGCCAGGCTTGCTGCCGCTTCGCGGGGTTTGGTTTTTATTTTACAGTACGGGGTTTGCCGTCCTTGAAGATGAGGAATTCGAGCGTGTGGAAGCCGCGTACGTTCTGAGCGGATTCTACCTTTGCGTCATCGTCACCGTCGGTCCATTCCAGACTTGACCACTGTGCAGACTTCATGATCTGAACGATGGCGTCCTGGTCGAGAGGCCAAGAGTCCATGTTGGGGTCGAGACCGAAGATGTCAACAGGACCAAAGAGGAAGGCTTCGCTGGTTTCCCAAGGGGTACGAGCGTTGAGCCAAGCGGTGGTGCAGGCTTCGAAACCGGCGTCGGAGGGACTAGCTACGAAGCTGTTGACAGCAGCGAGGAGGGCAGCGTTCTGGGTCTTCAGATCCTGATAAGTGGGAACGACTACGTTGTCGACATAGTTTTCGATGATGGGCTGAAGTTCGGCTTCGCTCTTGGCCACGAGGGCATCGCGAAGGTTCACATCGTCGCCTTCTTCTTCAACTTCGCCTTCGTCGTTCTTCACTTCTGAAAGCATTTTCTGAAGTTCAGAGCAAGCCTCCATAGCGGCCTTAGCTTCAGCAGAACCGATGTGGTTGCGGAAAGGCTGCGTGATAGCCTGAATGGCGGCCTTAGCATCGGCAATACCCTTGCGCACCTTGGTGTCGATGGCAGTGCCTTCGAGAAGCTTGGCCATAGAGTGGTCAGCAATAGCGCCGGTGAGTGCGTGGTTGCGGTTGCCATAGTAGGCATTTTCGATAGAGACGATGTTGTTGGTATAGTCGTCACGTGAGTGCCAGCTGTACCACGACTCTACAGCGTAGAGGGCAGCGGTCTGGTTGCCGCTTGTCCACTTGTCGTAGGGGTCGCCAATCTTTGAAGAACCTACTTCGTTGGCAATTTCGGCCATCTTCTCTACCATTTCCTGAACGCAGCTCTGTGCGCTGGTGTAGGTGGTTTCGGAAGCGTGGTTCTTGAAGAGCGTGGCGTAGGGGGTGCCAGTCTCGTTGAAGTTCTCTGTCCACTGAGAGCATAGGTTAGCGGCATCGTTGTTGAGGAGGATGGCTACATTCTTCATGTAGTTGCCCCAAGCCTTGGCGTTGCCAGAGTTGTAGTTAAGTTCTGCGCTGGAACCATCATAGGGGTCAACGTTGTCGTTGTCGCTGCAGGAGGTTGCGCCGAAGAAGGCGAACACGAGAGCGAACAATGAACCGAGCAAATAGGTCTTTTTCATTTTTTGCTTTTGGTTTTGTTTATTGTGAGTTTATATTTGTTGTCTGGAGGATTAGCGCTTGGTGAACCAGCCTACGTAGGCTACGCCGATGGAGAATTCGTTCTCGCTGTTGTACTTGCCTTTTCCGAAGATTTTGCCCGTACCGATTTGGCGCGTTGCATAGTCGGCTTTGACCACGAGGTTGGGGAGGGCGAACCAGTTGACGCCGGCAGACCACTTGCGCACTTCGCAGCGCTTTTCTTCAGTGTAGAGTCCGGCACACTTCTTCTGCGTGTTGTAGTAGTCGAGGCGGGCGAAGGGATAGATGACGGGACATTTTGTTCCCTCGAAGATGCCGGCGAGGTTGAGACCGACTTCGGCGCCGTAGCTTACGGAGTGGTTGGCCACAGGTACTACGCGGGTGTAGGGAGAATTGTTGGAGAGTTTGGTGTTGACGGCCGAAACCTTGTCGGCGTTGGTCAAGCTACCCCACATGAAGTTGGCGCGAGCGGTAACAATGTTGTTTTTGTACTGTGCGTCGGCGGTGTAGATGCGGACGGGTGCGCGGAAGGAATATTCGGTGAGCTTGTCGGAGTTTGCAGCGGTATTGGCGCAGTAGTAGAAGGATGCGCCCACGCGGAGTCCGGGCACGCCGTTGTAGTTGAGGCGGAAGGTGTAGGCAGGTGAGGTGAAGTTGTCTTCTTCGAAGATGCCCTGCTTACCGCCCTGCACCCAGTTGTTGCGGTCGAAGCCACAGGCGTTGAGACCTGAGGTGACGAGCACTTCGTAGTTGAAGTTGGCGTAACCTTTACCGAACTGACCGAAGACTTCAAGTCCGGTCTCGTGCCAGGTGGAAGGAATCATTGTGGTCTCGCCTTCGGGACGCGTGGTTCCGAAGAAGTTGATGGGTTCGTGGTGCTCGTTGGTGAGTCCCACGGGGAGAATCATGTGACCGGCACGCACGTTGAAGGCGGGATGGATGAGACGGGTGATGTGGAACTGCTCGAGAGCTACTTCACCGCCCTTTTCGACTTCGGTTTCGTATTCGCCGTTTTCAGAGTTCTCAATCTCGTAGGCTGTTCCTACGCCGCCTGACTCAAATTCGATCTCGGCACCGAGAATCCATTTGGAGTTGAACTTATAGTCGAGGGCGAAAACGAAGCGGGGAATGGAGATGGTGTTGCGACCCTTCTTGCGGTTGCCGTCGCGACCGCCGTAGAAGCGGTTTATTCCGTAGTCCTTGAAGCTGGCTACCATTTCGCCGTAACCACCGAAGCGGAACTTCTGGTAGTCGTCGTCGGAGCTGATGGACTTGAGTTTCTTTTCTTTTTTCTGCACTGAAGCCACGCTGTCTACAGCGAGGGTGTTTTCAGTTTCGGCGGCTTGTGTCGTGCCTGCTCCCATGAGAGCGGCGAGGCTAAGCATTGCAACACTTTTTTTCATTGTCTGTCTTGTCTGTATCGATTGTTTGGGCGGTGGCGCCGTGCTTACTCCTTATTATATATAGGAGGTTTTTGTTTGCACCTTGCCTAAGCCCGTTGTCCTTTCGGTGATGAATGTTTGTTTAGTTTTGTGCGGAAAGACTGGTTTGGCTTTTCTGCTTGCTGTCTTTCTTCTGGCTTTTCTTTGCCTTCTTGTCTTGCGCGGCTTTTCGCTCTTGGTCTTCGTGGTGTCCTTCTTTGCGGGCTTCACAGGGGGTGTGGCGCTCGTGATAGCGTCAACAACGGCTGTTTCGGCTGCACTTTCTGCGCCTACGACCGCAGTGTCTGCTGCCGAGGCGCCAGTGAGAACGAGGAGCGAAGCTGCGAGAAACGTTTTTGTCTTTAAGCCTTTCATCGTTTCGTTGTATAATTTTTACGATGCAAAGGTACGGCGACTCAGAGGGGTGCACAATCACAAACTTGGGGCATTGTGGCACGTTTTTTCGCCCGTCTGCGCATGTTTTGCCCCCATTGAGGGTATGCGATACCCATATTTGGGTATCGGCACGACTTTGCATGGTGTGCATTTATCCGTAATTTTGCCACATGAAAGCGCAAGATTTGACACACTCTACCCTATTTTGGATAGAGAAAGCGCCAAGAACGAATGTTTTGCGCTACAAAATGACAATAGAAACGGTATGAAGTTATACACGAACTACAAACCGACGGACCGCATGAGCGACGTGATCAGCGACGAGCCTTCGTTGCTGCAGATGATGTCGCGTTTCGGCATTTCGCTCGGCTTTGGCGAACAGAGCGTCGCACAGGTGTGCGAGGCGAACAACGTGGACACGACGACATTCCTTGCCGTAGCCAACTTTACGAAGAACGGGGCGAAGGGTGCCGCCGAACAGCTCGGCGACCTTTCCGTGCGCTGCCTTACGGACTATCTGAAACAGGCGCACACGTACTTCCTCGACTTCCAGCTGCCGGCCATCCGCCGCAAGCTGCTCGAAGCGATAGACTGTTCGCAGAGCAACGAGGTGAGTTTCCTCATTGTGAAGTTCTACGACGAATATATGGGCGAGGTGCGCAAGCACATGCAGTACGAAAACCGCAAGGTGTTCAGTTACGTGGAAGACCTTCTCCAGGGCCGCCGCACGAGCGACTACAGCATCAAGCAGTTTGCACGCGGCCACGGCAACATCGACACGAAGTTGCAGGAACTGAAAAACATCATCATCAAATACTACACGCCGACGGACAAGGCGGAGATGCTCAACAACGTGCTGCTGAACATTTTCACCTGCGAGTATGACCTCCGCATGCACTGCCAGGTGGAGGAGGACATCTTCGTGCCTGCGGTAGAGATTTTGGAAAACAAGGTGGCTTCGGGCGAAGCGCAGAAAAGTGCAGAGGCCGAAGCGCAGCAGGACTTGCTCTCGGACCGCGAACGGGAGATTGTGCACCTTGTGGTGTGCGGACTGTCGAACAAGGAGATTGCCGCACAACTTTTCATCTCGCTCAACACGGTGCTCACTCACCGCAAAAACATTGCCCGCAAACTGAACATCCACTCCGTGGCGGGCCTCACAATCTACGCCATCGTAAACAAGATTGTGGACATCGACGAACTGAAGAGCTGACGCACACAACCTGTTGCAACAGCTAGACAAAAAGCAAAGTAGGCAAGACGCCCAAACAGGTGCCTTGCCTACTTTTTTCTATTGCGAGATTTATAGACTCAAGTTTCGGATTTAGGTTTTGCGTTGAAATCTGAGCGGAAATCGTGCTGTA
>CAVALA010000014.1:0-52363 GCA_963589615.1 Prevotellamassilia timonensis
ATAACTTTGCGAGATTTTTTTGTTCGGTGTGAGTCGGCTTGTTTCGGATGGTTACCTTCCTTTATATACAAAAGCGCTTTTCGCTTCAGCCCAACTACACTGAAAATCAAACGAAAAGCGCGACATCTCCGTCACACCGGCACAAAGTTCTATTTCAAAAGAACTTTTACTACGACATTCACGCAAGAATATAAAAATATTGGAAGAAATTCTTTGCACTTTGAGTCACTTACGTTATCTTTGCGCTGAAATTTAGAGCTTTTTATGAATACTGAACTCTTAGCTCCCGACTATATTTTCGAAACAAGTTGGGAGGTGTGCAACAAGGTGGGAGGCATTTATACCGTACTCTCATCTCGTGCAAAAACGCTTAAACAGCATTGGCAGGACAAACTAGTTTTTATCGGTCCTGACCTGAAGCAGCCCACGGCTAATGTAGATTTTAAAGAAGACGCCAAGCTGCTTACGAAATGGAAAAAGGCGGCATCAGAGTTGGGTTTGAATTGCAGAATCGGCCGTTGGCAAGTGCCAGGCGAACCGGTTGCTGTACTTGTTGATTTTACTCCCTTTTTCAATATCAAGAACCAGATCTATGCAGACGCATGGGAACTGTTCCGTGTCGATTCGATACGCGCTTATGGCGACTACGACGAAGCTTCGATGTTTTCGTATGCCGCGGGGCGCTTTGTCGAAGCGGTGGTAAGTTTGTGCCTTAAACCGACCGACCGCGTGGTCTATCAAGCCCACGAATGGATGTCCGGCCTCGGCATGCTCTTCCTCAAGAAGCACATGCCCCGCGTGGCAACAATCTTCACCACACACGCCACAAGCATCGGACGTTCCATTTGTGGCAACAACAAGCAGTTGTACGCTTACTTCGAAGGCTACAACGGCGACCAGATGGCCGAAGAACTCCATATGGACGCAAAGCACAGCATAGAGAAGCAAAGTGCATGGCATGCCGACTGTTTCACAACCGTAAGCCGCTTTACCGACCGCGAATGCCGGCAACTCCTCGACAAGGAAGCCGACGTGGTACTGCCCAACGGCTTTGAGGCCGACTTCGTGCCGCAAGGCGCACAGTTCAACACCGTGCGACGCAAAGCGCGCAAATGCATCCTCAACGTGGCTAGTGCACTGACAGGTTCTACGCTTCCTGAAGATACGCTCATCGTGTCCACAAGCGGCCGCAACGACTACCGCTGCAAAGGTTTCGATGTGTTCCTCGAAGCTATGGCGCAACTTCGCGCCCAGCTCAACGCCATGCCTGAGAGCGAGCAGCAAGTGCTAGCACTCATCGAAGTGCCTTGCTGGCTCAAAGGACCGCGTGCCGACTTGCAACAGGCGCTTACCAACCGCAAAACCGCGAACCGTCCGTTGCCCAATCCCATCATCACGCACGACCTTTACAACCTCAACGAAGACCGCATAGTCAACCAAATTTGGCATCTCGGACTCCGCAACCTACCCGAAGACAAAGTAAAAGTCCTGCTTGTTCCCTGCTATTTGGAAGGTAACGACGGCATCTTCAATATGCCTTACTACCATCTCCTAGCCGCCAACGACCTCGCGCTCTATCCCTCTTACTACGAGCCTTGGGGCTACACCCCACTTGAAAGTTGTGCATTCCACACGCCGTGCGTCACAACAGACCTCAGCGGATTCGGACAGTGGGTCAACGAAACGCTCGGACACGAGGGTGAACTCAACGACGGCGTTTGCGTACTGCACCGCGACGACTCCAACTTCTTCGATGTCGCTGCCGCCATCTGCAAAACCATCCGTGAAATGGCCGACCTCGCTCCACGCAAACGCACCGCAGTACGAAATGCAGCCACACGTTTGGCCGACAAGGCACAATGGAGCCACTTCATCAAATACTACTACGAAGCCTACGACTTTGCGCTTCGCCGTACAGAAGAAGTTGCGCCCAAATAGCAAAACTGAGCGCACCATCGGAAACATACTCCTAAGCAAAACAAAAAAACAGTTATATCTCAACGTACCCTACAATGAACGTAAAAATCAGCAACTCGAACCAGCCCACCTGGAAAGTGGTCAACGTAAAGAGCCACATTCCTGAAGCACTGAAAAAGTTGGACGAACTGGCCCATAACCTTTGGTGGTCATGGAGTCACGAGGCACAGGACCTTTTCTGCAGCCTCGACAAAGACGCCTGGCACAAAGTTGACGGCAACCCCATCGAACTTCTCCGCAGCATCGACTACGATCGTCTGAAAGAACTCTCCAAGAACGAGGAGATCATCGCCAAGATGAACAAAGTCTACAGTGATTTCCGCAAGTACATGGACGTAAAACCCGATGCCAAGCGCGCTTCCGTAGCTTACTTCTGCATGGAATACGGACTCACCCACGTGCTGAAGATTTACTCTGGCGGCCTCGGCGTACTTGCAGGTGACTACCTCAAGGAAGCTTCCGACAGCAACGTCGACATGGTAGCTGTAGGCTTCCTCTATCGTTATGGTTACTTCACGCAGACACTCTCCATGGACGGACAGCAGATTGCAAACTACGAAGCCCAGGACTTCGACCGTCTGCCCATTGAGCGCGTGCTTGACAACGACGGCAACCAAGTAATCGTAGACGTCCCCTACCCCAACTTTATGGTTCACGCTGCACTTTGGCGTGTTAACGTAGGCCGCATCTCCCTCTATCTTCTCGATACTGACAACGAACTCAACTCTGAGTTTGACCGTCGCATTACTCACTCTCTCTATGGCGGCGACTGGGAAAACCGCATCAAGCAGGAATACCTCCTCGGTATCGGTGGTATGCTCGCTCTCCAGAAACTCGGCATCAAGAAAGACATCTACCACTGCAACGAAGGTCACGCTGCACTCTGCAACGTACAGCGCCTCGTGGACTACGTGGAGAGTGGCTTGAACTTCAACGAAGCACTCGAACTTGTTCGTGCCTCTTCACTCTACACCGTTCACACCCCCGTGCCTGCCGGCCACGACTACTTCGATGAAGGTCTTTTCAACAAGTATATGAACCAGTTCCCTGGCCGTCTCGGCATTTCTTGGGACGACTTCATGGGCCTTGGTCGCACAAACCCCGACGACAAGGGCGAAAAGTTCTGTATGTCAACCTTCCTCTGCAAGACTTGCCAGGAAGTCAACGGCGTAAGCTGGCTCCACGGTCGCGTCAGCCAGCAGATGTTCAAGGGTATTTGGCCCGGCTACATGCCTTCACCCGAACGTCTCGACCACGCAGAGCGTACACACGACGAATGGGAGAAGATCTACAATCCCCACCCCGAAGAAAGCCACGTGGGCTACGTCACCAATGGCGTACACTTCCCCACTTGGTGTGCCGAAGAGTGGAAGAGCGTTTACCAGAAGTACCTCGGTGCTGAATACTATCACGACCAGAGCAACGAGAAGATTTGGGAAAAGATTTACAATGTGCCCGATGAAGTTATTTGGGAAACTCGTGTAAAGCTCAAGAACAAACTCATTGACTACATCCGTGCCCGTTTCCGCGAAAATTGGCTCCGCAACCAGGGTGACCCCTCACTCGTGGTAAGCCTCTTGGATAAGATCAATCCCAACGCTCTGCTCATCGGCTTCGCCCGTCGCTTTGCCACTTACAAGCGTGCACACCTTCTCTTCTCCGACCTCGACCGACTCTCCAAGATTGTCAACAACCCCGACTACCCCGTACAGTTCCTCTTCGCAGGTAAGGCTCACCCCGCCGACGGCGCAGGTCAGGGACTTATCAAGAAGATTTACGACATTTCGCAGCGTCCTGAGTTCATCGGTAAGATTCTCTTCCTCGACAACTACGATATGCAGCTTGCCCGCCGCCTCGTTTCAGGTGTCGACATTTGGATGAACACTCCGACGCGTCCTCTCGAAGCTTCCGGTACCTCTGGCGAGAAGGCTTTGATGAATGGTGTTGTCAACCTCAGCGTGCTTGACGGCTGGTGGTACGAAGGTTACCGCGAAGGTGCAGGTTGGGCACTTACCGACCGCCGCACTTATCAGAACCAGGAACATCAGGACCGCCTCGACGCTTCTACCATCTACTCCATGCTTGAGCAGGAAATCATACCGCTCTACTATGCACGCAACCGTAAGGGCTTCTCAGAGAATTGGGTACGCACCGTCAAGAACTCCATTGCCCGCATCGCTCCTAACTACACGATGAAGCGTCAGCTCGACGACTACTTCGATCGTTTCTACAACCCCGAAGCAGCTCGTTACAGCCAGCTTGCCCAGAAGGACAATGCACTTGCCAAGCAGATTGCCACTTGGAAAGAGAACGTCGCTGAACGTTGGGACAACATTCGTGTGGTCAGCTCCGAACGCAGCGTAAACCTCGAGAACGGTGACCTCGTAAGCGGCAAGGAATTCAACGTGAAGCACGTCGTAGACGAGCAAGGTCTTGAAGATGCCATTGGCATTGACCTCGTACTTCTCTCCGGCACAGAAGGCCAGGAAACCATCTACGAAGTGTTCCCCATGAACGTTACAGGTCACGAAGGCAATCTTTACACCTTCGAATTGACTGCTAGCGTTGACCTCGCAGGTTCCTACAAGGTGGCATACCGTATGTACCCGAAGAACAAGCACCTGCCTAGCCGTCAGGACTTCTGCTACGTCCGCTGGTTCAACTAACACTAAGAATTAGTACAACAAGCATACTTCATATTCTTATTATGAGAATTTGGAAAAGAGGGATTGCCGTATGGCATTCCCCTATTTCCAAGTTCTCATAATTTGTTTTGGGCAACTTATAGAGACCGTATAGAGCGTCACGTCGGAGACGTGACCTCCATGCGTTGCACCCCATGCGTTGGCGCTTTCAAAATATCGCCATATTTCTCGCGCCTTACGCGCGCGCGTATACACCAAAGTTTGTGCAAGTTGCTGTCACCCGTCACCCCCGCAGGGGGCTTTGCACGCGCAAGCGCATGGGGGTCACGTCTCCGACGTGACGTTTAGCACGGCCTCACGGAGGCTTTTGTGTGCTTCGCTTTGTTCCTTCGCACTCATCAGTCACGTCGGAGACGTGACCCCCATGCGCTTACGCACGCAAAAGCTTATGTGAGGCCGGTGACGGCATTAATATGTAGTCACAACACTTTTGCTTTGTTAAGCATTTGCAGTCACCCGAGGTCGTGACCGATTTTTATAGGACTTGACGAAAAATTACTCCTTCGTGAGTATTTGCTGTCACCCTTGCGGGAAAAAGCAAGTATCGGATTTTCAGAGAGATAAGTTCTTTTGGATTGGGTAAGGGTGACGGGTGACAGCAACATGTAAAAACATTGGTGTAACGCGCGTACGCGCGCACGCGCGAGGGGCGCGGTGGTACCGAAATGTACGAGGAGGCGAATTTGTGAAGGATTTTAATTTTTTGGGCCGCGGGCCCAACGTGTTGGGTTGGGAGGTAATTTAGATTTGCAGCCTTGGAATTTGAACTATCTATGGGGGTGAGGTTTTCAAAACCTCACGCTCTACACGGCCGTGTGAACTTATGCAAACAACTTCCTACGAGCTCAACGCGTTGAGTACGTAGATAATGTGAATTTGCAGCCTTGCCGTCACGGCTTTTGCGTACATCAGCGCATGGGGATAGGTCTCTGATTATTCAATTGAGCGCGGCTAGGAGGCTGAAAGCCCCGTAGCCGCGCTTAAAATTTTCCTTTGGAATTAAGCAGAAGCGATATCCATTTCAAGCTAAAATAAAATGGAACACGAAACTGCACACTCTAGTTGTTAGACAACAAGCAGTAGCTTAGTCTTCTTTCAAGTGGCGAACTATTCCGTGTTTAGCTTCTTTGATGAAGTCAAGAATCTGTTGGATTTCATCGCTCATAGGAATTTGTTCGGGAATCTTAATTACTGCATCTTCCAGACTGAAGTTACCCGTATAGATGATGCGGTAAGTATTGGCGATATGGCGCAGAATGCGCTCGCTAGTGTTCACATGCTTGAGCACTACTGTGTTCACGCCGTGGTAAGCTGCGGGATTTCCACCAAGCACGACATAAGGGGGAACGTCTTTCTGTACGCGGCATCCGCTTTGTACGAGAGAATAGCGACCTACGCGAACGTGCTGCTGTACAACTACGCCGTTGCTCTGAATGGAGCAGTCGTGAATTTCACTTTCTCCGGCGAGGCAAACACCAATACCTACAACGCAACGATTGTGGACGTGCACATCGTGGCAGATATGAACACGATCCATAATAAAGTTTTCGTCACCGATAATCGTAGACTTTTCGGGATATGTACTTCCTGCAATAACCACGTTTTCGCGAATGTGATTATTATTACCGATGGTAACCTTTGTGGGAGTACCTTCCACGTAGTGAAAATCCTGAGGTGTGGCACCGATTACGGCATTTTGGTAAACGGTGTTTCCGCTACCCATTGTCACACCGTTGAGTATGCTTGCATGAGCCTTGATGACGCAGTCGTCACCAATGGTCACGTCGCCTTCGATGTAGGCAAAAGGTCCTACTTCTACATTCTTACCAAGCTTTGCAGCTGGATCTACATATGCTAAAGGACTGATCATGGATATGAATTTTAAAGGTTCGTCATTTGGTTTATGTGGTGTAAAGATAAACAAATCATTTCTAATTTGGCATCTTCTTCCAACAAAAACTCAAATGACGAACCCTTGTGGTTAGTTTTGTGATGTAGTTTGCGTTTCACGTCCGCCACCGAGCGCTTGGTAGAGCGTGATGGCAGCCTGCACCTTGTCGAACTTGTCGGAGATGAGCGTGAGCTGTGCCTGGATAAGGCTCTGCTGCGCGGTCAACGTCTCAAGGTAACTTGTTCCAGTGCTGTACTGGAAAAGCTGCTGCGTGCTTTCGAGTGCGGTAGTGAGTTCTGCAACCTGCTTTTTGCAAGCCTCTTCCTGCTGGGAAGCTTCCTGATACAAAGCGAGGGCATTGCTTACTTCCTTACCGGCGTCGAGGAGTGTCTGCTGGAAAGTGTTCTGCGCAGCCTCATACTGGAGTTGCGACACTTTGAGGTTCGCTCTCAGACTTCCGTTGGCAAAGAGCGGCTGCGTGATGCTACCGATGAGTGTTGCAAGAATCTTTCCGGGATTCACAATAACGCCGGCGCTATTTGTCCAACTTCCTTGGGCGGTGACATTGAGTGCGGGGTAGAATTTCGACTTGGCAATGTTCACGCCGTAGAAGGCTGTAGCGATCTGCATTTCAGCTGCGTGCACGTCGGGACGGTTTGCAAGGAGCTGAACGGGAACGCCCGTTGCGTAAGTGCCGGGGAAAGCGTCAGCGTTGAACGTACCACGGCTGATGGGATGAGGTGCTTCGCAGAGCAAAGAACAAAGCGAGTTCTCAGCCTGGGTGATGCTGTTCTTCAACGTAGGAATGGTGGCCTGCAGGTTATAGTAGTTGGCCTTGGCCTGAGAAACGGCAGCCTGAGTGGTCATGCCGCCGGTCTTCATCAGTTCCATGGCGCGCACGTTCTCAGCCCAAAGCGTGATGGTGGCCTCTGTAGTCTTGAGTTGCTCATCGAGCATCTGAAGCGTGTAGTAGAGGTTTGCCACATTGGCAATGATGCTGGTGCGGATGGACTGCTTGGTGGCTTTTGTCAGTTCGAGATTTGCCTCGTACTGTTTGCGGGTGTTGCGAATGCTTCCCATGTTGCCGAGCTGCCAACTTGCAGTGATGGGGAAAGCGTAGGTTTTGCTTGCCTTCTGGAAGTCCCAGCTTGAAAGCGTTCCTTGGGGAGAAAAAGCAAGGCTGGGTAAATAAGCCAAACGCTGAATCTTCAGCATGGCTTCAATCTGCTGGATGCTGAGGTCGGCGTTGCGCAGATTGGTGTTGTTTGCCAAAGCCTTGCGGATGAGCGTCTGCAACTGTGGATCGGTGAACACTTCTTCCCAAGGCGTGTTGCCGTAGTTCGTGGTGTCGGCAGCTACCACCCCATATGTGGTAGTTGTGTCGCGATAGAGACTATCAATGCCGCTGGTCAGCGAGTCGGGGCGCTCGTAGTTCTTGTAGAGCGAGCAGCTGGCGAGCATGGCGGAACAACCTATTATAATGAGAAAATTCTTCATATCTTCTATTTTGGAAATGACCTTCCCCTCGCCATGAGCAAGTTCTCTAGCAGAACTTGTCATGACTGAGGGATAAGGACCGATTCTCTGTTATTTGGAATACTGTTCAATGTCGGATGCAGCTTCGCTGTTGTCTTCGATATCTTCCCAAGTGAGGGGCTTAACCTTCTCCTGAAGATACTGGAACACTACGAAGAGTACGGGAACGACGAACAACTGGAAGATCATACCAATGAGCATACCACCGATGGCCGTTGTACCGAGTGAGCGGTTAGCGTTAGCACCTACACCAGAGGAGAACATCAAGGGGAGCAGACCGATGATCATGGCGAGCGATGTCATGAGGATAGGACGCAGACGTGCACCAGAACCGAGCACGGCGGCCCATGAGATGCTCATGCCCATCTTGCGGCGGTCGAGTGCGAACTCTACAATGAGGATGGCGTTCTTGGCAAGAAGACCCATCAACATGATGAGAGCAATCTGCACGTAGATGTTGTTGTTGGCCGATTCGCTGAATATAGGCAACACGTTGTTGATAGCGCCGATGCCTTGTATGAAGATGAACGAGCCTGCAAGACCGAAAGGTACGGAGAGCAACACGGCGAAGGGAAGGAGGTAGCTTTCGTACTGTGCGGAGAGGAGGAGATAGATGAACACGAAGCAGAGCACGAATACGATGGCCGTGGTGCTTCCTGAGCTTTGCTGCTCTTCACGTGTCTGTCCGGAGAATTCGTAGGAGTAACCAGTGGGCAAGTTGCTCTTTGCCACTTCTTCGATGGCCTTGATGGCCTGACCTGAGGTATAGCCACTTGCCGGGTTACCGTTGACGGCCATAGAGGTGTACATGTTGAAGCGGTTGATGTTGTCAGGACCCTTAGCCGGCTTGATGGTCATGAACTCGGTGATGGGAGCCATCTCGTTGCCGTTGCGCACCTTAATCTTGTAAAGACTTTCGTAGTTGGCGCGCTGAGCCTGTTCGCCCTGAATCATCACACGGTAGATCTTACCGAAGCGGTTGAAGTTGGAGGCGTAGAGACCGCCATAGTAACCTTGCAGCGTGGAGAGAATGGTGCTGGGCGAAATGCCGGCGCGCTTACACTTGGCTGCGTCGATGTCTATCATATATTCGGGGAACGTCGGGCTGAAAGTAGTCTGTGCAGACTCGATTTCCGGACGCTTCTCGAGTTCGGCGATGAAGGACTTTGCCACATCGTAGAACTTGTCGAGGTCGCCACCCGTACGGTCCTGCAAGTTGAGCGTAAAGCCGTTCGTTGCACCGTAACCGGTAATCATAGGCGGCTGGAAGAAGAGTACCTGTGCATCCTTGAAGACGTCGCGCGAGCGGAGGAACAGGTTGGCGAAGACTACGGTGGAACTTTCCTTCATGGAACGTTCGTCCCAATGCTTCAGCTTAATGATGAACGAACCGTAAGAAGGTCCTTGGCCACCGATAAAGGAGTAACCGGAAACGATGGTACTCGTTTCTACAGCGGGGCAAGAGCGTACAAGGCTGTCTACCTTGTCGAGGTAAGCTTCCGTACGGTCCTGTGACGTACCGGGAGGCATGGTAACAACACCCATGATGGTACCCGTATCTTCGCTGGGCACCATGGCCGTCGGGGTGATGTTCATGAGCCAAACGAGGAGGGCAATACTTGCAGCTACAAGACCGAGGGAAAGATAGGGATGCTGGATGAAGCGGAGCACCTTCTTCTTGTACGACTTGAGCATGCGCTCGAAGGCGCGTTCAAAGGCGTTCTGGAATTTCTTCGTAGTAAGACCAATAAATGCAACTATAGCAAGGATGCTCATTGGGATAGAAATCCAGAGCGTCTTGAATTCATACGCACCAAAGATGAGTCCGAGAATTGCGACGATAACGAGAATCAACGTGATGGACGGATGGAGAATGCGACCAATTGATTCTGCGTAGCGCTGGTACATGGTCTGTCCGGCTGCTTTGTAAGCAGTTCCCATGCGCTGGCCGAGCGTCTCAAGCACTTCGCCTTCCTTCTTGTGCGGTTTGAGCAAGATGGCGCAGAGGGCGGGCGAAAGGGTAAGTGCGTTCAGTGCAGAGAAACCGATGGCGATGGCCATGGTAAGACCGAACTGACGGTAGAAGATACCTGACGTACCGGACATGAAACTTACGGGGATGAACACGGCCATCATGACGAGCGTGATGGAAACGAGTGCGCCGCCGAGTTCGCGCATGGCATCGATGGAAGCCTTGCGTGCCGAGGTGTAACCTTGGTCAAGCTTTGCATGCACACCTTCCACCACCACGATGGCGTCGTCCACCACAATGGCGATGGCGAGCACCATGGCCGAGAGCGTAAGGAGGTTGATGGAGAAACCGATAACGTAGAGCACGAAGAACGTACCGATCAAAGCCACAGGAATGGCGATGGCCGGAATGATGGTGCTTCGCATATCCTGAAGGAAGATGTATACCACGATGAACACGAGGATGAACGCTTCGATGAGCGTCTTGATAACTTCTTCGATGGAAGCGAAGAGGAAGTCGTTGACGTTCTGAGCCACGGTAATCTTAAGTCCTGCAGGGAGGTCGCTTTCAGAGTCCTTAAGGAGTTTCTCTACGTCCTGAACAATCTGCGTGGCGTTCGTACCAGCCATCTGCATCACCATACAGGTTACAGACTTGTTGCCGTTTACTTTACCAGAGAATGCATAAGAGGTACGACCGAGTTCTACGCGGGCTACGTCCTTAAGACGAATGAGCGTACCGTCGGCATTGGCCTTGATGACCATGTTCTCAAATTCGGAAGCTTCCGTGAGGCGGCCTTTGTAGCGGAGCGTATACTGGAAGGTCTGGTTTTCGCGTTCACCGATGTTACCCGGTGCAGCTTCGATATTCTGCTCTGCGAGTACGCCGCTGATGTCGGAAGGCATGAGGTGGTGCTCTGCCATCTTTTCGGGATTGAGCCAAATACGCATGGAGTAGTCGGCACCCATCACCATGGCATCACCCACACCCTTTACACGCTGTACCTGGGGGATGATGTTGATCTTTGCGTAGTTCTCGATGAATGCGGGAGAATATTTGCCGCTCTCGTCGGAGATGGAGAAGATAAGGAGCATGGAGCTCTGACGCTTCTGCGTGACGACGCCAACCTGGGTTACTTCGGAAGGAAGAAGACCCTGTGCCTTGGACACACGGTTCTGCACGTTCACGGCAGCCATATCGGGGTCGGTACCCATCTTGAAGGTGATGCTGACGGTGGCAGAACCCGTGTTGGTGGCGGTGGAGGTCATGTAGTCCATGTTTTCCACACCGTTGATCTGCTCTTCGAGCGGGGCAATCACAGAGTTGAGCACGGTCTGCGCATTAGCACCCGTATAGGTTGTGCTGACCTGTACGGTAGGCGGTGCAATGTCGGGGTATTGGGCAATTGGCAGCGAGGTCAAACCCAAGACACCCAAGATGACAATCAATATAGAGATCACGGTGGAGAGCACCGGTCTATTGATGAATCTATCTAATGTCATAGTCTTTTTGTGGTTTATGTCTTATGTGAGGCAACGGGGCTGGTTTGCGAAGTGTGGCCTCCGTTGCTTGTGCTTGGGTTTTTCTTTTTATTTCTCGCCGGGCATCTTGCCGTCCTTGAGAGCCTGCTGCTCTTTCTTCTGGTTTGCGGCTGCCTGTGCGGGGGTGATGGGATTGATCTTCTGACCGTTCTTGAGTTGGTTGACACCGTCTACGACGATGCGTTCGCCGGCCTTAAGTCCGCTCGTTACGACGAAGGTCTGTCCGTCGTTCTGCGTGAGCACTTCGATTTCGCGTGTAGAAACCGTCTTGTCGGCGTTGACTACGTATACGAACTTCTTGTCCTGCACGTCGAAGGTGGCCTTCTGGGGCACGAGGATGGCATCGGCTGAGTGAGTGGGAATGAGTACTGAACCCGTACCGCCGGAGCGGAGCACGTGGCTAGCGTTGTCGAAGGTAGCGCGCATCTGTACGGAACCGGTGGTCTGGTCAATCACACCGCTCACGGTGCTGATGGTACCGTTCTGGCTGTAGGTGCTGCCGTCGGCAAGGACGAGGCTTACGGAAGGCATCTTCTTGATGGCTGCGTTGATGTCGCCGCCCTCGCGAGTGATGGCGAGGAGTTGCTTCTCGGTCATGGAGAAGTAAACGTACATCTTCTGGATGTTGGAAACCGTGGTGAGGGGTTCTGCAGAAGAAGCGCTCACAAGGCTACCCACACGGTAGGGGATGGTACCTACAACACCGTCGGCGGGACTGCTCACCGTGCACCAGCGGAGGTTGTCCTGTGCGCTTTGGAGGTTGGCCTGAGCGGAAGCGAGCTGTGCTTCGTAAGAAGCAAGGGTGTTTTCGGCCATCTGAAGGTCGTAGCTTGAGATGATGTTCTGCTTGAAGAGCATGCGCTTGTTCTCAACGGTGAGCTTCTGCGTGGCAATGTTTGCGCGGCAAACTTTAATCTGCGCCTGTGCTGCTTTTACGGCTGCGCTGTACTGCTCGGAGTCGATGAGGAAAAGGGGCTGTCCTTTGCGCACTGTTGCACCTTCGTCAACCAGGAGCTTTACAAGGTAACCCGAAACTTTAGGACGGATTTCGATGTCCTGCATACCCTTGATGGTGGCGGGGTAGGAAGTCTGGAGTTCTGTCTCTGTGGGTTGAAGGGTTTCTACTGCGAAGTCGGAGCTGGCTTCGCCCATGTTTTTCGATTTGCTACCGCAGCTTGTAAGCAACAAGCCGGTCAGCACCCATAAAGCGATTTTCTTCATGTGATGTGGATTAGTGTATGTTTTGTTGTTTGTATTCGAAATGAGAAGCGTGGCCGCATCCGCTCTCTTGCGGAACTACGTGCGTACGCGTGTATTAATCGTGTGCAAAGTTACGGCAAAAAACTTTGCGTAGCATTGTAGTTTTCATTCTTATTCCTCCTAATTATGTATTTTTAGGATGAAAGTTCGATGAAAGTAGGCTTTTGTTGGATGAACATTGCAATCAACGTCTTGAGATGAGCGTTGGTGGGGTCGTTAGATGGTGTAGACGTGAGGTACTTGACAAAAAGCCTCCTCCGCAAAGTGGCATTTTGCACGCTTTGCGGAGGAGAGATAAGTTGAAGTTCTGTTGATTGGTGCGCTTTATATATTCTTGAAAAACTTACGCAGCAATAAAGTTTTGACTGTAGCGGTTGCGGGCTGAAAGTCCGCTACATCAGCGCCCTTAACACTTACGCAATCATTGTGGTGGGCTTTCAGCCCGCTCCTCGCGTACTCATTAGCTACGGAAGTTATTTTGTGAACTTTGCTATGCTAGCGTTTTCTCCACGTATGGTTGGGAAAAGATTACGCTCCATGCACTCTTTCCGTTTTTTCTCAAACAGAGGAGAAGGCTGAATATGGTGCAACCACCTACACTCATCAACAAAGTTTGCGCTGTGGCTTCAGGACAAAGTTGAGCACTGACAAAACATTGCACGACGTGCATAAAATAGAAGAAATACACTGCGCTTTTGTGCTGTTTTATTACTACAAGAATCAGAGCCAAAAGCGTAAGAACGGAAAATAAGATGGAAAGGTAGCCGTACGTTGGATTATACAGAGCAATGAGAATTCCTTTAAACACAGCGCTTGCAACTGAAATGACGCCCAATACCATAACTATGTATAGGAATGAGTTGAGATCCTGAGTTCTTTTGTTGAGTTTTGCGGGAAAGAGTACCATAATTGTAGTTGAATTAGTTAAACGTTTCCGCAAAACTACATATTACCTTTTGAGTATTTTCCTTTTTGTGTATCTGCAAGGCTTGCAGGGTAAAATATGAGGGCGTAGCGTATGGAGGTCACGTCTCCGACGTGACGTTCTACACGTAAATGCGATGCAAGGGCTTTAGACTCAAGTATACAGCCGTGTAGAGCGCGACGTTTTGAAAACGTCACCCCATGCGCAATGGCATCAATCCCAAAGGATGAGTTCGCGGGGGAGGGCCATTTTCTTTGCTTCGCCGCGCTGGCCGTTGATAACGTAGTGTTCAGCGAGGGAGGGACGCATTTCGCGACAGAAGGCTTCGCGTATGCGGGCACATTTTTCGTTGATGGAGTTGTCGAAGGGGTCGGTAAGCCGATTTATGCTTGCTTCTTCAGCGATGGTGAGGGTGGAACGGCGGAGTTCCGTGTAGATGTTGCGCAGTTCGGTGCGGTAGTCGGCGAGGTGCTTGAAAAGGATGCCTTCGGGATGGGACACGAAGAGGAGAAAGACGGCTTTCACGAGCGGTGTCATGCGGATTTCCACATTGTCGTAGGCGGTGAGCCAGAGGCGATAGTCGCCGTCTATGCGGAGCGGGCTGAGCGTTTCTTCTTGATGGAACAGCGTATTGACGAGTGCGGCGGAAAGACCATTGTCGCGGAGTTTCTTTATTCGTTCTTGCACTTCTTCAATGAGTTTTTGGGACTCGGCGTCGAACAACTGGTCTGCGTCGGGACTAACGTCGGTTTTAGGGATTCTAAGACTGTAGCGAGAGCCTGTAGAAGTGCGTGTAGAAGTGCTTTGGGCGGTACGTTCTGTAGTGAGCGCAACGATGTCGTCTGCCAAGTCGGCGAATAGCTGCAAGAGTTCTTGCTCTGTTTGCGTTTTCCACGCATCAATCGTTAGGCCGTAGCAAGCCTCAGCGCTTTCTCCGCAAAAGAATAGAAGCATTGGAGCGACTTTCGAAACATTGCTCGTTTCAACGAGGTAGGAAAGTAGCCAGTCGCTTTGAAGCGCAGTAGGTACTACGCCGACTGCATAGGGTGCGTAAAACGTTCTGTTGTCTTCTATCTGCTTGCAGAGTGAAGGGACATGAACGAAGGTGAGGCCGTGAGGGGAGAATGCGTCTTGAAGCGAGTCGAGATGCGCTGTAATGAAGGTCTCGAGTTGTTCGTCGTGCGTTCCCGAAATATAAAAAACCTGGTCGCGCGTAGAGTGGAACGGAAGGGCTTTGAACTGAAGTTTTACGAGCATGGCAACTTTAGATTTCAGTGATGATTAACAAACTGTGGCGCTCCTGTCCATACAAGAGCGCCACTATTCAGACCACGTCTTTATCAAATTTCATTTTGCTGTGCATAAAAACATGGCATATTCGATTTCGGGAAAAAATGCCCCTACGGTGTATCAATATACGAGGCGTACGTTGTCGAGCCAAAGGGTGTTGCCCACACTACCGATGTATGCGCCGCCGTGACTAGAGTCGAACTGGAGCACGAGGTGGGTGGGAACGTCGCTAGCTGTGCCCCATCCTACTTCCTTGACGGGAACCATCTTCCCCTTGGAGTTCTTGGCGTACTTGGTGAGGCCGCCGGATGTGAGTGCCCATGCAGAACTGTAGAATGACTGCTTACGGATGTCGCCATACTGAATGGTGAAACTCTGGTTGTTCTTCCAGTCGGTGTTGCTTCCGAAGCGGTGAACCATGGTGCCTATGCGCTTGGCGTAGATGTTGCCCTTGGCGTCTTCCCAACGTTTCTGAAGGTAGAGAATGCAGTCGGGGTAGTCCTTGCCTGCTACGGTCGAAGCGCCGCCGAAGCCAGTCTGCTTAATGCGGTTGGCTTCGCCGGAGAGGTGCACCTTGTAGTCGAACATGATGGCCTTCGGACGCTTGGTGAAGCGGATGCCGGCGTTGAGTTTGGCCATGGGGTTCTTCGTGTCGGTGATGGGTTCTTGAGTCTGTCCGAGGTAGATAGAACCGGCGGCAAGCACTTTGATGTTGATGATGCCGAGCACCTTACACTCTTCGAGATGTGTGACGAGTTTGGCGCAGTAGCCGTGGCCGGCGCGTGCTTCGCGATATACGCTGACGTTGGTCTTGGTGATGCCAGACACTTTTGCCATAACGTTGGAGGTGGCCCAAGGCGAACCGCCAGAACCGCGGTAGGCGTTGTTGTTGTTCCAAGTGCCGTTGGGGGCGATGCAGTAGAGTGTTTTTGTGTCGCCGCCTATTACGCCGCTTTCCTTCACCTTGCGGACGAGCCACTGGTCGAAGTTTCCGTAACGGATGTACTGCGTGCTGCCGCCTTCGTTGTTTTCTGCCTGAAGGTATTCGGGCGAATAGGGGATGGCTTTCATGGGTGCTAGGCTGAGCATGGCTCCCATGAGTGAGAGTGATATGGTTTTGAAGTTCATAATCGTGTTGGTTGGGGCTATGGGAAGACTTCCACGTCTTGCGAACCACAGCCCAGAGGGCGCTAGAACGCCTCGTTGATATTGAAGATGAATCCGCCGCCGTTGCGGGTGAAGCCGTAGTCAATGCGGATGTTTATGCGTTTCTTGAATTCCCAACGATAGCCTACGCCGGCATTGGGGAGTGTGCGACGCCAAGCGACGTGGTCGAAGTCGGGAAACACGTTGGCCATGCCGACCCACGCGGCCACGCCGTTGCGGCCTTTGATGTGCTGACGGAGTTCCACCTGGCCCTCCATGAGGTTTTTGTCGCGGTAACGGCCTTCGTAGTAGCCACGCATGCGGTCGTTGGTACCGACTTCGGCGAGGTAACACCAAGGGGTGTTTCCGTAGTTGAACATGGCGTGGAGTTCACCGGCTATGATGGCGCCTTTCCAAGCCTTGCGATAGGCGGAGAGGGTGACCTCGGTGGAGGAGAAGTTGTAGTTGCCATTGCCAAAGCAGCGGGGAGTGAACGTCTGGTCCACCTGAAGGAACATACCGCGCGAGGCGTTGAGCATAAAGTCGCGGGTGTCGTAGGTGAAGGAGAGGCCGGCGGTGTAGGCGCGTATGGTTTTGTCCTGTCCCTCCCAAAGGGGGAGTGCTTTTTCGTCTATGCTGCGTGCTGCAGTGAGGCGGTAGTTGACGAAGGGTCCGAAGTAGGTGTTCGGTGCAAGGCGGAACAGGAAGCGCGCCATGGCGTTGATGCGGTTGCGGCGATAGTCGGTCTGGTTGGCGTCGTGGTCGGCCATATTGTAACCTATGCCCCAAAAGCGGGTGCTGAAGGTGGAAAGATTCAACTTGTAGTCGAGGCGATAACGGTCGTGGGGAAAGATGTGGTTGCCGCGCAGGCCGATGAGAAAAAAGCCTCCGGTGGTCATGTTGGAGTAGACGGCGGCATTGGAACGGGCAAGGGTGGAGTCGGAACGGTCTGCAGAATAGGTTGCGGTGCCGAGAAGACCGAGGCCGAGGCCGGTGGTACTGGAATAGTTGGGGCCGGGAATGAAGCCGAAGTCTATCTTTTTGTTCGAACTCTGCTTATTGGAGTTGCGGAAGTAGTCGCAGAGTTTTTTCCACACGCCGCGTTTTTCCGTTTGTGCTGTAAGGGCTAGTGTATCGGCCTCCTCCCCCACTCCAACGGAGTCGGACTCTTCGTGGAGGGGTGCGCAAATGCACGTTTCGGCATGGATATGCATTGGCAACACGCAAAGCATCAGCAGTGCGAGTATCGGGAAGCGCAGATATGTGGTTAAGTAAATTTTCATGTCGTTTTAGACCGCAAAGTTAAGTAATCCCTTTTGAAAGGACGGCGTTAAGGGACTCCATATCGCTACTTTCGCATTTTTTTTAGAAACGTCGTGTGTTTGCTGCGAGTTGCATTTTGCATTATCGCTTACATAATACATACACGCGCGCACGCGCGTTACAGGAAGTTTGTGCAAACAATCTTCAGCCTTCAGCCAGCGATGCATAGGGCGGCTGAAGGCTGAAGATTGTTTGCACAAACTTTGGTGTATAGAAAAAAGCGCACACGCGCTGGTTTGTTGCGATAGAATTGTGAATAGAAACATTTTGGGGCTTGCGGGCCGAACGTGTTGAACCCGTAGATAATTTAAATTTGCCGCCTTGGATTTTTTACGGCGTGCCTTGGAATTTCTACGGCATGCCTTGCTTGTACAATCCTTGAGCCAACGTGAAGAAATTCATCGCTGAAAGTTTGCACATTTATCAGTTGTACCCTATTTTTGCATTATTGGACTACGATGGCTTTTATAGCCTAGACTGAAGCAAGCCCGCATTGTTCCGACTATTCACCGCCTCAATACCTTACGACCTATGAACAACCTACCACTCTTTAGCACCCGTCCGTTGCTGACCCTCTTGCTTTGCAGCGTACCTTTCTGCGCCACGGCCAAAGTCAAGGATTTGTTGCCCAAGCCACATAAAGTAGAACTAACTGAAGGCGAAAAGCCTTTTGCCCTAGGCCGCGCCATCGTGCTGAACGACGAAACGGGAAATGCTTCGCTACTGCGATTTCTCAACGAGACGCACTGCACCACGAGCGCAGAAGCCACGGCCCGCATCAGCGTGGAACTCGTTTCGGAGATTCCCGACACCTACGACTACGAACTGGCTTCGTTTCCCAACGAAAGCTACACGCTGACCGTCACTGCCAACGACATTAAGATATGTGCCGTTACGCCGACCGGCGTCACGCGCGCCGCACAAACCTTGATGCAGTTGGCTGAAGGTTACGACGCGGAAGGTGAAACACCGCAAATAGAAGCGCTGACGCTGACGGACTATCCGGCCTTCAAACTCCGCGGCTGGATGCAGGACGTGGGACGTTCGTTCCTCTCCATCGACGAACTGAAAAAGGAAATAGACCTCTATTCCCGCTTCAAGGTGAACGTGTTCCATTGGCACTTGACGGAGAAACTAGCCTGGCGCTTCGAGGTGAAGAAATATCCGGCTTTGACGGAAAGCAAAAACATGGTGCGCTACCCCGGAGAGTATTACACACAAGCGCAGTGCACCGAACTCGAAACTTACGCCGCAGAGCGCGGCGTGACGGTCATCCCCGAAATAGACATGCCGGGCCACAGCACCGTGTTTACTACAGCCATGGGCTTTGACATGCAGAGCACGCAGGGGCGCGCTGCATTGAAAAACATCCTCGACGAAGTGGCCACCACTTTTCCCCGTGCACCTTATATCCACATAGCCGTCGACGAGGTGGCTTTGCAGAACGGGTTCCTCGAAGAGATGGCAAGTTACGTGCGCACCACGCTGAAGCGTAAAGTGGTGGTATGGAATCCACTGCAAAACAAGAGCGTGACGTCGTCCATGGCGGACATGACGCAAATGTGGAGCACAGCCGGAAAGAAAATTGCAGGTATGCCCAACATTGACTGCCGCTACAACTACATCAACCACTTCGATGTCTACGCCGACCTTGTGGGTATCTACAAAAGTAACATATACTATGCCGACAAAGGTTCTTCCGAAATAGCCGGCTCCATCTCTGCTGTCTGGAACGACACTAAAGTGCCTACCGAAACCGACATCATTGCACAGAACAACCAATATGCCAACGTGTTGGCTACAGCAGAACGCGCTTGGATGGGCGGCGGCAAGCAGTACATCGAATCGGGCGGCACAACGCTTCCCAACAGCGGAGAGGAGTACGAGGAGTTTGCCGACTTCGAGCGCCGTCTACTTTTCCACAAGGCTCATTCGCTGAGCGATGTCGCCATTCCCTACGTTCGCCAAAGCAATGTTCGTTGGCGCATAACCGAGCCGTTCCCCAACAACGGCAATGCTTCGTTGGCCTTCCCTCCCGAAAAGAGCACCGATGCCGTGCTGCCCACGAAGTTTACATACAACAGCACCGTCTACCGCACAAAGCTGGCCACGGGTGCCGGCATCTACTTGCGCCACATTTGGCATCCCACTGTGCCGTCGTTCCTTCCTTCGCCGGCCAACAACCAGACGGTCTATGCCTGGACTTATGTCTATTCGCCCACGGAGCAGGACTGCGGTGCGCAGATAGAGTTCTACACCTATTCGCGTTCCGGCAACGAGTATGCGCCCACGAAAGGGAAATGGGACCGCCGCGGCTCGCAAATTTGGCTGAACGGCAATGAAATCCCCGCACCAGAATGGCAGCAGACCGACACCGACATTCCGCAAGACCATGCCACACTTGGACTGACCAACGAAAACTTGACGGCACGCCAACCCGTGGCACTTCATCTCGTGAAAGGTTGGAACAAGGTATTCATGAAACTCCCGCACGTCAGCAGCGGCGGAACGAAGCGCGACAAGTGGCAGTTCACCTTTGTACTCACCGACTCTGAAGGACGTAATGCGCTGGAAGGCATCACTTATTCGCCAGACCAAAGCTTCGACGAGATTGTGGAAGACGACAAACCGCAAATGAGCACCCAAACTGACACCTATTATTATCAGTTGACTACACCGCTCCGCAGCAACCGTTACCTTACGTCCCACGGCACAGGCGCCGTCATTTATGGTGATGCTACACCCACGGAAAGTTCGGAATGGAAACTGGTGCAACGCGAAGACGGAAGCATAGACATCGTGAACCGCGCTGACCACAGTTTCATTTCGCCCAACTCTTCTAGCAACACAGCTCTGAAAACTAGCAGCACTTCCCCATCGGCCGGATGGACCTTCAGTCCTGCTGCCACAAGCGGATACTACATCATTACGTCCGGTACAGCACAGATCAACCAGACCAACGCCGGACTAAACTGGAAAATCTACAATTGGGGCGACGGTACGAACACGACGGACACGGGTTGCCAGTATGCTTTCGCCCTGACAGACCACATCAAGGAGACGACAGCAATTGCTCCCGTTGCCGCAACTAGTGCACAATCCATAACGGTAGAGAACGGCTACATAAAGTGTTCATTGCCTTACCGCCTATACTCTCTTGAGGGAAAAGCCCTTCCCGTCCACAAAAAACTCCCCGCCGGCACTTACCTTGTACAAACGGCCCACAAAACGCTGAAAGTAAGCGTAGGCGGAGCGCAATAGCGAAACGAACAAAACATGTAACTACTCAGGTAGTTACCTCCCACAGATCTCACAGATTTCACAGATTTCCACAGATATTCGTCGTTCATCATTTCATTACATGTGTTCAAAAAGAAATTAATCTGTGTAAATCTGTGAGATCTGTGGGAGACTTTCTGCGCCGTTTAGGCGTAGAGTGTGATTCGTCTGATTTGTGTTCGTCTTAAATATCTGTGTCATCTATGCCCCATACCTGAGTAGTTACCAAAACGTCCAAAACATATAAAACCACTTCGCAACCGACTTCATTGAAGCCGTAGGCGAAGTGGTTTTATATGTTTTGGACGTTTTATCCTCTATCTACCAAGGCTGCGAGATTCGTTATTCGCACGCGGCCTAACCGATTGCTCAAAAGCGCGCAGTAACCTGCACGTCGACCGTATTGTAGCGAGAGTCGGACGGCGCAGCGGCATGACGCGCGGAGCGGTCGTCGGTAAAGGTATAGTTGAGTTGGAAAATGAGATTCTTACCCAATGAGTAGTTTCCGGAGATGCCATAATTAGTGCAAAGCGAGTTCCACGAATGACGGTCGTTGCGGTAGCAGTCGTAGCGTCCGAACACTTTCAGGCCTTTCACCACCGGCACACCTACCGTGGCGTACCAAGCATCAGAGCGGTCGGGAGCTGAAGCATCGGTCACCACACCGCCCACAGAACTCATATACTCTCCACGAACGGTCCAATCGCTTTCGTATTTCAAACCCGCACCCCAACGTACGCGCTTCACGCTCTTAAGGGTGTTTTCCGCACCGCTATATTTCTCATTGGTGTACTTACCGTTCCAACCAAAACCTCCGATGCAAAGGTCCTTCACAGGCGAGAACCACATGCCACCGATAAGATCCTTGTGGTGGTCCTTATCAGCATGGTTAATGCCCTGACCATTGAAAAGGCCCACTTGGTAGTGCACCCAGTTGTGGCCGTCGGCAGCACGAAGGAAGTCGCCTTGTATCTGCAATCCGAGATCACGACCCGAACTTTTGTTGTACGCCCCCTCGCCGTTGCGGTCACTAATGGAAGCGAGTTTCAAAGATGCCTGCGAATAGTTCCCCATGCCGACGACCAATGGGCTCATGGGATTTTCAAATCCGAACGAACGCTTAAACTGTCCCAACTTCACGCGGAAGAAAGTGTATTTCTGCCACTCCACAAAAGCGTCGAGCACACGCGGGCCTTTGTTTTCGCCGGGAGCATCGTTCACTTCCATTTGAAACTTGTAGTAGAAGTCGCGATAGACGTGACCGTCGGCATAAAGGCGGATGAAACGTAAGTCAAAACCACCGTTGGTGGCTGTTCCGCGACGGTCGTTGATGGAATATTTCCCAATGATAAAGCCGCCAAACTTAATGCTGGGCTGCATCTGCTCCATGAGCTTAGACTTTGGCTTAGCCGTGAAGGTATAACCTTCCGTTTCGTAGTCGGCTGCAGTAAGCAAATCCTTGTCGTTGTCGTCTACGGGTGCTGCCACCATTGCCGTGGCAGGTAGAAATGTAAGAAGAGAAATGAGTAGGTTCTTTTTCATGTTTCTTTAATATGGTAAGGCAAAAGTAAAAAGAAACATTGAAAAACAAGCGCATTTCAGACCAAAATCATCGGTCTACAAATGAGACGCGAAAAAGAAAAACGAGAGAAAAAGCAAAAAAAGTACGCTCAACACTTGGAGATAAAAGAAAAAGCTGTACCTTTGCAGCGCGTTTGAGAAACAACGCTACTGAAAAGTAAGGAAGTTTGGGTGAGTGGCTGAAACCACCAGTTTGCTAAACTGACGTACGGGTTTAACCGTACCGGGGGTTCGAATCCCCCAGCTTCCGCACTTGGCGCTTTCATCTAATGGTTAGGATACATGCCTCTCACGCATGGTATACGGGTTCGATTCCCGTAGGCGCTACAGAAAGCATACACCGCTGATTGTCGTTAGACACTCAGCGGTTTTCTTTTGCCCCTACTCTTGCAACACACGCACAAACAATAGCGCGGCAAGCGACCCTATACATATTGGTCGCTCGCCGTGCTGTCATTTTCTATAAGCTAACGAATCTTGGCTTCAATCCGCTAAAAGTTCATTCTTTCGGATGTTGCGATATTTGAACACGAACCAAACCGTACTGATAACCACCACGAACGTAGCCACGCCGTAGCCCACCGGGGCTGGTAGCCCGAAGGTGATGTCTGCTACAAGAAGGAAGGTGGTGCACACCATGGTCATAAACAAAGCAGGAATCAGCGAAATGATGAACGGTTTGTGCTGCTGCGTCAGATAGACAGTAATAGCCCAAAGGGTGAAGACCGAAAGAGCCTGATTGGCCCATCCCACATAGCACCACAACGTGTTGAATCCGTTGGGATTCGTAATCTGCCAAACCAGCATGCCGAAGGTAACAAGGAACACGGGAATGCAGATGTAAAGGCGGTTGAGTTTCGGACGCTGATCCAAATGAATTGCTTGGGCAATAATCATACGGGCCGAACGCAACGAAGTGTCACCTGTAGTAATAGGAAGTGCCGCCACGCCGAGCAGGGCAAGAATACCGCCAAAGGTGCCAAGCCAGTCTTTGCATACCAGGTTCACAATGAGCGGAGCTGACGTAGTATAACCCGTTGCCTCAGCACCAGCCAAGGTTTCGTAACCCGGTTGCGGACTATTGTAGAAGAACCACATACCGATGGTGGCCCAAACCACAGCCACAAGACCCTCCGTGACCATGGCTCCGTAGAAAATGGGGCGTGCTTTACGTTCCGAAGCTATGCAGCGTGCCATCATCGGGCTTTGCGTGGCATGGAATCCGCTAATGGCACCACAAGCTATGGTGATACACAACGCTGGGAATATGTCCTCCGTAAAACTTTCGGGGTGCAATTCCTTACCCACATTGCCGAAACTATCCCAAAGCTCAGGAATGTTGGGAAATTTCACGAACAGCATCACAATCAGCGACACTGTCATAAACAGAAGCGAGAGGGAGAACAAAGGATAGATCTTTCCTATCACCTTGTCAATGGGCAGCATGGTGGCGATGAGATAATAAACGAATATAATAATCATCCATATCATCTTCGATCCCCAAATCTGACTGAGAATTTCCGAGGGACTATAGACAAACACCGCACCGACCATTAGCATCAAAATGACGGCAAATACCAATAGTGCGACTGCGGCTGCCTTACCTAAGAATTTTTGAATCAGCGAGGGAAGGTCAAGGCCGTTGTTGCGCATGGAGAGCATACCAGAAAGGTAGTCGTGCATAGCACCGGCAAAGATGCAGCCGAACACTATCCATAAGTAAGCCACTGGTCCAAACTTGGCCCCCATCACAGCACCGAAGATTGGTCCCGTTCCGGCAATATTAAGAAACTGAATAGTGAAGATTTTCCAATAGGGCATCTTCACATAGTCCACACCATCGGCTTGGGCAATGGCTGGCGTGGGACGGTCGTCAGGACCGAACACGCGTTCTAGATAACGTCCGTAGACGAAATAGCCTATGGCAAGAAGGCATAGACTGATGATGAATGTATACATTATGCTGAGGTATTATAGTTTCGCGTTGCGAATAAAAGATTCTAAGCGAAGCAAAATTACAATCATTTTGGTTACGACGATAACGTTACCCTTTCTTTTTGATAGAGAAGCACAATGAAAGTCGAATCAAATAGCACAAAAAACCGAACAAACATCACACGCCGAAGCCCTAAAAGCGTAAAGCTTCAGAATGTAATGCTTGTTCGGTTTTTGATATTACACTGGCAGGAAGTGGCCTACCCGGCCTTTTCCACAAGCGCCTCGGCAAGTTTCGTAAGTGCTTCGACCGTGGATGTCTTCACGGTGGACTCTACTGTAACAACGGGATCTACGAAAGTGATAGCCTTTAGGCTTTCCATAGCTTCACGCATCTTCTTAGCTGCAACGGGTGCCCACGAACCATTCTCTATGAACGCCACCTTGCGGTTTTGGAAGTTTTTCATTTTAAGATGCTGCAGAAAATCGTCCATCACGGGCATCACGCCGGCATCGTAGGTCGGAGCGGCAAGCACAAGACGGTCGTAGCGGAAGGCATCTTCTATAGCCTCAGCCATGTCGTCGCGTCGCAGGTCGCTCACACTTACTTTCACGCCGCCCATGCCTTTTAGGATTTCCGCTAACTTAAGAGCGGCTTCTTCCGTGTTGCCATGCAGCGAGCAGTAGGCTATAAACACGCCCTCCGTTTCCGGACGATAGGCGCTCCAAGTGTCGTAGAGCGAAAGATAGGGCGTAAGGTCGCCCGAGAGCACAGGGCCATGGAGCGGGCATATCGTTTTAATGTCGAGCCCGGAAAGTTTCTTTAGCACGGCCTGCACTTGCGCACCATACTTGCCCACGATGTTGAAATAGTAGCGGCGGGCTTCGCAAGCCCATCCGTCGGGATCGTCATAGGAAAGCGCACCGAATTTTCCAAAAGCATCGGCTGCAAAAAGTATTTTCTCCGTCTGTTCATATTCCATCATCACCTCGGGCCAATGCACCATGGGAGCTGTAAAGAATTGTAGCGTATGGCGTCCCAAGGAGAGTGTGTCGCCGTCCTTTACGATGACAGTACGCTCCGCGGGAAGTTGCACACCAAAGAAGCGGCTGATGAGCTGGTTGGCTTTTGCCGTACAAACCACCTTTGCCTGCGGAGCCATATCGAGCAAGCGTTTCACGTTGGACGAATGGTCGGGTTCCATATGGCTCACCACAAGGTAGTCGGGCTGACGGTCGCCTAGCTCGCGTTTCAAATTAGCGAGCCATTCCTCAGTGCGGCGTGAGTCTATCGTGTCGAGCACGGCCACTTTCTCGTCAAGTATCACATAGGAGTTGTAGGAAATGCCATGAGGTATGGTGTACTGACCTTCAAAGAGGTCAAGGTCTGTGTCGTCGGCACCAACGTAGCGAATGCCTTCGGGAAGATTCATTTGTTCCATATAGTTGTTACGTTTTCAGTAAGATTTCAAAGTTTTATGACGAGTCCTTCACTTGCCAGTTCGGTAGTAGGAAATACTTGGCGGGCCTCATTCAGCAGTCCGTCCTCGCTCAAATAGCGCGAGGAGAAATGACCAATGACGAGCCGCCCCACTTCTGCTTTCTGGGCCATAAGGGCTGCTTGCTCGGCCGTAGAGTGAAGCGTCTCGTTGGCACGTGCCAAAAATTCCTTACCGAAAGTGGCTTCGTGGTAGAGCACGTCGATGCCGTGGATATACTCAGCATTTTCGGGTACATAAGCCGTGTCGGAAAGATATGCGTAAGCGCGCGGCTTATCGGCAGGAAACACGAGGCGTTCGTTAGGATAGAAGTCGCCATCCTCCGTGGTCCATCCTTCTCCTTCTTTGATGGAATTGATGGCATAATAGGGTATGTGGAGGAAGTCTATCATGTCGCGCCGAATATGCGGCAGCACGGGTTTCTCGCGGAACACGAAGCCGCAAGCCGGCACACGGTGCTTAAGCGGAACGGTATAAACCTCCACCGAACGGTCTTCAAAGATGAGATGCGAACCAGGCTCGGTGGGAAGATGATGGAACACCACGTCGTATGCTATGCCCTTGCAGAAGAAATCGAGTTGCGGGCGGAGCAGCGTTTCGAGTTCTGCATGGGCATAGATATGCATGGGCGACGTGCGTCCGGCGAGCGAGAGGGTTGAAAGCAGTCCTATCAAACCGAAGATGTGGTCGCCGTGAAGGTGCGATATGAAGATGTGGGACAAGCGTGCAAACTTCTGCCGCGAACGGCGGAACTGCACCTGGGTGCCTTCGCCGCAGTCGATGAGAAAGAGTTTCTCGCGCACGTTGACAAGCTGGGCCGAAGGCCAATGTCGCAGCGTGGGCAGAGCGCTTCCGCATCCCAATATGTGTACTTCAAACTTTTCCATAAGGCAAAAGTACGCTTTTCAAGAGGAAAGGTGTACTTTTGCACATATAAAATATCATATTTATCATGCATACACGCGAAGAACAACTGGCCGCTTTCGGCCGTCTGCTTGACGTACTCGACACGCTACGTGTGAAATGTCCGTGGGACCGCAAGCAGACCAACGAAAGTCTGCGCCCGAACACGATAGAAGAGACTTACGAACTTTGCGACGCGCTGATGCGCGGCGACACGAAGAACATCTGCAAAGAACTTGGCGACGTGCTGCTCCACGTCTGCTTCTATGCCAAGATTGGTTCCGAGACGAACGACTTCGACATTGCCGACGTATGCAACCAACTTTGCGACAAACTCATTTTCCGTCATCCTCACGTCTATCCGCCTAAGGGCGAAGACGGCAGTCACGTGGAAACCGCGCAACAAGTGAGCCAGCAATGGGAACTCATAAAGCAGAAAGAGAAGGACGGCAACAAGACTGTGCTTTCCGGTGTGCCGGCAGCGCTTCCTTCGCTTATTAAGGCTTACCGCATACAGGACAAAGCGCGCAACGTGGGTTTTGATTGGGAAGACCGCTCGCAGGTATGGGATAAGGTGAAGGAGGAAATCAGCGAATTTGAGGCCGAAGTAGAACACATGGACAAGGCAAAAGCCGAAGCCGAGTTTGGCGACGTGATGTTCAGCCTCATCAACGCTGCCCGCCTCTTCAAAATTAATCCCGACAATGCGCTTGAGCATACCAATCAGAAATTCATCCGTCGCTTCAACTACCTCGAAGCACATACGCTCAAGCAAGGCCGTCAGCTCACCGACATGACGCTTGCCGAGATGGACGAAATATGGAATCAGGCCAAGGCCGAAGAAAAGGCGGAGGAAGAGAAGTGACAGAAAGTCCATCGCTATCCTCCCCATCCCCATCTTCCTTATTTAAAGGAGAAGCCGCGGAAGTGATGTTCCGCGCTCCGCATTCCGCCACATACACGCACCTCGTTCAGCATGCGCAGCCGCGAACGTTCCGTTCGCTCCACGAGGTGCCGGCATGCAGCGGATACCTCATCGTGCCCTTTTGTGTTTCGGCAGAAGCCCCCATTGTTCTTATTGAACCCGACGAAACGCGTGAACTTCCGCTTGAAGTGGCCACAAACGCCGCTCACTACGAAGTGGGCGACGACGCCGACTTGCAGCGCACACGCTATGCCGAAGCTTTCCGTACGGCACACAAAAGTTTGCAGCACGGAAAAGTCGAGAAAGTGGTGCTCTCACGCCGCTTGAACCTTCGTTGGCAGGACGAGACACTCCGTTCGCCCGAGCGTCTTTTCTTTAAAGCTTGCCAGGACAATCCCAATTGTTTTGTGACGTTATGGAATACAAAGCATACGGGGGCGTGGCTCGTGGCCAGTCCAGAACCTTTGTTGGAGAAGAGCAATCATACTTGGGGGAGCGTGGCTTTGGCCGGAACTATGCCCCATGGCGAAGGGACGGAAAACGAATGGAGCGAAAAGAACGTCGCTGAGCAAGCCATCGTGGCGGACTTTATTCACGAACAACTCGCAGCGTGTGCCGACCACATTGAACAGTCGCCCACGTTTTCGCTTGTTACGGGCAAGCTGCAACATATCTGCACGCGTTTCCGTTTTACGCTTTCCTCCCCATCGGCTATGTTCAACTTGCTCAAGCGCCTCCACCCCACTCCGGCAGTTTGCGGCATGCCACGCGAAGCCGCATTGCACGTCATTGAAGAAGCCGAAAGCCAAACGCGCCGTTACTATGCCGGCTTCAGCGGTCCGTTGGATTTGCACGGCGAAACGCGCCTCTACGTGTCGTTGCGCTGCATGGAATTTACTCCGAGCACCGCCACGCTCTATGCCGGCGGAGGCATTATGCCCGAAAGCCGCGAAGAAGACGAGTGGGAAGAGACCTGCCGCAAAATGCAGCCTATGATTCGCTGCTGTAATGCATAATTAATTTGCGAATGTGCAAATTTGCAAATGTGCAAATGGAGGTTGCAAGGCATTTAGTCATTCCACATTCGCACATTTGCACATTTGCACATTCGCACATTTGCACATTTGCACATTTGCATATTTGCTCATTGAAATAGCATTTGCACATTATCACCCTCATGTTCTGCGATATTCCCCAAGTAAACCAGCTCACCTCGTTGCTCATTGCCCACGGCATCCATGATGTTGTGGTTTGTCCGGGTTCGCGCAACGCCACCATTGTACACAATCTGCACGAAGCCGGAGAGGAACGCTTTACGCTCCACCCCGTCACGGACGAACGCAGTGCAGCATTCGTGTCACTCGGCATTGCGCTTGCCACGCAAGAGCCGACGGCTGTTTGCGTAACCTCGGGCTCTGCGCTTTTGGGTTGCATACCTGCCGTAGCTGAAGCCTACTACCGACATATACCCTTGCTTGTCATTTCGGCCGACCGCCCACAAGCTTGGATTGGACAGATGGACGGACAGACGCTTCCGCAAAATGGTGCTCTTCTACCCTATTGCCCTACGGCGCAAGTCAATCTAGCCAAAGACGAAGAAGACCATTGGAAGAACAATCGCCTCATCAACGCAACTCTTCTTTCGCTCTGCGACAATGGCGGACGCCCAGCCCACATCAATGTGAGCATTGCCGAACCTATGTTCAGTTTCACCACTGTAAGTCTGCCGAACGAAAGAAAAATAGAAAAAGTGTGCCGCAAATCCCCAACGCCGCTTCCCGATGATTTGCTTCGTGCCGTGGCAGAAGCACGACTTCCCGTGTTGCTTCTCGGGCAATACGAGGCGGGCGACATCCGCAGCGAAGTGAAAGCGCTCGCTGAGAACGGACAAATGCTCGTACTCCCCGAAGTCATCTCCGACGTGCCCGGCAACCATCGCCTTCACGCTTTCGACGCATTGGACAGCGCAGAAGAGGAACTTTTGCCCGACCTTGTAGTTCAAGGAGGCGGCAACTTCGTGCACAAAAGCTTCAAGTCGTTGCTGCGAAAAGGCAATTGCCAAGTGGTGCGTATTGGAGAAGACTACGAACTGTGCGACACATTCTGTCATCTTTCCACTTGGGTGGACGCCCCATTGCAGCCCGCGTTGGCGCAATTGGCAGCACGGCTACCCCACCACAATGCGGCGGTGGAACATGCTGCAAAACGCCTGGACACGTTGTGGGAAAAGGAGCAGATAGTTATGGACCGCAAAACATTGGCACCGTTCACGGTACTCACAGCGTTGCGGCACGAACTCGAAGAGCTTTACGACGTGCCCTACACGCTCCACCTCGCCAACAGCAGTTCAGTACGTGCTGCCGGCCTGGTGTTCGACTCGGGCACATGGCCCATCTTCTGCAACCGCGGCACAAACGGCATTGAAGGCTCGCTCTCCACGGCGGTGGGATATGCCTTGAAGATGTGGGGACTAAGCATCGTGATTATCGGCGACCTAAGCTTTTTCTACGACGTAAATGCACTTTGGAACACACGCCTCCCGTCAAACCTTCGCATCCTTTTGCTCAACGACGGACACGGTGCCATCTTCGACCGTCTGCCCGGCCTTTCGGCTTCGCCTGCTGCCGAAGAATTCGTTTCGGCCGGAGGACAAGGTTTCAGAGCATACGGCATAGCCGAAGCGTTTCACCTTGACTACCATTGCGCCGAGTCGCTTGACGAACTGCACAAAGCGCTCCCCGATTGGCTTTCGGCACACGAAGAAGGCAACGCGCAACTACTGGAAGTTGTACTGAAATAACACGCCACACGTTATTCATAAAGAATCCCGCCCTCAGCAATTGTTGAGAGCGGGATTCTTTTTTGTTTTGTTGCTATAGATGCGATTCTACTTTCGTTCGAGTTCGCTGAGTTCCTCCATCTTTTTGGTCTGAAGGAATTCGTAGATGCCGCAAAGGTGTTCGCGAACGCGACCGTGGCCAAACTCGTAGACCTTCGTAACAAGACCGTCAAGGAAGTCGCGGTCGTGGCTTACGCAGATGAGTGTGCCATCGAAATCGGCAAGGGCCTGTTTGAGCACATCCTTCGTGCGGAGGTCAAGGTGGTTGGTAGGTTCGTCGAGGATAAGCAAGTTTACGGGTTCAAGCAGGAGTTTGAGCAAAGCAAGACGTGTACGTTCGCCGCCGGAGAGCACTTTTACCTTTTTCGTGGAGGCTTCTCCGCCAAACATGAAGGCGCCGAGGAGATCGCGAATCTTGTTGCGCACTTCGCCCTTTGCCACATCGTCGATGGTCTGGTAAACGGTGAGTTCGCCGTCGAGCAACGAAGCTTGGTTCTGCGCAAAGTAGCCAATCTGCACGTTGTGTCCGAGCGTGAGGGTCCCTTCGTGGTCGAGTTGCTGCATAATGCACTTGACGAGCGTGGACTTACCCTCGCCATTGCGGCCCACGAAGGCCACCTTGTCGCCGCGTTCCACCATGAGGCTCACGCCGGAAAAGATGCGCTTGTCGCCAAAAGCCTTTCCCACACCGTCCATCGTGACGGGATACTGTCCGCTGCGTGGAGCTGGCGGGAACTTCAAGCGAAGGCGTGAGGTGTCTTCTTCGTCGACCTCCACAAGTTCGAGTTTTTCCAACATCTTCACACGGCTCTGCACCTGGAAGGTCTTGGAGTAAGTGCCCTTGAAACGCTCTATGAAGTCCTTCGTTTCCTGAATCATCTTCTGCTGCTCCTCCCACTGCTTCATCTGCTGTTCGCGGCGTTCGGCACGCAGCTGCAAGTATTGGGAGTAGTTGACCTTGTAGTCGTAGATGCGTCCCATGGTCACCTCTATGGTGCGGGTGGTGATGTTGTCCACAAACTTGCGGTCGTGGCTGATGACCACTACTGCCTTTCCGTTGTTGATGAGGAAATCCTCGAGCCAACCGATGCTCTCTATGTCGAGGTGATTGGTAGGTTCGTCGAGGAGAAGCACATCGGGATTTTGGAGAAGCATCTTGGCAAGTTCGATGCGCATACGCCATCCGCCGGAGAACTCGCTTGTCTGGCGGTCGAAGTCTTTGCGCTCGAAGCCAAGCCCGAGAAGCGTTTTCTCTACGTCTTCCTCGAAGTGCGTCATGTCGATGGCGTAGAACTTTTCGCTCAGCGTGGCCACTTCTTCTATGAGCGCCATGTAGGAGTCGCTCTCGTAGTCGGTACGTTCGGCGAGCTGGTTGTTGAGTTCGGCTATGTGGGCTTCCATCTCGTGGAGATGGGCGAAAGCCTGCGAGGCTTCTTCAAAGACGGTGCGTCCGTCTTCCGTCATGAGGTGCTGGGGAAGGTAGGCGATGACCGTGTCTTTCGGTGCAGAAACCTGTCCGCGTGTAGGGGTGCGCACTCCGGCCAAAATTTTGAGCAGCGTGCTCTTGCCTGCGCCGTTCTTGCCCATAAGGGCTATGCGGTCTTTCTCGTTGATGACAAAGGAAACGTCGCTAAACAACGTTGTTCCACCGAATTCCACGGTGAGTCCGTCGGCTGATACCATTTATCTGTCTTCTTTGGGGTTTTCAGTTACACTATTAAGGAGTTCTTTCGCCATGCGCCGTGCTGCGGCGCGTGCTGGCTTGCCCGTTTCGGTTTGGGGCAGTTGCGGTGTGCGGAAAAAGTGGCGTGGCACTTCGTAGCGTCCGAGCACCGTGTGGCAAACGTTACGCAGTTCGTCGACGATGTCGGCCTCAGCTTCGTAGAGAAGCGTGAGTGCTTCGCCAAGGCGCTCATCGGCGACGGCGGTGAGTTGGAAGGGAACGTGCAAGGCTGAGGCGAGTTGCGTCTCGAGAACTTCGAGATGGAGTTTTATGCCGCCGGAACAAACCACATTGTCGCGTCGGCCGAGAATGCGGAACGATCCGTCGGGGAGGATTTCGGCAAGATCGTTCGTCACAAGCCGTTCTTCACACACTTTGGGGGCATAAATGACGAGCGTCCCCTCGTCGGAGAGGGAGATGTCCACGCCCTCCAAAGGCCGGTAGGCATCGGTGGCCTGCGGTCCGTTGATGCGGCGGAGCGCAATGTGGGAAAGCGTTTCGGTCATGCCGTATGTGCTATAAATGGGATTGGGGAAACGCTGCAACTGGCTCTCAAGTTCGGGCGAGATGGCTCCACCGCCTATGATGGTGCAGAGTGTGCGACGCATGACGGAGCGGTCGTGGGGGTGACGCAGCGTTTCGAAGGCTTGCATGGGGGTGATGGCTGCAAAGTCGGGTGCCAAGTGGAGCGAAGCGAACGGACGCGAAGTGGGAGCCACGGGCATGAGTTGCAGCCCTCCGGCAAACGTGCGCACGAGCATCATCTGTCCGGCAATGTATTTGAGCGGCATGCAGAGTAGCGCGGTATTTCCCTCTTGCAAACCAAGCGCAGAGAGCGTAGTGAGCGCACTGTCCCACATCCGCACTTTCTCCACCTCCATCTCTTTGGGGCTGCCGGTGCTTCCCGACGTACGGACGGTGATGGTGGGCGAAGGCGTTTGCCAACGCTCCTTGAAGTTGTCTATCTCGCGGAGGAAAGCGCGCTGTTCGGGTGCACCATACCAGAGGCAGTCGCCTTCGATGCGTAGCGGCGCTTTGTCGAAGTTTTCCACGAAGAGTTGTCCTGTGCCAAGGCCTTGCGGCAAGGATGTGTCGGGGTCTATGGCGGCGCACCATTGAGCAATGGCGTTGAGTCCCACGTTGCTTTCGAGGGCCGACGTGGTCCATGAACCTATACCTCTGTCGCGTGCAAGCGCCATCCATTCGGCAGCGCCTGTGAAAGCGCCGTGGAGCGAGGGCTTGAGTACGATGTACTGCGGGCGAATGGTTTCGAGGAGCGAAATTTTCTGCTCGTAGTCGTTCACGCCGATGAGTTCTTCGTCGAGGGCTATGGGGAGTGGTGTGGAGGCACAGAGGCGTGCCATGGTTTCCCACTGTCCTTGGCGTATGGGTTGTTCTATGCTGTGAATGCCGTAGGCGGCAAGGGCTTCAAGGCGTCGGGGGGCGTCGTCGGGAGAAAATCCGCCGTTGGCATCGACACGGAGTTCCACGGTGTCCTTGCCGTAACGGCTCCTCAGACGGCGGATGAGGTTGAGTTCGCTCTCGAAGTCGATGGCACCAATCTTGAGTTTGATGCAGCGGAAACCCTTCTCGAGTTTTTCTTCCAACCGACTGCACATCTCTTCGTACGTGCCCATCCACACGAGTCCGTTGATGGGTATGCCTTTCTTGCCCTGCGTAAAGTCGGAGGGATAAAGACGCAGGTAGTCACCGCCGAGCGAACCTATGGCGGAACGGAAAGCGCTTTCGAGGCCGAAGAGCATGGAGGGAAGGTGGCGGAGCTTGCGCGAGTCGAGGTTTTGGGTGCGTTCCACTTCGGCACAGACTTCGCGGAGGCGCTCTTCGTAGTGTTCGTCGTAGTCGCAACTGAGATCGTGGAGCGGTGCGCACTCGCCGAGTCCGGTGAAGCGTATCTGCGGGTCGGTAGAGGTCATAACGATGTACCACACGCGGCGTTCAACATACACGCCGCGCGATGTGCCGGCGGGTTGTTTGAACTTGAGCGTGCGCGGAACGACACGCAGCGAAAAGGGGAGAAAATGCATGATTAATGTGCAAATGTGCAAATGTGCGAATGTGCTGCTTCGCAAATATGCGAATGTGCAAATGAGATACGCATTATGAATGCGCAAAAGCTAAACTATGAACTTCAGTTTGCCCACTATGGCAGTTTGGGAAACTTGGAGAAGTCGGGCTTGCGCTTTTCAAGGAAAGCCTGTCCGCCTTCGTGTGCTTCGTCGAGCATGTAGTAGAGCATCGTGGCATCGCCGGCAAGTTCCTGAATGCCGGCTTGTCCGTCGAGTTCGGCGTTGAGTCCGGCTTTGATCATACGGAGGGCAAGTGGTGAGCGTTCCATCATGGTTTCGGCCCATTCCACCACTTCGTCTTCAAGACGTTCGAAGGGCACAACCTTGTTGACCATGCCCATGCGCTCGGCTTCTTCGGCAGAATACTGACGGCAGAGGAACCATATCTCTCGCGCTTTCTTCTGACCCACGATGCGGGCCAGGTACGAAGCGCCGAAGCCGGCATCGAACGAACCTACCTTCGGACCGGTCTGGCCGAAGATGGCATTGTCCGAAGCAATGGTGAGGTCGCACATGAGGTGAAGCACATGGCCGCCGCCAATGGCGTAGCCGTTGACCATGGCAATGACGGGCTTCGGGAGCGAACGTATCTGCTTCTGCACGTCGAGCACGTTGAGGCGGGGCACGCCGTCGCCGCCAACGTAACCGCCGCGGCCTTTCACGTGCATGTCGCCGCCGGAGCAGAAGGCCTTGTCGCCGGCTCCGGTGAGCACTACAACGCAAACGTCCTGTGCCTCACGGCAGTAGCGGAGGGCGTCGCTCATCTCTGCCACGGTGAGGGGCGTGAAGGCGTTGCGGTAACGCGGACGGTTGATGGTGATGCGGGCTATGCCGCCATAGAAGTCGAAAAGTATTTCCTTATATTCCTTGATAGGAGTCCAGTTTCGCATGACTTGATAATAAATATTGGGTTGACATTTCCCGCATTCGTTTGCGGACGTTCGCAAAGTTAGCGCAAAAAGGCGGGACTGCCTTGCTCGCACGGCACGAAAAAGCCAAACCACCCCTACACAGACGGCAGAAATGGTTTGGCGGAAATGTTATTTTGATTGGTTATGAGAGGTTACTGCTAATTGGCGGCAGCGTTGGCTTCGTCGCTGACGGCCTCGCACCATTGAGAGCATTAGCATATGTTTCAGTTCTGCATTACGTTGCAAATTTACAGGTTTGCTCGCAGCACCCCCATACCTATTTTGCGGATTGAACTACACATTTTACTGCACGAAGGGTACTGCTACCATCTTCGTAACTACTTAGGTAGATAGATCTCACAGATTTCACAGATCGGGCTAACGCCCGCATTCGTCTAAAAAATCTGTGTCATCTGTGCCCCTACCTGAGTAGTTACCCATCTTCTGCCGAAATGTTAAATTCGCAAGGCCATTTTTGAGCATTCCGAAGCATGAAATAGAGAGAAGAAATGCGTTTTTCGCACTTTTCGCGCTGCCTCTCTCCACGCCAAGGCACGCCGTAAAAACTCCAAGGCAGCTCAAAATTTCTGGATGCCTTGGAATTTCTACGAGATGCCTTACAATCTTCTCCTCAAACGACATTAAAAACGCGACAATTCGGCCGAAATTCATTCAAACGGATTAAGATATTCTGCCATAGTAAACATCTTTGCCTAAAACTAAAATCACGCTCTCGCCGTGGTTGGCGTATTTGCAACCGATGGATGGACGAAAAATTCTATGCGATTCTCCATGTTAATGAAGCACCAGAATATTAACGTATCTTTTACTATCGCGCATCGTATCCACTTCTATTTTACATTACAGGCAAATCTCCGCACCGGCGCAAAGAGCCGCTGTTTCGCCAACTCGCAGATTTTCCGTAATTTTGTAGGTAAGAAAGGCAAGCCATGTCACTTTGTTACAAAACGTACGAACAACATAAACACGCACACAGTTGACACCTTGGCTACCATCGTGCCACCCTCCACCAAGGCTTGCCCACTTTTTTTTACTGAAGCCAATGCCTCCCATCAAGAAAAGACAACGAATAGAACTCCTCGCACCAGCACGCAACGCCGAGTGCGGACGCGAAGCCATACTCCACGGTGCCGACGCCGTCTACATAGGCGGACCAAGCTTCGGCGCACGTTCCGCGGCCGGCAACTCCGTTGAAGACATCACCACGCTGTGTCGCTTTGCCCACACGTTCGGCGCACGAATCTACGTGACGCTCAACACCATTCTTTGGGACGACGAACTCGCCGAAGCGGAGGCTCTCGTATGGAAGCTCTACCGCGCCGGCGTGGACGCCCTCATTGTGCAGGACTTGAGTCTGCTGCAGATGAACCTTCCGCCTATAGCCCTCCATGCCTCCACACAGATGGACAACTGCACACCAGAGAAAGCCATGTGGCTCGAAGCGGCAGGCTTCCGGCAGATTGTGCTGGCACGCGAAACGTCGCTCGAGGACACACTGCGCATCAGTCAAGCCGTGAAAGTGCCGCTCGAAGCCTTTGTCCACGGCGCACTCTGCGTGAGCTACAGCGGACGGTGCTACGCCTCGCAACACTGCTTCAACCGCTCCGCCAACCGCGGACGCTGCGCACAGTTCTGCCGTTTGGCATTCGACCTCATCGACGGCGAAGGCCACACGCTCGTCCACGACCGCCACTTGCTCTCGCTCCGCGACATGAACCGCACCGCCGCACTCGAAGAGATGATGGACGCCGGCGTGCGTTCGTTCAAGATAGAAGGGCGGCTCAAAGACACGGACTACGTGAAGAACGTGACGGCGTGGTACCGCCAACGCATCGACGAGGTGCTCGCCCGTCGCAGCGACGACTACGTGAGAGCGTCGTTCGGCACGTCGGAACTGACCTTCTCGCCCTCAGCCGAGCGCTCTTTCAACCGCGGTTTTACGGACTATTTTCTTCACGGACGCACCGAAGCACCCATCCACTCGTTTGCCACACCAAAGGCCGTCGGACCAGAAGTGGGTACGGTGAAGAGTGCCGGACGCCGCGACTTCGTCTTCGCTCCCCTGCCCTTCCTTGCCGCACCCCTGACCGCCGGCGATGGACTCTGCTACGTCGGCCCCGACGGCACGCTGCAAGGTTTCCGCGTGAACCGCGTGGAAGGCGACCGCGTTTTTCCCGCCACGATGCCCGTGCTGCGTCGCGGCACAGTGCTCCACCGCAGCCTTGACTTTGCGCTCGCCAAAGCGCTCGCCAAACCGACGGCCCGACGCACGCTTGCTGCGGACTTCACATTGCGAGAAGTGAGCGATGGATACGCTCTTTCCTTGGCCGACGAATCGGGAGCGCACGTCACGCTGCGCTTCGACTGCGCCCACGACGCAGCACGCTCGCCCCAACAGGCTGCCATAGAACGCCAACTCGCCAAACTCGGCGACACACCGTTCCGTCTGCGCTCCGTAACCATAGAGACTGAAGGCGAACGCTTCATTCCGGCTTCACAACTCACGGAGTGGCGACGCACCGTGTGTCGTGCGCTTGAGCAGAACCACCAAACGGCCTACACCACCGACCGCGCCGGCATCGTTGACCACGAACGCCTCAAGGCGTTGACTCCCGAAGCTATACCGTTCACGGCAAACGTGGCTAACGCCAAAGCACGTGCTTTCTACCTCGAACACGGTGCAAAGACCGTGGAACCGGCTTTCGAGACGAAAGAGCCACAAGGCGAAACGGTCATCATGACCTGCCGCCACTGCATACGCCACGCCCTCGGCATTTGTCTGAAGAAGACCAAAGACAGCCCGCGCCAACTCTCGCTCCGCCTTCCCGACGGACGCACCTTCCCGCTCCACTTCGACTGCCGGCGGTGCGAAATGGAAGTAACAACTTCGTGAATGCACCGCTTCGCGAATGTGCAAATATGCAAATGTGCAAATGTGCAAATGAAGACGCATTAGCTCGCACATAACACGCCGCACTTATATATTCGCAATACACTGCCTCAGCACTCCACATTCGCACATTTGCACATTTGCACATTCGCGAAGCGCCACATTCGCATATTTGCACATTCGCGCCTCAAAGCGCGCCATATTTGCACATTTGCACATTCGCATATTTGCACATTTGCATATTAATCATCCCATGCCCAGAACCATCAAACACATCCTCCTACTCCTGCTCCCGCTGCTCGCGCTGACGGGATGCTACTATTCCCACCCCAACCAGGTGGACCACTGGGCATCGGCCAACGACAATGCGGTCGACTCGGTGAACTTCTACATTGCCCACCACTACTGGACGGGCTACAACTTCCAGACCACCGACTCGCTACTGGTGCAAACCGCACCGCCGCTACAAAACCTGCCGGACTACGGCGCCATGGCAAACGACACGCTCACCATTGCACGACGCGGACAGATTGTGGTGGCAAAAGTGATGTACGTGCCCACCGACACGGTCGACTCCGTATGGGTAAAAGTGGCGCAAGACCAACTCACACAGGGTTGGGTACACGAAAGCACACTGCTCGACAACGTAGTGCCCGACGACCCCATATCGCGCTTCATCTACTACTTCTCCGACAGCCGAAGCATTTACGTCCTCTCCATCTTCGGCGCCGCCGTACTCTTTTGGCTCATTCAGGCCATCCGCCGCAAGAGGATGCACATCGTCCACTTCCGCGACCTTCCCAGTTTCTACCCCACTCTGCTCTGCCTCTGCGTGAGCGGTTCGGCAGCCATCTACGGAAGCATGCAGAAGTTCGTACCCGTGACGTGGGTGGAGTTTTACTACCACCCCACGCTCAACCCGTTCAACACGGAACTGCCGCTCATCCTCTCGCTCTTCATCGCCTCGGTGTGGGCCATTCTCATCGCCGCCGTGGCTGTGGTCGACGAACTGCGCCGACAGCGCGACATTGGCGACAACCTAGCCTTCCTCGCCTCGCTCCTTGGCGTCTGCATGGTGCTCTATCTCGTGTTCACACTCACCACACCGCTCTACTTCGGCTACCCACTCCTCGCGGCATACTGGTTCTTCGCCATACGCCAATACGTAGTGCACCAACCCTCCCACCTCGTATGCGGCATCTGCGGACGCCCCATCCCCAAGAAGGGCCGTTGCCCACACTGCGGAGCCATGAACGAATAATATTTATCACCCCATATAAAACACAACGAACATGAAACACATCGTAATGTTCAAATTTCGCGACGACGTCAGCGCCGACGTGCGCTGCGCAGCCCGTGAAGCATTCAAGAAAGGCATCGAAGCCCTTCCCACCGTCATTCCCTTCATCCGTAGCGTACACGTTGGCTTCAACGCGAACTCGGCAGAGAAATGGGACATCTGTCTCGACTCCTCGTTCGACTCGCTCGACGACGTCAAGGCCTACAGCGTGCACCCCGCCCACAAAGCCGTAGCATCGGAACTGATGAAGCACATTGGCGAACGCGCTTGCGTGGACTTCGACTAAACGTTGCCTGCCCGATGGACTGCAACGAAATGCCCCCAGCCCTTCTCCCTTATGCCGCCAACGAGGAAGAGCTTCGCACACTGCAACACACGGCCGACATTCTCTTCTGCAACCTTGCGCACTGTCGTTTTGCTTCCTTTGAGGAAGCGCTCCGCTGCGGCAACGATTATTTACACACCAACCGCCTCAGCACAAACTTCGCAGCATTGAAGCGCAACGCAGTGCGCAACACTTTTTCGACAAACGCACCGGCCAACGCCGCAACGCTCCTTCCCGACGGACTCACGCTCAAGCAGTTTGCCCGAAAACCCTACCTCTTCACCACATCCGGTGGCAACGCGCCTTCGCACGACTTTCAGACTCCTGCCCGCTGCATCGCACAGAAACTCCTGGCGCTAAACCTTTCGCTCCCCAACGACTCCGACGACATCACCTGGCAAGCTCGCAAAGGACTGATGCACAAGTGGCGCAGATATGTCTGCAAAATCTACCAAAGCATCTACGTCCGCGATACGAACGTAGAGTACATTTGTCGCTTGCGCCTTGAGCTGCTCCTCACCTACCTGGAGTGCTTCCGCGCAAAATGGCACACCGAGAAGCTCCCCGAAGCAGCAGCCATGGACAAAGTGGCATGGATTGTTGCGTGGAACACGTTCGTCCCCGCAGAAGAGCCAGCGAACGCCTTCGGCGACTTGTTCGCCTCGTGTACAGAGGACGGCGCCACGCAGACCAAGGTGATGAAATGGGAAAGCCGCGAACCGCTGAAAGGCAGCGTAATGGACTTCTCCGAATGGCTCCACGCCCAAAAGCACATCGTAAGGATTTGACATCCGAAAAGACCGCTAAACAACAAACTAAACTCACATTAATGAAAGAAAGAATCATCTCGTTCGTCTGGCAGCACGTACTGCTGCTCATCTCACTGTTTATCATGACTGTCGGCGTGGCCTTGTGCGTACGCTCGGCGTTGGGCTCCAGCGTAATCAGCGTGTTGCCCTATGTGTTCCAGAAAGCCGGAGAGGCCAACATGGCCCCCGCACTCTCCATCGGACAGTTCACCTACATCATGAACGCCATCCTCGTGGCAGGACAAATAGCAGTGCTCAGGCGAAACTTCGAGTGGATTCAGCTCTTTCAGCTCGTCGTTGGCTTCGTTTTCGGTTCGCTCATCGACCTCAACATGTACCTCACCTCCTGGCTCGAGCCGACCACGCTCCTCACGAAAGCCGCGACGCAGATAGGCGGATGCACCATCCTCGGCCTCGGCATTGCACTGGAAGTGCGCTGCGGTAGCGTCACGATGCCTGGCGAAGGATTTCCCGTTGCCATCAGCCGCATGACGGGTGCCGAATTTCCGAAAGTGAAAATCTGCGTCGACACGAGTCTCGTGGTGCTCGGCATCATAGCCTGCTACGCTTTCTTCGGCGAGTGGCAGTGGTACATCGTAGGCATCGGCACACTCTTCGCCATGTTCTACGTAGGCTACGCTGTACGCATCATCGGCAAGCACCTCCACTGGTTCGAACGCCTCCTCGCCTACCGTCCGGGCTTCCGCCGCTACGTCTTCGGTCTGGCCCGCTACGTCTACGTAGCCTCCGTCACCATACCGAAAGCCATTTCCCACCCCAAGAAAGCCATCAAGCACGTCCGCGCCAAGCGCCACCACAAGCACCGCAAACATTGACGCCAAGGCATTTATTGAGTGCCTTCTGACTTTTCCCCAAGAGATTATTTTTACCTTTGGGCACAAATAACAACCTTTAGCCACCAACCCACCCTTCTATGGCAAGAAGACAATACCCTTTGGGAATACAGACTTTTGAAGAAATCCGCAATGGCGATTACCTATACATCGACAAAACGGAATATATCTACCGTATGGCACACACCAACGGCAAGCATTACTTTCTGGGGCGACCCCGCCGCTTCGGGAAATCGCTCTTCGTGTCGACGCTCCAAAGCTATTTTGAAGGAAGGAAGGAACTCTTCCACGGGCTGGCCATTGAACGCCTTGAAAAAGATTGGACGGCTTACCCCGTGCTCCACTTCGACCTCAGCGGTGGCAAACACATGGGAAAAGAACAACTCGCAAGATACCTTGACGACGTTCTTGAAGAACAAGAAAAGAAGTATGGGTACAAAAGCGAGAAAGTAGATGCCAACATTCGCCTTAAGGACCTCATCATGACGGCCTACGAAAAGACCGGTAAGAAAGTGGTAGTGCTCATCGACGAGTACGACGCCCCCATGCTCGACGTAGTTCACGAAGACGAGCAACTGGACGACATCCGCAACACGATGCGAAACTTCTTCAGTCCCCTGAAAGCACGCGAACCCTACCTCCGTTTTGTATTCATAACGGGCATCACGCGATTCTCGCAAATGAGCATCTTCAGCGAACTGAAGAACATCACAAACATTTCGATGGACTGTGAATACGGCGCAATCTGCGGCATTTCGCAAGAGGAACTGACCCACCAAATGCAAGAGGACATTGACCTGCTGGCTGAAGCGCAAGGACTCACAAGAGAAGGTACTATAGCAAAACTAAAAGAGCACTACGACGGATACCACTTTGCAACAGAAGCACCGGACGTTTTCAATCCATACAGTTTGCTGAACAGCTTTGCAAAACGTGAATTCGGCGCCTATTGGTTCGGCTCAGGCACACCCACCTACCTTATCAAAATGCTGAACAAGTTCGACGTCTTGCCCGCAAACATTGCTCCGACAATGGCACTCTCCTCTGCCTTCGACGCACCGACCGAAAAGATGAGCACCATCACGCCACTTCTCTACCAAAGCGGCTACGTCACCATAAAAGACTACGACAAGGAGACCCAACTCTACACGCTGGACATTCCGAACAAAGAAATCAAAGTGGGGCTTTACGAAAGTCTACTCCCCTACTACGTGGACGGCAAGGAAGCACAAGAAGGCGGTGTGACGATTGCCAGGATGGCCGCGCTCTTGCGCAGACAAGACATGGACGGTGCATTGCAACTTCTCCAGGATTACCTCGGCACAATACCTTATTGCAACGTGGCGAACCACGAAGGACATTACCAACAGATGATCTACATCATCTTCACGCTTCTCACAGCGTTCGTCGTAGACGTGGAGGTGCACACACCCAAAGGACGTGTGGACATGGTGCTGATGACGCAAACAGACCTCTACCTCTTCGAACTCAAACTCAACAAAAGCGCCGAAGCGGCAATGAAGCAAATTGACGTCAAAAACTACCATAAACGTTTTGCGCTCTGCAGCAAGCCAGTCACGAAAGTTGCCATCAACTTCAACAGCGCGACAGGAAACATTGACGGTTGGATCATTGAAAAGGCTTAACGGCATAGAAGCAATCCTCGAAAAATCCATCACGCAATAGAATCACTTACCCTCATCAACAACAATCCCCTCACGCTTCTCGCAAAAGACGCGTGAGGGGATTGTTTATGTCGTAAAGTGCTGCCGAGGGTCACTCGAAAAGGTTGTCGGCATTGTTCCTAGCTCGGGAAGACTTCGTGCTATTGCTTCCACTCTGAGGCTCCGTGGCATGGGAAGCGTTGTGCGTGTGCGAAGCAGCGTGGGAAGTTTCGCCCTCACTTTCTTCGACGGTAGAAGAACCGCTCTCTGAAGCAGGCTGCTCTTCACTGCCCATAATGTCGGACGTCTCGTCCTCATAGGCCGTGGAGTCGTTGGCTAGCGAGTCGGGCACTTCGCGCGAAGGAACAAAGGCCGCACCCTGATAGGTGCTGGGTTCCACGCCTTCGGGGGCAGGTCCGTATTTGTGGAGATACTTCGACTGCAATGCCGGATTGTCTATCACACTGCGGAGGAACTGCGCCACAATGGGGAGCGCCGTACGGCTTCCCTGACCGAGAGCACCGGTGCGAAAGTGAATGCTGCGGTATTCGCCGCCTACCCATGCGCCGGCCACGAGGTCGGGCGTTACGCCCACAAACCATGCATCGGAGTGGTTGTTGGAGGTTCCGGTCTTGCCGCCAAAATCGAGTTTGCCGTTGAACGGACCGAGATACATGCCTGCACCAAGCGTCTGCGACGTACCGCCGCCTTCGCGCACACCGGCCTCAAGGAGTTTCTGCATATAGAACGCGGCCTTTTCGTCAAGGGCACGGTTCTGCACGGTTGCCGATTCGTAGACAACGTTGCCGTCGGAGTCGACAATCTTCGTGACGAGAACAGGCTCAACGTGCATACCGCCGTTGGCCACGGTGCCGTAAGCGTTGACAAGTTCGAAGAGCGTCACGTCGCTCGAACCTAGCGGAAGGGAGGGCGTGGGGTCAAGCGGCGACTTGATGCCCATGTCTTGCGCAGTCTGTACAACGTTGGGGATGCCCACATCCTGACCCAACTTCACGGCAATGGTGTTGATGCTCTGTGCAAAGGCGGAATGGAGCGGTATTTCGGCATTGGTAAAACGTCCGTTGGCATTGTGCGGTTGCCAAACGGTGTTGGCGTGCTTGCGTTTGTCGTAGACTTCCATGCGGATGTACTCGTCCTTACGCGTGTCGACGGGTGTCATGCCTTGCTTCATGGCTGTAGAGTAGACGAAGAGCTTGAAGGTGGAACCGGGCTGGCGCATGGCCTGCACCTTGTCGTACTTCCACGACTTGAAGTCGATGTCACCTACATAGGCACGCACATATCCGGTCTGCGGTTCCATAGCCACAAAGCCAGTGTGCATAAAGTTGACCATGTAGCGTACGGAGTCGATAGTGGACATATACTCGTGCTTCTCGCCGTCGTAAGAGAAGAGCTTCACGTCGTGCTTGCGGTTGAGGTAGTAGCGCACGCTGTCGGGCTGGTCGGGGTAGCGCGCCTGAAGCTGCTTGTAGACGTCGCTGCGTTCAAGGATTCCTTCTATGAAGTTGGGGATGACGTTGCCCTTCTCGTCGCGCCAGGGATCACCCATGCCGCGCCAGTGGTTATCGAAGTTGCGCTGCACTTTCTTCATGTTGTCCGTCACGGACTTCTCGGCGGCTTCCTGCATGCGGGAGTCGAGTGTGGTGTAGATCTTCAGGCCGTCGGAATAGACGTCAAGGTCGGGACACTTCTCGTGGATGTAGTCTTTGACGGCTTCGCGGAAGTAGAGTGCCTTGCCGTCGTAAGCATTCTCCACGCTGAAGTTGAGGTCAATGGGAAGTTCCAAAAGGGAGTCGAGCGTACTCTTTTGGGCAATGTAAACATCGGAGAAATGATTTGTCAGTTCCTTGCGATGGCTATACATATTGCTGAGCACTGTGTTGCGGCGCTCGCGCGAGGCTTTCGGATTGATGCGGGGATTGTAGGCAGAGGTTGCCTTGAGGAGTCCCACGAGCACGGCGGCTTCTTCGGGTTTGAGCTTTGCCGGCGTGGTGTTGAAATAGGTCTTCGCCGCCGTCTTTATGCCGTAGGCGTTGGAACCGAAGTCTACGGTGTTGGCATACATCTCAAGGATGGTCTTCTTGTCGCAGAGCATCTCAATCTCTGTGGCAATAATCATCTCCTTGCTTTTCATGATGACGATGCTCAAGCCAGGTATCTTGCCAAGGAGTCCGGTGGAGTACTGCGTACGCACGCGGAACATGTTCTTCACAAGTTGCTGTGTGATGGTGGACGCTCCGCGGGCATGGCCAAACATAGCGTCCTTCGCCGCAGCAAAAAGACCTTGGTAGTCTATGCCGTGGTGGCTGTAGAAACGCTCGTCTTCGGTGGAGATGAGGGCTTGGAAGAATACGGGACTGATGGAGTCGTAGGGTACGGGGGTACGGTTCTCGTTGAAGAACTTGCCGAGCACCTTGCCGTCGGCACTGTAGATTTCAGAGGCGGCAGCGTTCTTGGGATGGAGTATCTGCTCGGTGGAAGGCGATTTGCCGAAGAGCCAGAAAAGATTGAAGAATACGGCAAACACGTAGAACACGACGAATGCGAAGAACGAAACGATGGCTGCAATAAGTTTGCGCCACCAAGGACGGCCCACATACTGCGACTTGTACCAACGCCAACCGCGACGTATGCCGCGACCTATCGCACAAAAGAAGGCGCAGAGATAACCGAATAGGCCTTTTGATTTGCTCATGATAAGATGTATTGAGTAATTGTTGCAAGGAAATCATCGCCAAGAGGTGTGGCGGCAATGCTTCCTGCACACTTTGAAGAGAGGACTGCCCTACTCTTCGCTATGCTATATTAAGCACAAAGTTAAAGGTTTGGATATAGCCTTGCAAACGACACTAAGTTTTTTTATACATATTAGCACAAGGCAAGGCTATTTCTGCGCACACCGCCAGATTTTGGGCAAAAAGGCGTAATGTAATTTATTAGGATGCTCAGTATCGTGTACAAATTCATTATGATGGGTAAGGGGTAAAAGGAACTTGCGTAGGATAGTTAAGCACAAGGCGGGCTGAAAGCCCAATAAGCCTATAGCCCAGGGCAAGCGAAGCGACACCCTGGGTTCTTGCAAAAACGTGTAGAATAAACAGGCTTTTGCCCCTTCAGGGCGCATTCCTCGCGAATATTTTAACCCAGGGTGTCGCTTCGCTTGCCCTGGGCTATAGGCTTATTGGGCTTTCAGCCCGCTCCTCGCGCTTTACATTTTTGCACGTTGTAAACTAGCACACGAAACTGTACACCCGCCTCCTCAGGCCATAACCTCGCAGCAATAGGCCAAGATGCCGTCTACGTCGTCGGGGTGGAACCAACGGATGGCTTCGTCTTTCTTGAACCAGGTCATTTGTTTCTTGGCATAGACACGCGTGTTACGGCGTATTTTCTCCAGGGCAAAGTCGAGTGTCCATTCGCCGTCGAGCCATTGAAAGAGTTCTTTGAAACCGACGGTGTTGAGCGAATTGTATGCACGGAACGCAAGCACGCGCTTGGCTTCGTCGAGCAGTCCATTCTCCACCATCACGTCTACACGTGAATTGATGCGCGCAAAGAGTTCTTCACGCGGACGCTCAAGACCTATCTTTACAATGCGGAACGGGCGCTCTGCCTTATGGCCTCGGCGGAAAGACGTAAAGGTGCGCCCCGTCATGTAGCAAATTTCGAGGGCGTGCACCACGCGTTTGGGATTTCGGAGGTCACAAACAGCATAGTATTCGGGGTCCAACAAACGGAGTTCGGCCACAAGGGGACTCAATCCCTCCGTTGCGTAACGTTCTTTGAGAAGCGCGCGCGTTTCGTCGTCGACGGTGGGAATGTCGTCTATGCCATTACATACGGCATCAACGTACATCATGGAGCCACCAGAAAGAAGACATACGTTTGTCTTCGCGAATTCGGCCTGCAGCACGCGCAAGGCTTCTTCTTCATATTTGGCTGCGCTGTAGTAGGCATCCAAACCGAGCAATCCTACGAAATGGTGTCGCACGCGCTGCAGTTCTTCCGCTGTCGGTGCGGCAGTGCCGATAGGGATGTCGCGATAGAGTTGGCGCGAGTCGGCATTGAGTATTGGACAGGCAAAGTGCTCGGCAAGACGCAATGACAAATCGGTCTTGCCGATGCCTGTGGGACCGACAAGGACGATGAGTGTGGGAACGGATGAAGATGTTTTCTCCATGTGGGGCAGATGATGAATAAAAAAGCGGAGAAGACAACATTAGGTCTTCCCCACTTTAAATAAGATAGCTAAACGCCGTAGGGCGAATAGTCGTTTTGTTCGACTGAGTTTAATATAACAACCCTACTGAGGTTCATTCGGTTGTCAATAAGGCTGTCCGTCGGATATTTCAAAGCCATCAAGGTCTATCTCGTCGTCGTTGAAAGCTGCGCCGTCGCCGAAGAAGTCGTCATCGTCGGCATACGAATCTGAGGCTACGGCTGCGCCCTTCTTTCCTTTGACGGCGGCCACGGGACTTTCGTCTATTTCTATTTGTTGCGGAGCCTTTCCCTTGGAACGGATTACCAGAGGTTCTTTGAGCGATTCCCCGGGAATGAATTCTACTACTTCCATGTAGAAACTGCGGTCGGAGAACGGGTCGAAGACATATTCCAAATGTTGCTCTTCGTCCTCTATGAGTTCACTCAAGCGTGTGCCATCCATGGGATAGATGTCCTCATCGGCACCGCCCCACCCCATATCTTCACGCGTCACTTGCTGACCGCGGCGCCACTCGTCGTTGCAAAGATAGAACGAGGTCATTTGGTCATCGGGATATTCGCACGACGTGAGTATGCATTTGTTGAGGTCGAGAAACGTTGAATCGCTGTCTATTTTAATTTCGCGGACAAAGCCATCGACTTCGTCGCAAATGAGTTTTATTCGATATAACATATTACGAACTAGCTTGTAGCGCCCTTTGTGTGCGGACAACATACCGCACTTGCCGTTTGGGCTATCGGATATTAATGAATGACTCCACGCTTAGATTCGCCCACGAACTTGAGGATGTACTCAATTTCGGGACTCATCGGAATCGTTTCGCGAATTTCCTTGAGACATTCTTCGCGAAGCTTGCCACGCTGGTACAGCAAACGGTAAGCGTTGTGAATGTTTTCAATGATTTCGGGTTTGAAACCACGACGGCGCAGGCCGACAAGGTTCAAACCGCAATAGGACACGGGCTCGCGGGCTGCCATGGTGTAGGGCGGGACGTCCTGACCGGTGCGCGTTCCACCGCCTACCATCACGTAGCTGCCTATGTGGCAGAACTGATGAACGAGCACGCTAGCTGAAATGATGGCAAAGTCGTCAACTACGACTTCACCGGCAAGCTTCGTACTGTTGCCGATGATGCAGCCGCTGCCCACCACCACGTCGTGCGCCACGTGCATGCCTTCCATAAGGAGGTTGTTGCTGCCCACAACGGTCTTGCCTTTCGCGGCGGTGCCACGATTGATGGTGACATTCTCGCGAATGGTGTTGTTGTCGCCTATTTCGGCTGTAGTTTCTTCGCCTTTGAACTTTAGGTCCTGAGGTACGGCGCCGAGGACTGCACCGGGGAAGACGGTATTGCCGTCGCCCATACGCGTGCCGTAAAGGAGCGTGACGCTGTTCATCAGCTTATTGTTCTTGCCGACGACGACGTTCTTGTCAATATAGCAGAAAGGGCCGATTTCGCATCCTTCGCCGATGACAGCTTCGGGATGAACATATGCCAATGGACTGATCATGGAGTCTTTCTATTGTAGGCAGCGGAGATGGACTGCCTTGGTTATTATAACATGGGGATAGGTTCCCGTCTTATTTGTTCTTTACAATTTGTGCGGTGAAAGTAGCTTCCATCACCACACTCTCGCCCACGAATGCAAAACCGTGCATGGAGCTGATGCCGTGACGGATGGGTGACATGAGTTCCACACGGAAAAGGATGGTATCGCCCGGAACTACCTTTTTACGGAACTTCACTTCGTCGAGACGTAGGAAATAGGTGCTCCAGCGTTCGGGCTCTTCAACGGTGTTGAGCACAAGAAGGCCGCCAGCCTGAGCCATAGCCTCTACCTGAAGGACGCCCGGCATAACGGGTTCTTGGGGGAAATGGCCCTGGAAGAATTCCTCGTTAGCAGTCACGTTCTTCACTGCCACGATGTAGTTGGAACCGGTTTCCACCACCTTATCCACGAGTTGCATGGGATAGCGGTGCGGAAGGAGTTCGCGGATGCGGTTCACATCCATGAGTGGCGTTTCGTTCGGGTCGTAGTTGGGCGCCTGAATCTCGTGTTGACGGATTTCGCGGCGCATCTGACGGGCGAACTTATTGTTGATGGTGTGACCAGGACGAGTGGCAATGATGCGTCCTTTGATGGGACGACCAATGAGGGCCATGTCGCCGATAATGTCGAGGAGTTTGTGGCGAGCAGGTTCGTTTTGCCACACAAGGGGACGATCCTGTAGATAACCGAGCTTCGTAGCGTCGTGGTGTCCCACATGAAGATGGTCGGCCAAACGGTCGAGGGCATCCTGCGTGATTTGCTTCTCGTAGATTACGATGGCATTGTCCAGGTCGCCGCCTTTGATGAGTCCGGCCTTGAGAAGGGGTTCTATTTCGCGAACGAAGACGAAGGTACGGGCAGAGGCTATCTCGTCGGGGAAGTGTTCCATCTCATCGAGCGTAGCAAACTGACTGTTGATGAACTGCGACTCGAAGGAAATCATGGCAGTAATGGAGAACTGCTCGTCGGGAAGGATGATGATAGAAGAACCCGTGGCTTCATCGCGAAACTCAATCTTCTTCTTGATGACATAGAAGTCCTTCTCAGCGTTCTGTTCCTGAATGCCTACACGACGGATGTTTTCCACATATTGAATGGAACTTCCGTCGAGGATGGGAAACTCCGGACCATTGACCTGAATGAGACAGTTGTCAATACCCATGGCGTAAAGGGCGGCCATGGCGTGTTCGATGGTGCTGCAACGCACATCGCCGTTGGCCACTACGGTTCCGCGCGACGTGTCGACCACGTTTTCTGCAATGGCATGTATGATAGGCTCACCTTCCACGTCAATTCGCTGAATGCGATAACCGTGGTTTTCGGGAGCGGGATTGAACGTCACCGTGAGGTTTAGTCCTGTATGCAGTCCCTTGCCGAAGAGCGAGAAACTGCCTTTTAAAGTCTTTTGCTTAGACATAGACATATACGGGTTTTGAAGGGCTTGTTGCATGAAGCGCCCCATCCTTTCGCGAAGGACAAGGAAAACTTCAGACTAACTAAAATGCGGTTCTACCGGCTTATTACAAAAAAAAGAAGAAATCTTTTCCGAAAGCCAGCCGAGAGGTTCACATTTTTAGTCTTGCAGTTTCTTCTTTAATTCATTGATTTCTTTCTGCATCTCCGACATCTGTTTGTACATGTCGGGGAGGTACTTGAACACCACGCTGGAGCGTTTGAAATTCGAAGCATCTATGGCGGGCGAACCTTGAATGGTCACATTGCCCTTCGGCAAACTGCCAGCAATGCCGGCTTGGGCACCAGTCAAAACGCGGTCGCCAATTACAGCATGACCGGCAATGCCAACCTGGCCGCCAAACATACACCATTGGCCGATCTTCGTAGAACCAGCCACACCTACTTGAGCAGACATCACCGTGTTGGCTCCGACTTCGCAGTTGTGGGCAATCTGCACGAGATTGTCAAGTTTCACGCCACGACGCACATAGGTGCTGCCCATTGTGGAACGGTCCACACAAGAGTTTGCACCAATTTCGACGTCGTCTTCAATGGTGACAATGCCGATTTGGGGTATTTTCTCATAACCATCGGCAGCAGGTGCAAAGCCGAAACCATCTGCACCGATTACAACGCCGGAATGGAGAATCACGCGGTTGCCAATGCGGCAGTCGTGGTAAACCGACACGTTGGGATAGAGTATGCAATCGTCACCAAGACTAGCACGCTCCTCCACTACGGAACCTGAATAAATCTGGCAGCCGGCTCCAACTTTTGCGTTTTCGCCAATGTAAGCAAAGGGGCCGACATAGGTATTCTCACCGATAGTTGCCGTTTCGGCCACACAAGCCAAAGGATGGATTCCAGAGCGCTTTTGCACTGTGCTTTGGTAAAGCGAGAGCAAACGGGCTATGGCTTCGTAAGCATTGGGCACACGAATAAGCGTAGCTTCTACTGGGTGCTCAAGCACAAAGTCGTCATTAACAAGTACGATGCTCGACTTGGTTTCGTAAATATAATGTGCGTAATGGGGATTTGCCAAGAAAGATATAGCGCCAGCCTGGCCTTCTTCTATTTTGGCGAAAGTCTGGACGGTAGCATTCTCATTGCCTTCAATACGGCCATTGAGATATGTGGCAATTTGTTTTGCGGAAAATTCCATGGATATCGGAACGTGTTATAATGTAGATCTAGAGTTTCCAACTTGGGGAAGAGCCGAACGATGGAATGTGGGTTTACGGTGCCCGTGCTCTTCTGCGTTCACACGACAATTGTCGGCATGGCGGAAACAACATATGCAAATATCGTAAAATTATCCAACGAAAACAAGTTTTGCCCCAAAAAACGCGCGCTCAAACAAAATGCAATGCTTTCACAGCCTCGTAATTGAAGCGGAATACAAGTCCCACGCGCGCGTACACACCAAAGTTTCTGCAACCTGCTGTCACCCGTCACCGTCACGGACGGTTTTGCGTGCTGCGCCGCATATGAGTGCGTAGCGCATGGGGGTCACGTCTCCGACGTGACAGTTCTACACGGCCCCATGGTGACAGGTGACAGCAACTTGCACAAACTGCGGTATAACGCGCGCGTACGCATACTTGCGAGGCAGAATTTATGCCCCCAAACGCTAGAAAAGAAGAACTGTAAAGGTTTTCAAATTTTGGGCTGCGAGCCCAACGTATTGGGCCCGCAGATAATTCTGAATTGCAGCCCCGAAGTTTTTACTACAAAGGTATGAATGAAGAGATTGTGAACAACTGCAAACAACTTTCTCCTAGCTCAACGATTTGAGCTAGGAGAAAATTCTGATTTGCTGCCCAATAGTTTTTACGGGATGCTGACGGTCTGAAAACCCTTACAGATTTTTTGTACAGATTATGGCCTTGTTTTTGGGAAAACTCACGTGGCTTAATACTTGGGACAAAGCTCCCAATCCCATCTTTTGAAAAGTAAAAAGTAATGTGACAATTCTCGGGAGTTTGACACCAGTACCGACACATC
>CAVALA010000015.1:0-50998 GCA_963589615.1 Prevotellamassilia timonensis
ACTCAAGAATACCTTGCAAGACTTGCAGAAGACGGAGAGTTTTCCAAACCCGAAACTACACGCTCTTCACCAAGGTTAAGTCGTTTGTCAACGACCTCTTGGAGTCTATCATCTCAACTGTGTCAAGTACGAATCAAATAAAAGTTCAACATCTGCGTTATTATACGTATAGAAACAATGTAGCTATAGAAACGTCATCGGTGGACGAAGCTGCCACCATCAGTCATACACCCCGAAGAAGGTGTACCCGGCAGTTCCGAATTTTCTGCTCTTGATGACGCAAAAGGGAAAGCCACTCAAGTGAGCGTCTTACCGCGTTCAGCGTTTCTTCTTGCGTTTGAAAAATGACGTGAACTTCCCCAAGCGGCAACAGAGTTTATAGCCCGTCATGGCACCATCGTATATGGCAAAGAGCCGCTCACCTTGGTTCACCCAATGCTGGAATTGCGTAGACTCGGGCGGCGGAGTGGTTAAAACGGCCCAACGTTGGCTTATGCGTGAACGGCTCTTTTCAAGCTGTCCGCGAAGTTCGGCGCGTTCGGCGTCCAACGATTCAAAAGTGTAGCGCTTACTCATATTTATTCTTTTCTATTTCAGACTATTGTAATTGTCCGCTCCGTAAACTGATATACGCGACGGAGGTCCTTGACCGTGCTAAATTCGTCATTTCTTACCACATAACCAATGCAAAGGAACAAAAAAGCGCACAACAAACGAGTGCGAATTGTAAAGATTGTTGCTGCTAACAGCAGAAGTTCTCACATTTGATTCGTATTTTAGCCCTCTCATTTCAGCACGTTTCCCGTCTAGAATGTGCTGATTTACGATGGTTCTATAAATTTCAACAAATACAGCACAAGATATGGACACTCTCTCGCATTTCCATTCGCTCGACGAACTCATCCGAGCGCTCGACCGAGAGCGCAAGTTGTTGCAGGCCCTCTTCCAAGACCGCAAGCGACTCTCGTTCCGCTACGATGTGGCCCGCGACGTGGCGTCGAAAAAGGACGAGAGCCTGGAGTTTCTACGTCGTTTCGGTGTGATACGTACCAACGCCGACTTTGTGGAACTGGAGGATGTGTATCTCCGCTTCTTTGAAGAAGTGTTGGAAGTAAACGAAGACATCAGCGTGGCGAGCGTCAAGGAAAGCATAGGAAGCCTCAACGCTGCCATTGACTACTACCTAAGCGAAAGCAATCCCAACCGCAAATACGGATACCTGAGGGACGTGACACGCATTTTGCGCAACATCGCGCTTACGACCTTGCGCAACGTCATCGACCTCAAACGCAACATTGACAACACTTACAAGAACGAGCCAACTTTTGCCATCAAGAAGAAAAAGCTTGTGCGTCTTGACGAAAAGCGAAAGGACATTGCCGCACTCATCAACGAGTGTGAGCGGGTCATCGACGAGAAGCAGACGGTCTTTTTCCTTGTAGCCACCGACGTAGCGCTACGCGAAACGGTGACCGACGTAAAACTCCAGTTGAGGGAAGTTTACCACAACCTTTTGGAACTCGACCGGCAGATTATCAGCTATCTCAACCTCATTGAATACCAGAACCGAATCTTCGAGAAAGTCCAGAAACTGAAATACCTGCGCGACCAGCTCTTGCTCGAAACGAACACTGACATCAAGGCGCGGCTTTCCACGCTGAATCCCGTTTGGATGGAACCCCGGCCGCGCTATACGCTCAAGGTGTCGCTCTCCATGCTCCGCAACTCCGACGAAGGACTTAAGCTGCTTCGCGATGCCGTCAAGGGAAAAGGCAACGACCGGCTGCGCAAAGGGCGCCTTGCCGAACCACTCACACAAGCGGAACTCACAGAAGAGCAGCAAGTGGTGCAAACGGTAGACATCGGCGAAGTGAAGAACGCCTTCATGGCTTCGGGCGACAACCTGTTCCATTTCGTCATGAACTATTCGGCCTACCGCAAACCCATGGACACGGAAGAGAAACTCGTCCTTTTCTGCCAAATCACCGCACAATATCTTGACGAACTCACAGTGAGCGACGACTATAGCTGCCATGACGGCATAGAGTATCCACTTATCTTTCCCAAAACAGCCTGAACCATGTTACGCTACACAAAAGAAATATTCGACATTCTGAGCAAGGGCGGATTCATCCCGCAAAATTCCATATCCTCCCAGCGCGCCCACTTCTACGACGTCATAGAAGACAACTTCGGCGACTACCGCGACTACTACCAGGGCATCGGTTTCCTGCTGGAAGGCGGCAACGGCTACTACTACTTTTCGCGCACAGAGAGCAAAGTGGACCTTGCCAACAAGCTGCAGCGCTTCGCCGAATGGATTGACCGTCTGGACTTCCTCAAGACCTTCAACCAGACGTTCGGCTCGGGGTTTACGTTCCGCAAGTCGAACATTTTGGAAAAGTTCTCGAGCGACATTGAACTCAAGGAAAAAGCCCGCGGTCTCTACTCCGAACTCAAAACGAACGACGAAAAAGTGGACAAACTCATTGCCGACCTTGAGCGGCAAGGCTTTGCCGAACTAGAGAACGAGCTGGACGGAACTTACAAGGTGACCGCAGCCTTCCACTACATCGAAGAACTCATTGATTGTCTAACCGTCATCGAAACCGAACAGCCATGAGAGCACTCCGTAAAATAGTTTTCATCAACAGCGCACACATCCGCTATGCGGAGGTGAAACTCGACGGCAATGTCCACTTCATCGGCACGCAGGGCGTGGGCAAGAGCACCTTGCTGCGTGCCATACTTTTCTTTTACAATGCCGACAAACTCCACTTGGGCATTCCAAAGGAGATGAAGACCTTCGACGAGTTCTATCTCCCGCACGCCAACTCCTACATTGTCTACGAAGTGGACCACGAACACGGTCCTTTCTCCGTGCTCACTTTCCGTTCCTCGGGCAGAGCCTGTTTCCGCTTTGTCGATGCCCCTTACTGCAAGGACTGGCTCGTTGACGACCATGGTGAAGTGACGGCGGATAGCAAAGTGATCCGCCTACGGACGGGCAATGCCTACATGAGCAAGATTGTGGACCGCTACGAGCTCTACCGCGACATCATCTACGGCAACCGCCAAGCCGCAGGGAAAGAGTTTGCACGCTTTCAACTGATGGAGTCGAACCGCTACCGCAACATTCCGCGTAGCATACAAAACGTGTTTCTCAATTCGCGCCTCGACGCCGACTTCATCAAGGACATCATCATCCGCTCCATGAGCGAAGAGGAAGCTAACATCGACCTCGGCTATTTCCGTCGGCAGGTGGCAGACTTTGAACAAGAGTATAAGGACATCTCCTGTTGGTACAAGTCCGACGCTAAGGGAGCATGTACGGTGCGCAAACAGGCCGATGCCGTAGTCAGCGCCTACCACGAACTGCTCTACCTGAAGCAGCGCATTGCCGAACTTTGCGGCGAACTAAACTGGGCTGTGCGCACATCCCGCGAGCGTTTGCCGTTGCTCGGAAAGCGCATCTGTGAACTTCTCGAAGAAGAGGCGCGGCAAAAGCGTCTGCTCTGCGAACTGGAGCAGAAACTTGAACAGGAGCGCCGCAGTATCCACGAAGACCAAGGCTCGGTAAAAGACAAACTGAACAGAGCCAAAGAGCGCCGCGAGTTCTACGCCAAGCTGAATATGGACGAGGTGCTTGCCCGCTGCAGCAAGGAACAAGTGGTGCGCGGAGAACTAGCCGCACAAGAAGTACGTCTGACCGACCTTACCGCACGCTACAACGACGTGACAGCAAAATATAAAGCGCTCTGCCAAGGTCTTGAGAATCATCTAGCACAATATCGCCAAACGCAGAAAGAGCACGAACTTACCCTACGTCTTGAAAAGCAAGAAAAGGACGTGCAACTGCTAGAAAACTACAAAAAGCGGTGCGCAACAACGGAGGAAAGTTTTGAAGAAAAGTTCTCGCTCTCCATCAATGCCATTGACCTTCTGAAAAGCGAACAAGTGGAAGTGGAGAAAGAACTACTGAAACTTAGCTGTTGGCAACCATACGAAGAAGACATTGAAGCACTGCGCAAAGAACTTGACGGCCTTTCCTCTTCGGCAAAGGAACTCGAAGCACGCATTTCGGCAGCAAAAGCAGACGGCAACCAACTGCAAGCCAAGTTGGACAAAGAGGAGGCGGAGCTGAAGGCTCACTACGGCCGTTTGTTGGAAAGCAAACAAAAAGAAAAGGCTGAGGCCGAAAGCCAAATTGAAGAACGAACGCGTCTGCTGGAGCGCATCAAAGGTTCGCTCTACGAATGGTTGGAGGAGAACCAGCGCGGATGGGAGCAAAACATCGGCAAGGTGATCCACGACGAACACGTGCTCTATCGCACAGGGCTACATCCGCAAAAAGCGGAGGGAGCCTCGCTCTTCGGCGTGAAACTCAACCTATCCGACCTTCCGTCCTCGGTGCGCAAGCCCGCTCAATTGAAAGAAGAGAAAGCGGCTCTCGAAACCATTGTGAAAACGTTGAAACACGAGCTTGCAAACCTTTCCGCAGAACAAGAAAAGCAGACGAACAGTTTAAGGGCACGCTACTCGGATAAGATGAAGGCCTTGTTGCAACGCAAAGCCGCACTCGAAATTGAACTGCGGGTGGTGCCGCAAAAGCAAAAGGCCATGAAAGTGAAAATTGAGGATCTCATCGCCAAGGGACAACAAGAAAAGAAAGTACGCCAAGAAGAGCTGGCCACCCGTCAGCAGGACATTGCCGTTAGGCGCACTGCTGCCGACAACACCCTCAGCAAACTGAAAACCGACAAACGCAAGCAACTCGCACAGGCTGAGAAGGCCTACCAAGCAGCCTTGACAGCAGCCGCAGAGGCATACGGCAAAGCGACAACAGAGATTCAGGCCGACATACGCAAACAAGAAGAACGCACCGAAGCCGAACTGCAGCAACTGCAAAGCCAAGAACGCGAAGCGCTGAAAGATCGCGGAGCCGACACGGCCATGGTTGACGACTGCCGGAGAGCCATCGCAACGGCCCGGGCGGAACTGAAATACATTGACGACAACCGCCGCCTAGTCTTCGACTATCAGCGCGACAAAGAAGAATTGTTCGATCACGAAGAGGAACTGAAAGAACGCAGAAAACTGCTTGCCGACAAGCTCCAGCAACTCAACGAGAAGTACGCCCTGCGTCGCCAGAAGCACGACAGACTGCTGGCCACGCTTCAGAAAGACTTGACGGAACACCAAAAGGATAAAAGCCACATCGAAGATGGCCTTCAGAAAGCCGAGCGTTTCAGCCACTCCGAGCTTTGTCCGCCTACATTGGCCGACGGCCACGAGCGACAAACGCTCCTCACCCCAGCCGAGGCCGTAGATGAACTGACGGGGGCCATCGTTTCGCGCAACGGCAAACAGAAACACTTCGAGCAGAGCGTGAACCTGTTCAAGCAGAACTTCTCTGCAAAGAACACCTTCCACTTCCGCACAGAGCTGACGCTCGAAGAGGATTTCCTCGACTTCGCCAACAACCTGGACGACTTTCTCTTAAACAATAAGATAGAGGAATACCGCCGCCGCACCGGCGAACGCTATGTGGAGATTCTCTCACGCATATCAAAGGAAATGGGCGAACTGACACGCCACGAGTCGGACGTCGACAAGATTATCCGCGACATCAACGCCGACTTCCGCGAACGCAACTTTGCCGGTGTCATCAAACTTATCGCCCTGCAGTCCGTGCCGTCGTCCGACAAGATGGTGCAACTGCTCAAGTGCATCAAGGAATTCAACGACGAGAACCAGTTTGCCATGGGCGAACTCAACCTCTTCTCTTCTGCCAACCGCGACGAAGTGAACCAAAAGGCCGTAAGCCATCTGATGGACTTCATGAAGCAACTTCTAGAAGACCCGCAGCGGCAACAACTCACGCTCTCCGACCTTTTCCAACTCCAATTCCGCATCGTAGAGAACGACAACGACGCGGGCTGGGCCGACAAACTCTCCCACGTGGGCAGCGAAGGCACCGACACACTGGTGAAAGCCATGGTCAACATCATGCTCATCAACGTGTTCAAGGAAAAAGTGAGCAAACGCTTTGGCGACTTCCGCATCCACTGCATGATGGACGAAATTGGCAAACTCCATCCGCAGAACGTAAAGGGCATACTCGACTTTGCCAATGCGCGCAACATTCTGCTCATCAACTCTTCGCCCACAACCTACAACGTGTCCGACTACCGCTACACCTACCTGCTCTGCAAGGACGCCAAGTCGCAAACGGTGGTGCGTCCGCTGGTTTCACAGGCGTAACCAATCGCATTGTTTGAATCCCTTTTCCCAAAGACCTCACTGATGAAAATCACACCGACTCTCATAAACAAACTTCTTCAACTGCGAAGCGGTGCATCCATTCCCGCCAGTGCGCTTTGCGGCGAGTGGGTGGAAGAACTCCTGCGCGACGGTACGCTCATCAGCACGTCACACAAAAGCCGCCGCACCTTGGTAGCATCCGCTCCGCTACAACTCGAAACGGCGCTAGCCCTCGTCGACGAACGCTTAGGCGACCTCGACATGATGAAGGAACTACTTGCCAGCCACACATCGCGTGCAGAGCAGGCCTTCCTCACGGGAAACTCAAAACTCGTCAGCGCACGCTCTTGTCCGGGGTTTCCCGTCAATACCTACGAGCCACTTCCATGCCACTTGAACGGAATCGCCCTTACCATTGCCCCGCCGGAAGGAAGTTTTCTATTCATCTCAGACTGGCAACAGTTAGCCGTACCGCACGACGTGACCATTGTGGGCATAGAAAACATGGAGAACTTCCGCCTCATCCGCCGACAGCAAGCGTTGTTCACCGCTCTGTTTCCCGCAAGGCGATTGCTCTTCGTCTCGCGCTATCCGCAGTCCACCGACCTCCGCTCATGGCTACAAAGCGTCCCCAACCCATACGTCCACTTCGGCGACTTCGACCTTGCCGGCATACACATTTTCCTCACGGAGTTTCGTAAACATTTGGGCGAAAGGGCTTCGTACCTCATTCCGCCCGACATTGAAACACGCTTGCAGCAAGGTTCTGCCGAGCGGTACGAGGCTCAGTACCATCGTTTCCACACGCTCTCGTCAACCATCCCAGCCCTTCAGCACCTCATTGCGCTCATCCACCACTACCGCCGCTGCTACGACCAAGAAGGCTACATTCGGTAGCGGCGGAACCGGAGTGTGAATCGGGAAAACAGTTGACAAGGGAGTTACGAGTCACTACCATAGCGCATCATAGAAAATATTTGCTGATAAAGGGAAGAACTCAGGTCTTTATCCTACATTTGCAACGTGAAACAACAAACCCTACTATGCCACAGTCAGAAGAACGTTACATCAGTTTGCTCACCGACTTCGGGTTCAAACGAATATTCGGCACCGCACCGAACAAAGATTTACTAATAGACTTTCTCAACTCTCTTTTTAGTGGTGAGCAAGTCATACGCGACGTGACCTATCTCAACAGCGAACACGTTGGTGACATCTATGCTGAGCGTAAAGCCATATTTGACGTTTATTGCGAAAACGAACACGGCGGAAAGTTTATAGTGGAAATGCAGAATGCCTACCAAAAGCATTTCAAGGACCGTTCACTTTTTTATTCAACCTTTCCAATCCGTGAACAAGCGCCCAAAGGAGTAAATTGGGACTTCAAACTTGAACACGTCTACACCGTAGCGCTTCTGAATTTTGACTTCCGAGAAGAATCCTTTGACTCTAAAGACATCAACCACGACGTAGGACTGCTTGACAAAAAGACCCACCGCGTATTCAATGACAAGTTCACCTTTAAATACGTAGAAATAGCCAAATTCAACAAAACGGAAGACGAATTGGAAACGCTCTACGACAAGTGGCTCTACGTGCTCAAGAACCTCTCACGTCTCGACCGTCGCCCCACCGCTTTAAAGGAACGTATCTTCAAAAAACTCTTTGAGGAATCAGCCATAGCCCAGTTCACTCCAACGGAACTCAAGGCCTACGAAGACAGTCTTAAAGCCTACCGCGACATTAAGAACTCCATTGACACTGCACGAGAAGAAGGACTCGAACAAGGACGAGCCGAAGGACGAGCCGAAGGACGAGCCGAAGGAAGAGCCGAAGGAAGAGCCGAAGGAAGAGCCGAAGGACGAGCCGAAGGACGAGAAGAAGGTTTTGCCATAGTGGTTAAGAAATTGCTAGCCGCAGGTATGGACACGAAAAGCATTGCCCAAATGACCGGTTTCCCAACCCACGAAATAGAACGTCTTCTGAATCATACCACACGGCAAGACTAATCAAAGCTCTACTTTCGTATTTAGGTTTACAACGCCAAACCTAAATACGAAAGTAGAGAAACTTTGGGGCAGCAAATTTAAATTTGCGCCTTACTCAACACGTTGAGCTTGTAGAAAGTTTTTTACAAAAGTTTACGCACCAACTTTCTACGCCCTAACCCACGTGCAAAACCAAGGCACGGTGTAAAAAATCCAAGGCAGCAAATTCAAATTTCCTCCTAGCCCAAAACGTTGGGCCCGCGGCCCAAAAATTCACAGGGCTTCACATTTCCCTCACCGTGCTATTTCGGTACTATACCTGCGCCTCGCGTGCGCGCGTACGCGCGCGCTTCACCGAAGTTTATACATTCTACCTTCATCCGTCACCGACTGCTTCGCAAATGTGCAAATGTGCAGATGTGCAAATATGCAAATAATAATATGCTATATATGATTTGAAAATGATGACCATAAATATGCAATTGTAAGAGTGTAAAAACACACATTGACAAGGGTGACAGCAAATTCTCAACAGGCAGTAATTTTTCGTCACGGCCTAAAAAATTTCGGTCATGCGCATGTACCAAAAAAGATGACGGCAAAGGTTTAACAAAGCAAAACCTTTGTGACTGCACATTAATGCTGTCACCCTTGAAACAGCTTATTCTTCATTCCCTTATTTGCACATTTACTCATGGCGCAGCACGCGAAACCGTCCGTGACGGTGACGGGTGACGGCAGCTTGCACAAACTTTGGTGTATACGCGCGCGAAGCGGCAACAAAAGAGGTTTTCAACCGCATATGGGGGCAACGTTTTCAAAACGTCGCGCGCTACAAGACAAACGTCAGCAAAAAAAACAAAAGTCAAAGCATAAGAAAAAGCAGACTAGGCTTTGACACAATACAATTATTCGTACCTTTGCAGCAAGAAAACTCAAGGTACCTTTACGAAATTATGATCAATAGAGAACTGATAAGGCTGAAAGTGGTTCAGCTCGTTTATTCATACTATCAGAACGAAGGCAAAACGCTCGACGTAGCCGAAAAAGAACTCACATTCTCCCTTGGAAAAGCATACGACCTGTATCTTTACCTGCTCTCCATGCTGGTGAAGATGAAGCGTGTGGCTGAACACAAAGACGCTGTGAGAGAGGCACGCGAAAAGCGTACGGGTAACGCTATCGGCGGCATTTCGGCCGTCAACAAGTTTGCCCACAACCAATTTCTCGAACAATTGTCAAACAACAAAGCACTCATCGCCTTTCAGGAAAACCGCAAAGAAGTTTGGGCCGACGAGGACGCTTTTGTCAAGAAGCTTTACACCACACTCGTAGAAAGCGACGTATTCCAAAACTATATAAGCAAAGAAGACTTCAGCTATGAGGCTGACCGCGAAGTAATCCGCAAACTCTACAAAACACACGTTTGCTACAACTTCGACTTCGACCCCTACTTGGAAGAACACTCACTCTACTGGAACGACGACAAGGAAGTAATCGACACCTTCGTGATGAAGTCCATCAAGCGCTTCACCCCCGAATCTACCCCCGACCAGCCGTTGCTCCCCGCCTACGACACCGACGAAGACCGCCAGTTCGCACTCGAGCTCTTCCGCACAACCATCACAAGAGGAGAGGAACTGCGCGAAATCATCAAAAGCGGCTGCCGGAAATGGGACTTCAACCGCATTGCCCTCATGGACGTAATCATCATGCAGATTGCACTGGCCGAAGTCCTCACGTTCGACTCCATCCCCCTGAACGTCACGTTCAACGAATACCTCGACATTGCCAAGGTCTACTCCACACCGCGTAGCTCCTCCTTCATCAACGGTATGCTCGACGGCATCCTGCGCCGACTCGTCAAAGAAGGCCGCACCACGAAGGTACGCATCAAGAAGCCCCGCCGCTTCAATCCGCAAGTGAAGGACCTCACCCTACCCGAAGGCCCCGAAACGGAACGACGCATGTAAAGTGTACAGCAGATGCTGCATCGTAGCATCCAGATTGTTCTACACACAATCATAACAACAGAAACAACAAACAAACCCCATGAACACATTTATCCTCCAAGGACAGCAAGCACAAGGTGGTGGCATTCAGATGATTGTCATGATGGTCGTACTCTTCGCCATCGTGTACTTCTTCATGATTCGCCCCCAGAACAAGAAGCAGAAAGAAATACAAAAGTTCCGCAACTCACTCACCGTAGGTCAGAAAGTCGTAACCATCGGCGGCATCCACGGCGTGATAAAGAGCATCAACGACGACGAAGCCACAGTGACCGTAGAAGTAGCCACCGGCGTGAAGATGGTATTCTCAAAAGACGCCATTTCACTCCCCGCCAATGCCAAGGCTGCCGACACGACAAAAGCCAACGCCGAAGAAAAGAAATAAGGATTACTTCTCCTCACAGCTTGCCGGAAACATTCTTACATATCGTTAGGGCTTGCTGAGAACCTCTCAAACGGAGCAAGCGCCGTTGGATCCGCAACATTGATACGCGGGTCCAACGGTGTTGGCTCCGTTTTCACATTACCATTTGCCGAGAAGAATGAAACTGAAGCCCATCATCAAGTATTGCTGCGCCAAACTCTGGAACCGCCATACACTCATCTTTCTCTTTTTCCTCGCCCTCTCCACGGTTTTCTGGCTCTTCCAAACGCTCAACGAAACCTACGAAGAGGACTTTGCCGTACGCATAGAACTACGCAACGTGCCGAGCAACGTGGTCATCACCACCGACATACCGCAAAACTTCCGCGTGTCGCTGCGCGACAAAGGCACCGTGCTCTTCACCTACCGCTACACGAAGAAACTTTCACCCATCGTGGTGGACTTCAACCTCTACGCCAGCGCCACAGGCCACGTGAGCATTCCCGTTTCGGAACTCATCAGGCAAGTGGCAGGACAGTTGGCACCCAGCACACAGCTGCTCACCATGAAACCCGACACGCTCGACTTCTACTTCAACTATGGTGAGTGCAAACGTGTGCCCATCGTCGTACAAGGCACCATCCACACCGGAAAACTCTTCACACTGGCAAACACCATCAAGCAACGCGACTCCGTGACCGTCTACGCCACACGTTCCGTGCTCGACACCATCACTGCCGCCTACACGCGTCCGCAAAACTTACACGACATCACCGACACCACCAAAGTGGTAGCAGAAATCCTCAGCGTACACGGAGCCAAGTTCGTACCCAACCGCGTGGGACTAACCTTCTGCGTGGACCGCATGGTGGAGAAAACGGTACAAGTGCCCGTACAGCAAGTCAACTTCCCCGCCTCCAAGCAGTTGCGCACGTTCCCAGCCAACGTGAACGTAACGTTCCAAGTGGGCATGGGGCTGTACCGAAGCGTAACGAAAGACAACTTCGTGCTCGTGGTCAACTATGAGGACTTGCTGCGCAACACCACCAACAAGTGCCACCTCTCGCTCAAAACCGTCCCCCCCGGAGTGTCGCATGTGCGCATCTCACCGCAGGACGTGGAATACATCATAGAAGAAATACCCGAAAGCCATGGCGAATCTGATTTCTGACACCGCTGCAGCACTCAAATCCGTCCGCGGCCTCACCCTGCTCGCCATCACGGGCGGCATAGCAAGCGGAAAAAGCACCGTTTGCCGACAACTGGAAGCCGCTGGACACAGCATCTTCTACTGCGACGACGAGGCGAAACGCATCATCCGCTCCCACCCCCAAGTGCGCGAAGAACTCACGGCGCTCGTGGGCAACGGGGTCTACGATGCCGAGGGCAAACTCGTGAAGTCGGTGCTCGCAGCGTACCTCTGCCAGGGCAAGGAATGCGCCAAGCGCGTAAACGCCATCGTCCATCCGCGCGTGGCAGAAGCCTGGGCTGCAAGCGTAATGGCACACGCTGCCGAACAGCAAACACCCTGTAGCTCACAGACATTGTCCACCAAAGCACTTGGACGCCAAGTGACCGTAGAAGACCTTTGTCAACTTCCGCCAGCCTCCACGCTCATCATGGAATGTGCACTGCTCTTCGAAAGCGGCTTCGACACACTCGTAGACCAAAGCGTGCTCATACACGTGTCGGCATCCACACAACTCTCACGCCTCATGCAGCGCGACCACATCAGCGAAGCAAAAGCCCGCGAATGGATAGCGTTGCAGTTATCCGAAGAAGAGAAAATGCGCCGCGCCACATTCATCCTCTCGAACGACTGAACATTTGTTTCAACGCAAAAACCTTTAGGCACAAAACTATAATGACTTTTTCCGATCTTCTTCCCCAAATAGCCGCCCATCCGCAAGTGAGCGCCCTCCAGCGCGCACTGACAGCGGGCACGCCTTCGCTCATTCATGCCGAAGGCCTTCACGGCTCGGCAGCACCGGCAATGCTTGCGGCACTCACCGCTTGCAAACGTCCTGTGAACCGTACCTTTCTCATTGTGCTCAACGACGAGGAAGAAGCCGGATACTTCTATCACGACCTCACGCAAATGCTCGGCGAGGAGACGGCACTGTTCTACCCCTCCACCTATCGACGCGCAGTAAAATATGCCCAGCGCGACGCGGCAAACGAAATACTCCGCACGGAAGTGCTCGACCGCCTGGCCGCCTGGCCACAAAGCGGAGAGGCAAGCGCACCACTCTACATCGTTACGTTTCCCGCAGCACTGAGCGAACGCGTAGCACCGCCCCACGCCGTTGCCTCCAACTCCATCAGCATAGAAAAAGGTGCGGCCTACGACCTCACCCAACTCTCACACAGACTCTTGGAACTGGGATTCGTACATAAAGACTACGTGTACGAACCTGGCGAATTTGCCGTACGTGGTTCCATCCTCGACGTCTACTCCTATGCCTCGGAATATCCCTTCCGCATAGACTTCTTCGGCGACGACGTCGACTCCATACGCACCTTCGAAGTGCAAACGCAGCTCTCCAAAGAGCAGAAAACCCAGGTGAGCATCGTGCCCGACATGGAAACGAACGAAGCCGGACACCTCGTGCCGTTCACCGAATTCCTCCCCTCCTCCACCCTGCTCGTTGTGAAAGACCTTGCCTTCATTCACGACGAAGTAGAGCACATCTACAACCAAGGCTTCACACGCCAGGCCGAAATGGAACGCGCAGCCACTTCCGAAATGGAAGAACAGGAGCTGCGCGAACAGCTCAACCGCGAGTCGCTGCTCATCAAAGGCGAAACGTTTCTGCGCGGCGTGGCCTCACTCCAACGGCTCAACATCGGCACGCAACCGTTGGGACAACCCGCCACGGTGCTCCATTTCCACACCCACCTTCAGCCCCTTTTCCACAAAAACTTTGAACTTCTACAGAAATCGCTACTACAGCTCAAGGCCGACGGCTACGCACTCTACATCCTGGCCGACAGCGAAAAGCAGACGGAACGCCTGCGAAACATCTTCGAGGAAATGGGCGGCGGAGCCTTGTTCACACCCGTTGTGCGCACGCTCCACGAAGGCTTCTACGACGACGACCTCCACGCGTGCTTCTTCACCGACCACCAGATTTTTGACCGTTTCCACAAATACAACCTCAAGTCCGACCATGCCCGCGACGCCAAAATGGCACTCTCGCTCAAGGAACTCATGCAGTTCGAACCGGGCGACTACATCGTACACATCGACCACGGCGTGGGCCGCTTTGCCGGACTGGTGCGTATGCCAGCTTCCGACGGCGAGATGCAGGAGATGATCAAACTCGTCTACAAAAACGACGACACCGTGTACGTCTCCATCCATTCGCTCCACAAACTCTCCAAATACAAAGGCAAGGAAGGTGAGCCACCACGCATCACGGGCTTGGGCACCGGGGCTTGGGAGAAACTCAAGGAACGCACCAAGAAGAAAATAAAGGACATTGCCCGCGACCTCATCCGTCTCTACTCGCAGCGCAAGGAAGAAAAGGGCTTCGCCTTCAGCCACGACACCTTCATGCAGCACGAACTCGAAGCCGGATTTGCCTACGAGGACACGCCCGACCAGTTGAAGGTGACGCAAGAGGTGAAAGCCGACATGGAGAGTCCGCGCCCCATGGACCGCTTGGTCTGCGGCGACGTGGGGTTCGGCAAAACGGAGATTGCCGTGCGCGCCGCGCTGAAAGCCGCCTGCGACAACAAGCAAGTGGCAGTGCTCGTGCCCACCACCGTGCTGGCACTGCAGCACTTCAAAACGTTCTCCTCACGCTTGAAAGACTTCCCCGTACGCGTTGACTACCTGAGCCGCGCGCGCTCCACAGCACAGACCAAAGCCGTGCTCAAGGACTTGGCTGCCGGAGAGATAAACATCCTCGTAGGCACACACAAACTCATCGGCAAAAGCGTGAAGTGGCACGACCTCGGGCTGCTCATCATCGACGAAGAGCAAAAGTTCGGCGTTGCCGTGAAAGAAAAGCTCCGCCAACTGAAAGTCAACGTAGACACGCTAACCATGAGCGCCACGCCCATTCCCCGCACACTGCAGTTTTCCCTCATGGGAGCTCGCGACTTCAGCGTGATTCAGACTCCGCCCCCCAATCGCCGCCCCATTCAGACGGAAATCCACACATTCGGCCACGAAGTCATCGCCGAAGCCGTAAACTTCGAAATGAGTCGCAACGGACAGGTCTACATCGTAACCAACCGCGTGGCAGCCCTGCAAAACCTTGCCGACCTCGTGCACAAATACGTGCCCGACGCACGCATAGCCATCGGCCATGGACAGATGCCGCCCGACCAACTGGAGAAAGTGGTCACCGGATTTGTCAACTACGACTACGACGTGCTCATATCCACAACCATCGTCGAGAACGGCGTGGACGTGCCCAACGCCAACACCATCATCATCGACGCAGCCCACCACTACGGACTTTCAGACCTCCACCAAATGCGCGGCCGCGTGGGACGAGGTTCGCGAAAAGCCTTCTGCTATCTTCTCGCACCACCGCTTTCCATGCTTCCCGACGAGTCGCGCCGCAGACTGCAGGCCATAGAAAACTTCTCCGATCTCGGTTCGGGCATCCACATTGCCATGCAGGACCTCGACATTCGCGGCGCGGGCAATCTGCTCGGAGCCGAACAAAGCGGATTCATCGCCGACCTGGGCTACGAAACGTACCAAAAGATTCTCGCCGAAGCCGTCACCGAACTCAAGAACGACGAGTTTGCCGACCTCTATGCCGACGAACTCCGCAAGACGGGTCATCTCAGCGGAGAACTCTTCGTGGACGACTGCACCGTGGAGTGCGACCTCCACGCCTACTTCCCCGAAACCTACGTGCCAGGAGCAACGGAACGCATGATGCTCTACCGCGAACTCGACTCGCTCTCGTCCGACGAGCAAATTGCGGCTTTCCGCCAGCGCATGGAGGACCGCTTCGGCGCCCTGCCTCCCGAGGGAGAGGAACTGCTCCGCATCGTTCCGCTTCGGGCACTTGGCAGAAAAGCCGGCGCAGAACGTCTCACATTGAAGAACCGTCGCATGTCGCTCTATTTCGTTTCGAACCCCGACAGCGCATTCTACCGCAGCGACACATTTGGCCACATCATCGACTTTGCAAGCCGCAGCTACAAACGTTGCCGCCTCGACGAGGTGAACAACCATCGCCGCATGGTGGTCAACGACGTAACCTCCGTAGAAGCCGCCCTCACCGTGCTCAACCAAATGATGGAACAAAAAGACGAGAAATAAAGTCAAACAAAAAGCAACAGCCACCGACAAAGCGCACTATGCGCATTTTGTCGGTGGCTGTTGTGTTTCGTAAATAGGAAGTCGCTAATTGTTCAACCGCTGATGAGCGAGAGCAGAAAGGATGTAGAGATGCATCATGGCTATGGCGCGGGCATTCTCGCCACCATTGGGAATGATGATATCGGCATGCTGCTTCGTAGGTTCGATAAACTCGTCGTGCATAGGCTTCAGCACATCGCGATACTTGCCAATGAGCATTTCCAACGGATGTCCACGCTCGGCAATGTCGCGCTCTATCACACGCAGCAGACGTTCGTCCGGCTCTGCGTCCACAAAAATCTTGAGGTCCATCAAGTCGCGTAACTCCTTGTCGTAAAGCGTCATAATACCCTCAACGATAATCACCTCGCGCGGCTCCACATGAATCGTTTCCGGCAGTCGCGTGCACGTGATGTAAGAATAAGTAGGCTGTTCTATGGCACGTCCGGCACGAAGTTCTGCAATCTGGTGCGCAAGCAACGGCCACTCAAAAGCGTCGGGATGGTCAAAATTGGTTTTCTTGCGCACTTCAAGCGGAAGATGGCTCTGGTCGTTGTAGTAAGAGTCCTGAGGGATGATGGCTACGGAGTCCTGCGGAAGGCTCTCCACAATTTTTCTGACCACAGTGGTCTTGCCGGAACCGGTGCCGCCGGCTATTCCTATAATAAGCATGGTGTCGGAATTAGAGGGTTGACTTATTCGTTTAATAAAGTAATACCGAAGACAAAGATACACTTTTCCGTTCAAAAAGCAGGGAAATGAAGAAAATGTGACAAGTGCGACTTGCAGTTTATGCAGTTTAAACTACCTTTGCACCCGGTTCTCCCCAAGAGAGAACGCCACGGCACTCTGCCGACAAACAACAAATTGAAAAGAACACACAAATGCAAGACACCATTTTAGCCATTTCCGGAAAGCCCGGCCTTTACCGCCTCCTCACTCAGGGACGCGGCATGCTCATTGTTGAAACCATCGACGCCGCCAAGAAGCGTGTGCCCGCAGGTGCCCGTGAGCGCGTCACTTCGCTCAACGACGTGTCCATGTACACCGACAGCGACGACAAACCGCTTATGGAAATTTTCCAGGCCATCAGCGACAAGGAAGGCGGAAAGCGCACGGCACTTGACCACAAGAAAGCTACCCCCAAAGAACTCGCAGAATTCATGGCTTCCGTGCTCCCCGACTACGACCGCGACCGCGTGCACGACTCCGACATCCGCAAGCTCATCCAGTGGTACAACATCCTCGCCGACGGTGGCTACACGCAGTTCGTCGAGAAGGAAGAACCCGCTACCGAAGAAGCCGAATCTAAGGCCGAATAAGCCCAAAGACTAAAAAAGCCAATAAACAACACGTGAAATCTCCTCAAGACAAAATATGCGATGCGCTCACCCTCGTCGGCTTGCTCTGCGTGGTAATTTTCGGTAGTTGGTCTTTGCTGCCAGATGCCGACAATGAACCCGTGTTGCAGCAAGTTGTGGAAACACCTCCCGACGAACCATTGCCCGCCGACACGCTTGAGGAAGTAAACGTGCCCTACGAAGCGCCGCGAGCCGCAGAAGAGACTCCCGACTCGCTCGTTGCCGACACGCTCGGCACGGACATTTTGCTTGAAGCCGACTCTGCAACCGTAGAACACGCACACGCTCACGAAGCCACAGAGCCCGTGCACCACGAAAGCACATCCGAGCAGCACACCAACGAGTCGCACGCCGGAGCCTCCGAAGAAAAGCCCGCACACAAGAAAGCCGAAGAAGAGCAAAAGACTCCGGTTCACACGGAGTCGCTCATGGAATAACCACCGCATAGCGGCAAGCATCGCGCTACCGCACACTAATAAGCAGTCCCGCTGCAGCCATCTTGTTCCACACAGGACGGCCTCAGCGGGACTGCTTTTGTTGTACAAGAAAACACGCAAGAACCTTACATTTCTCGTCCCGAACCATCAAATATTCGTCACTTTGCACACATTTGACGGATTATTACCCCCTATTTGCTGCACAATAGGCCTAATTTTGCAATAGAAAAACAAACGAGAAGCCCGCTCGCAGAAAACGCCAGAGTTTGCAACGGACTTCGCAAAGCACTTGTTTTTACATTCCCAAGCAACTAAAAGACAAAACCACGATGAAAAAAATTCTTTCCGCACTTATGCTCTGTGCTGCAGCCACGGTGGCTTTGCCCTCAACGGCGCAACAGGTGGAAGGCTTCAAGCACGAGAAGTTCTATCCGCGTCAACTATGGTTCGACACCGACGGCCGCGTCATCAATGCCCACGGCGGCGGCGTACTCTACCGCGACGGACGCTACTACTGGTACGGCGAACATAAAGGAGAGCACTCCAACTCGGCCTTCGTAGGCGTGACGTGCTACTCCTCCACCGATCTTTACAACTGGAAGAACGAGGGCACAGCGCTCAGCGTTTCGTCCGACACGACGAGTGCCATTGCCTCAGGTTGCATCATAGAGCGTCCCAAAGTAATCTACTGCGAACGCACCGGCAAATACGTCATGTATTTCCACCTCGAACTTCGCGGCAAAGGTTACGGAGCCGCCCACTGCGGCGTTGCCGTCAGCGACACGCCCACTGGCCCGTTCACGCTCGTGAGCCACGGCCGCGTCAATCCCGGCAAGTATCCTGAGAACTTCACCAAGGAACAGCGCAAGATGAAGACCAATCCCAACGACTACAAATGGTGGAGCAAGGAGTGGTACCAAGCCATGGAAGACGGTCTCTTCGTACGCCGCGACTTGAAGGGCGGTCAGATGGCACGCGACATGACGCTCTACGTCGACGACGACGGCAAGGCTTACCACATCTACTCTTCTGAGGACAACCTCACGCTGCAGATTGCCGAACTCTCCGACGACTACCTCACCCACACGGGCCGCTACTGGCGCCTCGCTCCTGCCGGCCACAACGAAGCTCCCGCCATCTTCAAAAAGGACGGCAAGTACTACATGATTACTTCCGGCTGCACCGGATGGAAACCGAATGCGGCACGTCTCTTCACGGCCGACAAGATAAGCGGTCCCTGGACGCAGCACCCCAACCCCTGCCAAGGCAACGAAGCCGACAAGACGTTCCAAGGCCAAAGCACCTTCATCTTCCCTGTACAGGGAAAGAAGGACACGTTCATCTTCATGGCCGACAACTGGCGTCCCGAGAATCCCATCGACGGCCGCTACATTTGGCTCCCCATCAAGTTTGGCAACGATGGCCTTCCCACGTTGACTTTCGAAAAGGAGTGGACGCTGGAATAACGACTATTTGCACAAGAATAACAAGACAACAACAAAGAAACGCCCCGAAACATCCTTTACAGCATGTTTCGGGGCGTTGTTTTATTGCCTGTTATGAATGCGCTTTAATGCGCTTTCAGCAAGAGCCGCACATTATGCTTTTGCGAGCTCGGCGTCGATGAAAGCCTGCATCTCGGGCACATTGGCCTCGGCGCTCTTGAGAAGCGTAAGCTGGTTGCGTGTACGCACGAGGTTATGCTCGGGATACTGCGTCTTAAAGTACGTATCGCCGTTGAGATAGTCGGCATAGAAACGCACGGCCTGCATGTAGGGGAAGAGCGTAGCGGCATAAGGCAGGTTTTCGATTTCGATGGGCGTAAGGAAAGCCTTGGCCGTTTCGAGATAACCTTCAGTGAAAGCCTTGAAGATGTCCATGCGGAAGGAAATCTTGTCGTATTCAGGACTATCCTCGGGCATGGTATTGGCGGCAGAACGAAGGAAATCGCCGTAGTCGGAGAAGATGAAGCTGGGCATGACGGTGTCGAGGTCGATAACGCAGAGCACATCGTCGTTCTTGTCGAAGAGAATGTTGTCGACCTTCGTGTCGCAGTGGCAGATGCGCTTGGGAAGTTTGCCTTCGCGGAAGAGGCGCTCGCTGCGCGACATGCTTTCGGCGCGCTTCTTTATTTCTTCCACAATGTCCTTCGTCTCGGCCAAGCGTCCCATCTTGTCGGCGGCAATAGCTTCGTCGAGCTGTTTGAGGCGGAATTCAATATTGTGGAAATCCTTGATGGTTTCGCCAAGTTCTACGGGGATGTCGGCCAACATGGCCTGAAAATCGCCGAAGGTCTTACCCACGATGTAGGAACTTTCGGGTGTCACGCCGCTTTTCGACACGGTGTCGGGAATGAAGTCCATGATGCGCCAGTACTTGCCGTCGTGGAGATAGTAGTACTTACCGTCGGTGCAAGGCACAAAGTGAAGCACTTTGCGGTCGATGTCGGCGGTATGCTTGGCTTCGAGTTTTTTGCGTATGTGGGACGTCACTTCCACGATGTTGTGCATGAGGAGATCCACATCGGGGAAAATGGCATTGTTCACGTGCTGAAGCACATAGTTGGGCGCGTCGCCCTCAGTAATCACCTGGTATGTGGTGTTGATAAGTCCGTTGCCGAGAGGCTTTACCTCGACCACGTTGCCCTTGATTTCAAACTGACTTGCAATGTGCTGCAGATCTTTCTGTTCCATAGTATGTTCTCGGATATGTAGTTGGTTGTTAGGAAATCTTGAAACGTGCGTACAGAGCTGCTTTTGCAGCCAAGTACACAAGGCAAAAGTAATCAATAAATTCGGGAAGTTGCTAAGTTTTCGCTAAGATTTGCCTTAACCTTGCGTCAAATGGTCAAGAAGTCCTTGACAAGCATCTTCCAGCAGTTCTATGACGAGTTCGAAGTCTTCATCGCCGCCGTAGTAAGGGTCGGGCACGATGGTGTGTCCGCTGTGGTGTTGAAGGAAAGAGGTCATCATCACCACTTTGCGGCGCTCTTCGTCGGTCTGCACTATGCGGAGGAGTTTCTCGCGGTTACGCTCGTCCATAGCCACAATAAGGTTGAACTTGCTGAAGTCTTCGTGGCGGACGGGACGCGAGCGGTGAGTGAGCTGATAGCCGTGACGTGCGGCATGGGCGCGCATTCGGCTGTCGGGCAGTTCACCTTCGTGGTAATCAATGAGTCCGGCAGAGTCGGCAACGACCTCGGCGGATTTGCCTTGGCGGTCGGCTAACGTGCGGAATATCTCTTCGGCTGTACAAGAGCGGCAAATGTTTCCCAAACATATGAAGAGCACGCTGTGTTTGGGCTTGGGGGTTGAAGTTTCCATGGAGAGTGTCATTTTTCAATATGAAACTGCCTTGCATCGCTTTTGCGCAATGCAAGGCAGCTTGTTGTGTGCATGAGGGGGAATGTGCTTAGCGCACGAGTTTGCGGGAGAGGGAGGCAGCGGTGGTCTTGATGTTTACCACATACACGCCAGGCGCGTAGCTGCTGAGGTCTACCACTTCTTCTTCGCCACGGCGAGGCGATTCGATGCGCTTGGTTGAAACCACCTGGCCGTTCATGCCTACGATTTCAATCGTGGCGAAAGTTTCGTCGTTGTTGAAAAGAACTTTCCATGCGGAAGCACCCTTCTGGAGCGACACGGGAGCTGTGGTGTTCATTGCTTGGGCTATGCCGGACGACTTGCCCATTTCTATGGCCTTCTTCAAACCGGCATAGGCGTCGACCTTACCGTAGCCAAAGTCGGCATTCCAGCCTTGCTCGTTCATTGTACCGGTATAGGTGTCCTGAATGGAAGTGGTGCGAACAATTTCTTCTACGTCGGCAGGCGTGAGGTTGGGATTGGCCTGAAGCCAAAGGGCTACGATACCGGTCATGGCGGGAGAAGCCATTGACGTTCCGCTCATTTCGCCGTAGTAGTAGCTCTTGCTACCAGAGGTCACCTTAGCCACTACGTCGCTGGCATTGTCCTTCACGTTGGTATCTGTGGAGTTGAAAGCCGAAATGATGCAACCGCCGGGAGCCGCTACGAGGGGCTTGACACAAGATGTGTTGATGGAGGGACCGGGGCTGGAGAAATTGGAAATGCCATTTGCCTTTCCTATAGAAAGCGTATATGTGCTTCCGCCAAGGCTGCGGAAGGTAGTTGCGGCATTGTAGGAAGCCACGGCAATGGTCTTGGGGTTGCAAGCTGCGCCCTCGCCCACGAGATAGCTCTCGGATGGTTTCTGAATTTTGTAGGAGGAGAGGCTGCTCAAACTTGTACCGAACTCACAAGCCGTGTTGTCGGTGGTACTGTTGAGCCAAGCGTGATAGCCGTTGCCTTTCTTACCCGTCACTTTGATTACGAAATAATAGGTGGTGGAAGAAGACACGCCCATTGTCTGCGCCAGATTGCTGATGTATCCGGTGAGACGGTAGTGCTGCTTGTTGTTGAGGGAATTCACTTCGTCCGTAATGGAGAAGCCGGAGTTGCGGAGCTGAGTGGTGGTGGGCACGTATTCCTTGCTTGCCGTCTTGATGATGGGCTGTAACGTCAGTTCTTTCTGGCCGTTGCCGTTCATGGCCCAAAGGTCAAGCATAAAGCCTTTTACGGAGTTGGTCGACTCGGGCTTGATGTATACGCTCTTCACTTCGTCGTCTTCGTCGAATTCGGCCATGGCGTGAATCTTGTCGGCACGTTCGTTACCGGCAGCAGCTACCATGATGGCGCCTTTTCCGCAGAGTGCGTCCATGTTCTGGCTGGCAGAGGTTGTTCCGTCGTGGGGACCGAGATGTCCGCCGAAGCTCATGTTGAGCACCCAAGGTTTGCCGGCTTCTTCGGCATACTTCTTGATGGCTTTGGCACGGGTGAGCACGTTGCTGTCTGAGAAGTCGCTGGAGCAGAGGAGCAGTTCTGCAGCAGGAGCCATGCCGTAGTAGTCGTTGTCCTTTACCTTTGCACCGGCAGCGATGTTGGACACGTGAGTGGCGTGGCCATGGGCCGAAGTGCTGTACTGGTCGCCAGTGGTGGGTAATGTGGTGCTGAACTTAAGACCGCTAAAGTACGAAGCGTGTCCTTTGAAAGCGATGTGGTCGTACTGGAAGCCTTGGTCTATGACACCTACCACAACGCCTGTGCCGTCGAAGGGCGTGTCGAGGCCGGTTCCGCTATGTATGTCGTCGACATTCGTCAACGTGCGTGCATTTTTCATAAGGAGATGGTGCTGCACGTCGGCTGCGATGTATACCACTTCGGAACGCTCGGCAAGCACGGGTACGAACTTGGCAGGAATCTTAGCCACGAGGCATTTGTCGGTAATTTCATCGGCTTCGTAGCCTTCGCCCTTAATGTAGTCTACCAAGTCGGCAGCGCCACTTGTCACGTTGATAATTACGCCGCTAATGGTTTCCTTCGTAACGGCCGTTCCGTTGGACGCTGGTGTGCGCTGCACGCTTTGTGAGGCGATGAGTCCGTCAAATGCGCCGTCCCACTTGCGGTCTTTGTTCTTCACCACGAAGTCCTGCGCCAGGAGCGAAGGGGTGAGAAGTGCAAGTGCGCTCACGACTAACAGTTTCTTGTTCATCTTGCGTTGTGTTGTTATTTCGGTTGATTTTGTTTCTGTTGTCTATTTGTTTGGATGCTTCACGCCCAAAACGGCACAAAGGTAGTGATTATTTGTGAGAATGGGCAAATAGTCAACGGCAATAACGATAATTGCCGCTCTAAGGTTTAAAGATATTTGGGTATGAGCCTTTAAAAAGTATTGCAGCAAGAATGAAGGAATCCGGAGCGAGACTATACATTATATATATAGCAACGCTCCGGATTTTCTTTTGCTATGTTTACGCCATAAAGTCTACAACTTTACGCGGACACCTGCCATGAGGAGGAAGCCAGGCTGGCGTACGTTGGCGAGGTCGAAGTAACGATGGGCGGTGAGGTTTGTCATGTCCACGAAGACGGCCCATCGGGGCTGCGTCCATTGCACCTTGCAGTCGAGCTGGGCATGCGTTCCGTAAGGACGGAGTTCGCCGGTGGGTTTGAGGTCTTCGTAGACGAGCCAGTTGCCTTCGCGCTGCTGCACGCGCAGCGTCCATTGGGCGGAAAGGGCCGAGACGATGCGGTGTGAGAGACGTGCCACAAACTTGTGGCGGAGGTATTCGAGTGCATAGTTCGACTTGAAGTAGGCTTCGCCTTCAAGACGATTCTGCGTAATCCATGCGTAGGAAAGGTCGAGGCGTGTGAAAGGCTGACGTTTGCCCCACCACTCGGTGAGATTGAGTGCGGCATCGAATCCTGCGCCGAAGTTGTCGAGTTTGAAGGAAGTGGCGTGATACTTGTCGTCGGCGCTATACATCACCCAGTCTATCATGTGATTGCCGTGCTGATAGTGGGCTTTGAGATGGAGGGTGAGCACGGGGCTGATGAAGTCGGCACCGAGGCGTACGGCGGAACATTCTTCAGGTTTGAGTCCGACGTTGCCTTCCTGCGTGGGACTTTTGTACCAAAGGTCGGTGAAGGAGGGAAGGCGGAGCGACTTGTTCCACGAAGCATAGAGGCGCCAAGCGGCTGAGGGACGATAACTGAGGTCTACGCCGGGATAGAAACGAAACTTGGAGTCGATGGCATTGTTACGCTCTGCCATGACGCCTGCGGAGAGGGTGAAGTGCTTCCACACGACGTTGTGCTCCAGGAAATAGCTCACGTTGGTGCGGTCGTCGTGTTTGGTGTATTGACGTCCGTGTTCTTTGGGAATATCTACGTATTGGTCTTCCGAAAGATCACGTCCGAGGTTGGTGCTGTAGATGCTTTCCTCGCGCACTTCCGCGCCGACAGCCGTGCGTCCGAGCGCCCACTGCGTCCAGGCGTTGAGCGAGGCGGTGAACACGTCGCCGCGGTGGAAGTTTTCGCCCGTTTGCGAATCTTTGATGAGTTGGAAATGATCGAGGCTGCGCACCCACGAGATTTGGGGCATGAGATGTACGCGTCCTTTGCTTTCGGCCTGAAGGGCTACGAGGTAGCGGCGGGTGGCTTCCCATTGGTTGGGATAGGCAGCGGAGTAGAATGTGTTGGCCCCGAAGTCGTTGGCAGTAGCGCCGGCTTGGAAATTGAAGGAAAGGTCGCGTCCGTTGTAACAGAGTTGTCCGAAGCCTTTTCCGCCTTTGAAGGAACCGTTCGTTACGGCGCCGTCGGAACGCTGATAGCTTCCGCTTGCCGAAGCGCTCCATCCCCCACCCCACTGCCAGGCCGTGCGTGCCTCGGCGCGGTAGGTGTTGTACGACCCTCCCTCCGCTGTGGCTTCGAAGGGCGAAGGTTTTCCGCTTCCGTTCTGTGCTGCACTGCGGGTGACCACGTTGATGGCGCCACTGAAAGCTTGACTACCCATGACGCGCGATGCGGCGCCTTCGAGAATCTCGATGCGCTCAATGTCGGAAATGTTGAGGGGGAAGTCGGCCGCGTTGTGACCGGTTTGCGGATTTACGATGGGCACGCCGTTGACAAGAAGAGTAATTTGGTCGTGCGTTCCGCCGTCAATGCTGATGTCCGTTTGAATACCAAACCCTCCGCGTTGCCGGACATCTACTCCCGCAGAGAGTTTGAGAAGGTCGTTGACTGTTTTTACGCCCGCAGCTTCGAGGTCGCGCTGCAGGAATGTGGTCACTTGGCGTGCTGCCACGTCGGCAGCAAGCGGTGCACGGGAGGCCGACACGGCAGCTTCGCCGAGGAGCAGGGTGTCTGCTGCGGCAGAGATTTCGGTGGTTCCCGGTTCTTTCTGTCCTTCAACCGAGGCTGCGTTGGCAGCCATCAGACGGGGTGTGGCGGTAACAATGGTGGCCACGCCGAGCACGCCGATGCGCACTTCGCGGTGAAGGGCTGAGAAGAGGCTCCAGCCCTTGCGGTTGAACTGACGGAATGTCAAGGTGCACTTTCCTTTGGTTTGTTGTTGCATGAAATGAATTATGAATTAATAAAATGAGTAGTCGTAAACCTACTTATTGTGGCATTGCGCCCAATGCATTATTCGTCTTTCCAAAAACTTGGTGTGAGGGGAAGGAGGAGCGAGAAGATTTCGAGACGTCCGGCCAACATGAGGAAGGAGTTGAGCCAAAGCGTGGCATCGTTGAGACTTCCCCAAGAGGAGAGCGGACCGATGGTGTGGCCTATGGTAGGGCCAATGTTACTGAACGAGGAAATGGCTATGCCGAAGGCGTCGAGCAGCGAGAGGCCCATGCCCACCATGACGAAGCACGAAACGATGATAAGGAGGAAATAGACGATGAAGAAGACGAACACGGTGCGTGCTGTTTGCGCAGTGACAATGCCGTTGTTTATGCGCACGGGGAGCACAGCATGGGGATGGAGCATTTGGCGGAATTCGTTGCGCGTCACTTTCCATGCCGTGAGAATGCGTATGCACTTAAGTCCACCGCTGGTGCTTCCTGCGCAGGCGCCGATGATGCTGACGAGCGAGAGGATGAGCCAAGTGACGGGGTGCCATATCATGAAGTCGTCTTCCGTGAAGCCCGTGGTGCTCTGCAGCGAGGCCGTGTTGAAGAAGCCGCAGCGCAGTGCGTCGCTGAGGTCCATGTGGTGAACGAAGTGGAGAATGCCGGTGAGACTGACGGCCGAAACGAGGAAAAGGAGGATGAAGCAACGCAGTTCGCTGTCGTGCCAGACGGCGCGGAAGCGGCGTTTGATGAAGAAGAGATAAAGCACCGTGTAGTTGATGCTGGCAAGGAACATAAACACGGTGGAAATCCATATGATGGTGGGCGACTTGAACCATGCGAGCGAGTCGGTATGTGTGGAGAATCCTCCTGTGCCGATGGTGGCTAGTCCGTGATTGACGGCGTCGAAAAGACTCATGCCGCCGAGTTTGTAAGCCACGGTGCATACGAGTGTCAGGAGCAGATAGAGCGACCATATCCAGCGTGCCGTGGTGCTGATGCGGGGATGGAGTTTGTCGGTCTTCAGTCCTGTGGCCTCAGCGGAAAAGAGTTTGAGGTCGCCACCGCCAATGTTGGGCAGGACGGCGATGGTGAAGAACACGATGCCCATACCACCAAGCCAGTGGGTGAGGCTTCGCCAAAGAAGGATGGAATGGGGAAGTGCCTCGAGGTCACCAAGTACGGTGGCGCCAGTGGTGGTGAAACCGGACATGGTTTCGAAGAAGGCGGCTGCCACGCGCGTCTCGTAACCTCCTATGATGAAGGGAAGCATTCCAACGACGGAAAATACAATCCACGTCAGGGATACGATGAGAAAGCCGTCGCGCCGTCCCATGCGGTTTTCGGCATGTCGTCCGCAGAAGCGCAGTATGGCTCCTGTGGCTAGGGCCACGGCTACGGGCACACCGAACGTGAGGTGGTGCGTTTCGCAGAACCAGAAACCCATGCCGAAGCAGACGAAGAGGAGCAATGCTTCGAGGTAAAGCAACGTGCCGAGTGCACGGTATATAATAGGTAAGTTAAGCATGAGAGGCTACGCAATGTGCGAATGAGCAAATGTGCGAATGTGCGAATGTGCGAATGTGCGAATGTGCGAATGTGCAAATGTGCGAATGCGCAAATGAGTTGCACATTTGAGCGTGAGCAATTATTTGAAGAACTTCTCGAGTTTCTTTATGCCGCCTTTGAGGCAGAACGCCACGACGTTGTCGCCGGGTTGGATTTGTGTCTGTCCGTTGATGAGTTGTCCGTTTCCTTTGCGCACGAGTCCGCCGAGGGTGACGGAGGATGGGAGGTCGATGTCCTTTACGGGGCGCTGCGTGATGCGTGCGCCTTCGGGCACGAGATATTCTGCCACGTCGGCATTGGCCACGGTGAGACTTTTCACGGAGGTGATGTCGGCCTTGAGCATCATGCGGTAGATGTGGCTGGCAGCAAAGGTCTTCTTGTTGATGATGGTGCCGATGTCCAGACTTTCCGCCATGCTGATGTAGTCGGTGTTTTCGACCATGGCCACGGTCTTTCTCACGCCGAGGCGTTTGGCGGCCAAGCAGGCGAGGATGTTGGTTTCGGAGTTGTCGGTGAGCGCGGCAAAAGCCTGTGCTTTGCGTATGCCTTCTTCTTCGAGGAGGGATAGGTCGCGTCCGTCGCCGTGGATTATCATGGTGTGGCGGTTGGTGACCACTTCGTTGAGTCTTTCGGCACGCCGGGGATTGCTTTCAATGATTTTGGCGTGCATATAGTCGGGCATGGAGTTGACGAGATGCACGGCGGTGCTTGCGCCTCCCATGACGAAGATGTTTGCCACGTCGGGGTACTCCTCTTTTCCGGCAATGTCGCGGATGTAGTTGACATACTTGGGCGTAGTCATGAAGTAGACGATGTCCTGTTCAAGTATGCAGTCGCCGCCGTGAGGGATGAGGGTTTCGTCGCCACGCTTGATAGCCACGATGTGGTAAGGGGAGTCGGGCCCGCAAAGGTCCTTGAGAGGTATGTCGAGGATGTGGGCCGTTTTGCGGAGCTTCACGCCCAGAAGGATGAGAGCTCCGTTCTGCACTTCCCACCATTGGCGTATCCAACTTCGCTTTATGTTGTGGAGGATTTCCTGTCCGGCAAGCATTTCGGGATAGATAATGGAGTCTATGCCTACGGTGCGGAAGAAGTCGCGGTGTTCAGGAAGCGTGTATTCGTAGTTGTCCACGCGTGCCACGGTTTTCTTCACGCCGAGCTTGGAGGCGAGCATGCAACTTGTCATGTTGTGGGCCTCGTCGGGCGTCACACCGATGAAGAGGTCGGCATTTCCCACTTCGGCTTGCTTGAGTGCGGAGATGGACGAGGGAGGAAGCGGAAGGGTGAGTATGTCGAAGTTGGATGAGATGTCTTCGAGCCTTTCGGGCGACTCGTCCATGAGCGTGATGTCGTGGTGTTCGCGCGAGAGGAGTTTGGCAAGGTGTGTGCCGACGGCTCCCGCTCCGGCTATGATGATTTTCATTGTTTCGTTCTTTCTGTCACCAACAAATGCATATTACAATGGCCCATTGGCCTCATTCTGCACAGGCAAGAATGGCTTGTGCCATGCTGTCGGCATCGAGGCCTACGAGGCGGCGGAGCTGGCCGACGCTTCCGTGTTCGACGAACGCGTCGGGGAGTCCGAGGCGGACGATGGAAGGACGGTAGCCGTGGTCTTCCATCCATTCGAGCACGGCGGACCCCATGCCGCCCATGCGCACACCGTCTTCTACGGTGACAATGCGACTGAACTTCTGGCCTATCGTGTGGAGCATTTCCTCGTCGAGGGGCTTGAGGAAGCGGAGGTCGTAGTGTGCCACGCTGAGCGAAGCTTTTTCGGCTTCGGCTTTGCGGATGGCTTCGGCAGCAGTGGTGCCGATGGGGCCGAGAGTGACTACTGCCACGTCGGTGCCGGCTTTGAGCATGCGGCCGCGACCAACGGGCACTTCTTCGAGCGGACATCGCCAGTCGACGAGCGAGCCGCGTCCGCGCGGATAGCGGATGACGAACGTGCCTTTGTCGGGCAGTTGTGCAGTGTACATGAGCCGGCGGAGTTCGGCTTCGTCGTATGGCGAACATATGGTGAGTCCGGGCACGGGACGGAGTGCGGCAAGGTCGAACGCGCCGTGGTGGGTGGGACCGTCTTCGCCGACGAGTCCGGCGCGGTCCAAGCAGAGCACGACGGGGAGTTTGAGGAGTGCCGCGTCGTGGATCACGTTGTCGTAGGCGCGCTGGGCGAAAGCCGAATAGATGTTACAGAAGGGAAGGAGTCCTTCTTTTGCCATGCCGGCGCTGAACGTCACGGCGTGGCCTTCGGCAATGCCTACGTCGAAGGCGCGGTCGGGCATGGCATTCATGAGGATGTTCATGGAGCAACCCGTGGGCATGGCGGGAGTGACGCCTACTATGCGGCTGTTCTTTTGCGCCAGTTCGAGAAGGGTCTCGCCGAAAACGTCCTGAAACTTTGGCGGCAAGGGCTGCGAAGATGTTTCGACGATGCGTTCGCCGCTTTCGATGTCGAACTTACCGGGTGCGTGCCATATGGTGGCTTCTTTTTCGGCGGGTTCGTAGCCTTTGCCCTTCCGGGTGTGGATGTGGAGGAGCTTCGGGCCGCGCATATCCTTGATTTCGCGCAGTATGCGCACGAGTTCTACGACGTTGTGTCCGTTGACGGGGCCGAAATAGCGTATGTTGAGTCCTTCGAAGATGTTTTGCTGATTGTTGAGGACCGACTTGACGGAGTTGTTGAAACGCAGAATGGTTCTTCGGCGCGACTCGTTGAGGAGTCCCCACTGGGTGAGTTTCTGCGACACGCGGAAGCGCAGCCTGTTGTACCAGTTGCTGGTGTGAAGATGCATGAGGTAGTCCTTCATGCCGCCCACAGCACGGTCTATGCTCATGTGGTTGTCGTTGAGGATGATGAGCATATTGTTTGGTGTGTCGGACACGTTGTTGAGTCCTTCGAAAGCGAGTCCACCGCTCATGGAGCCGTCGCCTATGAGGGCCACGACATGGCGGTTGGCCTCGCCGCGCTTGAGTGCGGCGAGCGACATGCCGAGTGCGGCGGAAATGGAGTTTGAGGCGTGGCCGCAGGCGAACGTGTCGTACTCGCTCTCTTCGGGAGAGGGGAAGGGGCGTATGCCGTGGAACTGGCGGTTGGTGCGGAATGCATCGCGCCGACCTGTGAGTATTTTATGGCCATAGGCTTGGTGGCCTACGTCCCACACGATGCGGTCGTAGGGGGTGTCGAACACGTAGTGCATGGCTACGGTTATCTCCACCGTACCCAGCGATGAGGCGAAATGTCCGGGGTTGTGTGCCAGTTCGGCTATGATGTCGCGACGGAGTTCTTCGCATACTTTTGGCAACTCTTCCACCTTGAGTTTTCTGAGGTCGGCGGGAGAGTTTATCTGCTTGAGGTATTTGAAGGAGTTGTCTTGTTCCATGTGAAATTTTTAGAGCGTAGCAAAATTAATGCTTTTTTGCCAAATCATATTCCTTTTGGTAAAGGAATGTGAGTTACGGGGCCGCACGTAGGCTTTTGCGCGACTGCACCTTCCGTGGGGGTGACGTTTTCAAAACGTCACGCTCTATACGACACGACAAAGTCCGACGGACATCCCCTTCTTGGGGCGTGTCCGCCGGACTTGGTGAATTTATGCGTATGTATTATTCCGTTGGGAGTGGCATTACATCATGCCGCCCATGCCGGCGTTGCCCATAGGCATTTCGGGCTTGTCTTCTTTCTTGTCGCAGATGACGCACTCGGTGGTGAGGAACATGCCGGCTACGGAAGCTGCGTTCTCGAGAGCCACACGGGTTACCTTGGCGGGGTCAACCACACCTGCGGCGCGGAGGTCGCCGAACTCTTCGGTCTTTGCGTTGTAGCCAAAGTTGCCTTCGCCTTCGCGCACCTTGTTGACGATGACTGCACCTTCAACGCCTGCGTTGCGGCAAATCTGACGGAGGGGTTCTTCGATGGCACGACGTACGATGGCGATACCGGTTGTTTCGTCGGCATTGTCGCCCTTGAGTCCGTCGAGCGCCTTCTGTGCGCGGATGTAAGCCACGCCACCGCCGGTCACGATGCCTTCTTCAACGGCTGCACGAGTGGCGCAGAGTGCGTCGTCGCAGCGGTCCTTCTTCTCTTTCTGTTCGGTTTCGCTGGCAGCACCCACTTCGAGCACGCAAACGCCACCGGAGAGCTTGGCAAGACGTTCCTGGAGTTTTTCCTTGTCGTAAGAACTGGTGGTGTTGGCCATTTCGTTCTTGATTTGACTGATGCGCTCCTGGATGTTTTCCTTGGCGCCCTTGCCGTTGACGATGGTGGTGTTCTCCTTGGTGATGGTGACCTTCTCGGCCGAACCGAGCATGTCGATGGTAGCCTGTTCGAGCTTCAAGCCCTTGTCTTCGCTGATGACTACGCCGCCGGTGAGCACGGCAATGTCTTCGAGCATAGCCTTGCGACGGTCGCCGAAGCCGGGAGCCTTCACTGCGCAAATCTTGAGCTGGGTGCGCAGACGGTTCACTACAAGGGTGGTGAGTGCTTCGCTGTCTACGTCCTCAGCGATGACGAGGAGAGGACGGCCGCTCTGCACGGCGGGTTCGAGGATGGGGAGGAAGTCCTTGATGTTGGAAATCTTCTTGTCGTAGATGAGGATGTAGGGATTTTCCATCACGCACTGCATCTTCTCGGCGTCGGTCACGAAGTAGGCTGAGAGGTAACCGCGGTCGAACTGCATACCTTCTACGGTCTTGAGCACGGTGTCGCGGCCTTTGGCGTCTTCAATGGTGATTACGCCGTTCACGCTAACGGCACGCATACCGTCGGCAATGAGTTTGCCGATTTCGGCGTCGTTGTTGGCAGAGATGGTGGCTACCTGCTCAATCTTGTCGTAGCTTTCGCCCACCTGTTCGCTCTGTGCCTTGATCTGTTCTACAACCTTGGCCACGGCTTTGTCGATGCCGCGTTTCACGTCGAGCGGATTGGCACCGGCTGCCACGTTCTTCATGCCTTCGGTGAGGATGGCCTGAGTGAGGACGGTGGCGGTGGTAGTACCGTCGCCTGCATCGTCGCCAGTCTTGGAGGCTACGCTCTTTACGAGCTGTGCGCCGGCATTCTGGAATGCGTCTTCAAGTTCAATTTCCTTGGCTACGCTCACACCGTCTTTGGTGATGCGGGGTGCGCCGAACTTTTTGTCGATGACTACGTTGCGACCTTTGGGGCCGAGGGTTACTTTCACTGCGTTTGCAAGTGCGTCTGCACCTTCGCGAAGACGTTCGCGGGCGTCTACGTCGTATACTATTTCTTTTGCCATGATGGGTCTAAACTTTTCTTGGATTGATGTTGTATATATTATAAGGAGTGCTTCCGCTCGGCCTTGAGGGTGCTCGGCGGAAACGGGCCGCAGGCGTTATGCCAAGACGGCCAATACGTCGCTCTGACGCATGATGAGGTACTTTTCGCCGTTGAATTCGACTTCGGTACCGGAATATTTTCCGTAGAGCACTTTGTCGCCGGCTTTGAGGACCATTTCTTCGTCCTTCGTGCCGTTGCCAGTGGCGAGCACTTCACCCTGAAGGGGCTTTTCCTTAGCGGTGTCGGGGATGATGATGCCACCTGCGGTTTTCTCTTCTGCGGGAGCGGGCTTTACAAGCACGCGGTCTGCTAACGGTTTGATGTTCATGATTGATCTATGCTTTAAGTTGTTTCTATTCTTGTTTGCTGAGCGCCTTCGTGCTGTGGCCTTCAGGCGTTCGACCAATGCATTTGCCAAAAGCGTGCCAAAAACGTACGTCGCGGCGCTTTATTTTTTTGAGGCGAAACGGAGCGTGACAACTTTGTCAGTTCTTGCGCCACAATGTCATATTATTGGCGTTGCTGACTGGGACGATTTCTGCCTACCACAGCCTATGCTCTCAAATACGATATTCGGAACAACGACAAGGTAAAATATATTGACATTTTCAAAGTTCAAAATAGCAACGAGAAAGGAGATATTTTGCAGTTTCCGGCACAATGTTGTCACTCCAACGTAGCCCGTAAAAATTCCAAGGCTTGGAATTTAAATTTGCTGCCTTGGAATTTTTACGGGATGCCTTGGAATTTTTCGTCCAAGGGAGCAAAATTTTGCGCCGCCGCAGCCACTTATGCGCATAAATGGTGCATATGCAAAATTGCAAGCCTTTTCGCGCGGCGCGGCTGCATAATTATGCAACGCGTGGCTGGCGTGTATCTCTCGAGAGGGGAAGAGAAGCGAGAATAAACGATTCTCGCAAAGATTTTTGGAGGGCGCACGAAAAGCCGTACCGAAGTTTTTACCAGGGGTATTCGTGCGCAAACGCATGGGAGTGCAACGCATGTAGTGTAACATATAGGGTGTAACGCATGGGGGTCACGTCTCCGACGTGACAGATAAGCGCACAGAAACAAAGCGAAGCACACAAAAGCCTCCGTGAGGCCGTGTAGAGCGTCACGTCGGAGACGTGACCCCCATGCGTTGCACCCTCATACGCCCTGCCCAATTTGCATAAAAACGCCCCAAACTCGCCAAAATATGCAGTAATCATGCATAAATACCCTCAATATGCACAATTTTACTGCATATATTCTTTCCATTCTAAGAAAACTCTGTAACTTTGCGGCAGAAAAAAAATACAAAACCCAACAATGAGCAACAGAATAGACCGACTCGAAATGATTCGCGTGATACTCTCCAGCTCGGAGATGCGCAGTCACGAACAAATCCTTTCAGAGCTTGCCAAAAACAAAATAAACGTGACGCAGGCCACACTCTCGCGCGACCTTTCAAAGCTCCACGCCATGAAGGTCATCACCACCGACGGCTACCGCTACGTTCTCCCCGGCAACCCTCTCTACCGACGAACGGTGCGACCCGAAACCGTGCCACAATTCCTACGCAACACCGGATTTGAACGAATCGACTTCTCTGGAAACCTCGCAGTGATGCACACACGTCCAGGCTACGCCGGCGGACTGGCATCGGACATCGACGCACATCACCTCAGCAGCGTGATCGGCACCATTGCCGGCGACGACACCGTGCTCATCGTTGTGGCCGAAAACACCGACCGGCAGACGTTCATCAACGAACTCGCCACCATCGTGCCGGCCGTAAAGAGCATTCTGCTCTAAGACATATCTACAAGTACACACACCATACATATATATAATAAGGTGTAGCAACACCCACCACACACAACACACACTGGACAAGACAATGGAAGAATACAACGACGGAATTACCGTGACCGTTGCCGACGCTTCGCATGAAAAATACGTCGACACCATACTCCAAACCATCACCGACGCCGCAAAAGTGCGCGGCTCGGGCATCGCAAGCCGCACACACGAATACGTGGCCACAAAAATGAAGGAACGCAAGGCCATCATTGCCCTCTACGGCGAAGAGTTTGCTGGCTTCTGCTACATTGAAAGTTGGGAGAACAAACAATACGTGGCCAACTCGGGCCTCATCGTAGTACCCAAGTTTCGCGGCCACCATCTCGCCACACGCATCAAGCGACTCGCCTTCTCGCTGAGCCGCGTGCGCTGGCCGAAAGCCAAGATTTTCGGCTTGACAAGTTCTGGCCCCGTCATGCGCATCAACACCTCGCTCGGCTACGTGCCCGTACCCTTCAGCGAACTCACCCAGGACGACGAATACTGGAAAGGCTGCGGCACACCCGAACAGCCTTGCTGCATCAACTGCGACGTACTCGCCCGCACCAACCGCAAGTACTGCGTGTGCACCGGCATGCTCTTCGATCCCGCACGCCACCCCGACACACCGCTGCCCGTGGAAATTCCACAAGACGTCATCGACTTCATCCACAGCCACGAGCAGTAAGCACGCCCCGTTAACCAACACACAAACCGAACAAAAAAACCACGTATTAAAAACTATGAGCAAGAAAGTAGTAGTGGCCTTCAGCGGCGGACTCGACACGTCCTACACCGTGATGTACCTGGCCAAAGAAAAAGGATATGAAGTATATGCCGCCTGCGCCAACACCGGAGGCTTCAGCGACGAGCAGCTCCGCACCAACGAGGAGAACGCCTATAAACTCGGCGCCACAAAATACGTGACGCTCGACGTCACGCACGACTACTACGAGAAGAGCCTCAAGTACATGGTCTTCGGCAATGTGCTCCGCAACAACGTGTACCCCATCTCCGTTTCGTCCGAACGCATTTTCCAAGGCATGGCCATCGCACAGTACGCCAAAGAGATTGGCGCCGACGCCATTGCCCACGGCTCCACCGGTGCCGGCAACGACCAGGTGCGCTTCGACATGACGTTCCTCGTGATGTGTCCCGACATGGAAATCATCACACTCACGCGCGACAACAACCTCTCACGCCAGGAAGAGGTGGACTACCTCAACCAGCACGGATTCTTCGCCGACTTCACCAAACTCAAATATTCCTACAACGTGGGCATCTGGGGCACCAGCATCTGCGGCGGCGAAATTCTCGACTCCGCACAGGGACTCCCCGAAACGGCCTACCTCAAGCAGGTCACCAAGGAAGGCTCCGAACAACTCAAACTCACTTTTGAGCAAGGCGAACTGAAAGCCATCAACGGCGAACGCTACGACGACCCCATCCAAGCCATCCGCAAAGTGGAGGAAATCGGTGCAGCTTACGGCATAGGCCGCGACATGCACGTGGGCGACACCATCATCGGCATCAAAGGCCGCGTAGGTTTTGAAGCCGCGGCACCCGCACTCATCATCGGCGCTCACCGCTTCCTCGAGAAGTACACGCTCTCCAAGTGGCAGCAGTACTGGAAGGACCAAGTGGCCAACTGGTACGGCATGTTCCTCCACGAGAGCCAGTATCTCGAACCCGTCATGCGCGACATCGAGGCCATGCTCACCGCCTCGCAGCGCCACGTCAACGGCACCGTCATCCTCGAACTCCGTCCGCTCGGCTTCAGCACCGTGGGCGTAGACAGCAAGGACGATCTCGTGAAGACGAAGTTCGGCGAATATGGCGAAACGCAGAAAGGCTGGACTGCCGACGACGCCAAGGGCTTCATCAAAGTGCTCAGCACTCCCCTCCGCGTGTTCTACACGAACCACCCCGGAGAACAGGCGTAAACCTAACGATTCTCAAACGCATGATAAGAATAGGAATCATTGGCGGAGCCGGCTACACCGCCGGCGAACTCTGCCGCCTGCTGCTCAACCACCCCGAAGCGGAGATTGTCTTCGTCAACAGCGAAAGCAACGCGGGCAACCTCCTCACCGACGTCCACGAAGGACTCTACGGCGAGACCACCCTGCGCTTCACCGACGCACTCCCCTTCGACGAGGTCGACGTGGTGTTCTTCTGCTTCGGACACGGAAAGAGCATGCAGTTTCTTGCCGACCACTACCTCCCACCCGACGTGCGCATCATCGACCTCGCACAGGACTTCCGCCTTGCCGCCGACGACAACGACTACGTCTACGGTCTGCCCGAACTGAACCGTCCGCTCATCGCCAGCGCACAGCACGTGGCGAACCCCGGATGTTTTGCCACTTGCATTCAGCTCGGCTTGCTGCCTCTCGCCGAAGCAGGACTGCTCAGCGGCGACATTGCCGTGAACGCCATCACAGGCTCCACCGGAGCCGGCGTAAAGCCCGCCGCTACCACCCATTTCTCCTGGCGCTCGGGCAACATGAGCATCTACAAGGCTTTCGAACACCAGCATGTGCCGGAGATTGTACAGTCGCTGCAGCAACTCCAACCGGACTTCTGCGGCGAGATTGACTTCATCCCCTACCGCGGCGACTTCCCGCGCGGCATCTTCGCCACGGAAGTTGTGAAATGCGATGCACCCATCGAAGAGATCGAAGCGCTCTACCGCGACTTCTACAGCGAGGCGTCCTTCACCCACTACATCGGTCGCTCCGTAGACCTCAAGCAAGTGGTCAACACCAACAAGTGTCTCATCCACGCCGAGCGCCACCGCGACAAACTCCTCGTCACCTCCTGCATAGACAACCTCCTCAAAGGTGCATCCGGACAGGCCGTCCAAAACATGAACCTCATGTTCGGTCTCGAGGAAACCACAGGACTTCAGCTCAAGGCCGTGGCGTTCTGATGAACAAAGTAATCCTTCTTCCCCAAACACCCCCGACACATTGAATCTCTTTCCCGTATATCCCCTCTTCGACATCAACATCGTGCGCGGCAAAGGCTGCCACGTTTGGGACGACAAAGGCCAGGAATATCTTGACCTCTACGGCGGACACGCCGTCATCAGCATAGGCCACTGCCACCCCCACTACGTGGAGCGCATGACTGAGCAACTCCAAACGCTCGGTTTCTATTCCAACTCCGTAGTGAACCGTCTACAGGAACAATTGGCGGAACGTTTCGGCGCAGCTTCTGGCTACCCCGACTACCAGCTCTTCCTCATCAACTCCGGAGCTGAAGCCAACGAGAACGCACTCAAACTGGCTTCCTTCCACACGGGCCGCAAACGCGTGCTCGCCGCCGGCAAAGCCTTCCACGGACGCACCTCGCTCGCCGTGGAAGCCACGGACAACCCGAAGATTGTGGCCCCCGTCAACGCCAACGGCCATGTGACTTTCCTTCCGCTCAACGACCTCGCGGCTTTCACTGCCGAGATTGCCAAAGGCGACGTGGCTGCCGTCATCGTGGAGTGCATACAGGGCGTAGGCGGCATACGTATGGCCACAGCGGAATTCATGCAAGGGCTCCGCAAAGTGTGCGACGACTACGGCACGGTGCTCATCTGCGACGAGATACAGTGCGGCTACGGACGCTCCGGCCGCTTCTTTGCCCATCAGCACCTCGATGTGCGCCCCGACATCATCACTTGCGCCAAAGGCATCGGCAACGGATTCCCCATGGGAGCCGTGCTCATCAGCCCGAAGTTCGAAGCCGTCTACGGCATGCTCGGCACCACCTTCGGCGGTAACCACCTGGCCTGCACTGCAGCGCTTGCCGTTCTCGACGTTATGGAGAGCGAACACCTCGTGGAGAATGCCGCCCGCGTGGGCAACCATCTGCTCGAAGCCCTCAAGAAACTCCAGCAGACCCATCCCCACATCGTCGACGTGCGCGGCGAGGGCCTCATGATTGGCGTAGAGTTCGACCGCCCCATCAAGGAAATGCGTTCGCGACTCGTCCACGAAGGACACGTCTTCACCGGCGCTGCCTCCACAAACATTCTGCGCCTGCTTCCTCCCCTCACGCTCACCGAAGCAGAGGCCGACGAAGCCGTAAGCCTCATCGCACAGTTCGACGCATAAACCACTAACTCTCTCTTCTCTTATATAAAACGAGCAGATGCGCAAATAAACATTTGTGCGTCTGCTCGTCTTTCTTAAGGGTGGTTCTATAAATTAGCTTTGTCAGATTTCGGTGCTATTTTTCGTTCCTTTTGTTTGTGAACGAAGGAGCATAGCGGGCTATGCGACTGAGCGAACAAGCAAAAGGGGCGAAAAAGAGCCCGAAAGCTGACAAAACGGTAGTCACCCGATTTTGAATATATGACGGTGGTAATTTATAGAACCACCCTTATCATAGCAATGTATAAGCGCTCTCAATCAATAAACCGCTTCGCCAAAGGACCAAACTCCTCTATGCGGCGGTCGCGAAGGAACGGCCACCAACGGCGCACGTTCTCGCTGCGGCGAAGGTCCACCTCCACCACGACGTTCGTTTCCACATTCTTCTCTGCGCGGAAAAGCATCTCGCCCTGCGGTCCGGCCACGAAGCTCGAGCCCCAAAAGTCAATGCCGTTCGTTTGGCCTGAAGGATCGTCCTCGTGGCCCGTACGGTTCACGGCCACCACGGGAAGGCCGTTTGCCACAGCATGGCCGCGTTGCACCGTGGTCCAAGCCTCGCGCTGGCGTTCCTGTTCCTCAGGCGTGTCGCTGCTCTCGTAGCCGATGGCCGTGGGATAGATGAGGAGTTCCGCGCCCTGAAGTGCCATGAGGCGCGCTCCCTCCGGATACCATTGGTCCCAGCATACCTGCACGCCAAGGCGCCCCACGGAGGTGTCGATGGGATGGAAACCCAAGTCGCCGGGCGTGAAGTAGAACTTCTCATAATAAGCCGGGTCGTCGGGGATGTGCATCTTGCGATACTTGCCGGCCATCGTGCCGTCCTTTTCAAACACCACAGCGGTGTTGTGGTAAAGTCCTGCCGCACGGCGCTCAAAGAGCGAGGTGACGAGCACCACGCCGTGCTTGCGCGCCAGTGCTCCGTAGAAATCGGTGGAAGGTCCGGGAATGGGTTCGGCCAAGTCGAAGTTGTCCGTGCTTTCCACCTGGCAAAAGTAGAGCGAGTTGTGGAGTTCCTGAAGCACCACAAGTTCTGCGCCCTGGGCACACACGTCGGCAATGTTCGCTGCCAACTTCTCCTTGTTGGCTTCCACGTTGGCCGAGCAGCTCTGCTGCACAAGCCCTATCTTGAGTTTTCTTTCTGTCATAAAACTATTTGGGAGGTAAGGGAAAGGTTTTGTCTTATTCGTCACGCCTTGAAAACGCCCCGGGGATACTGCATAGTGGCGCAGTGGAGCGAGCCGTGCTGACGAATGAGGGCGCGGCAGTCCACGCCCACCACGTCGCGGTCGGGATAGGCCGAGCGAATGGCTGCGGCAGCGGCGGCGTCGGTTTCGGCATGGCCGTAAGTGGGATAGAGCACCGTGCCGTCCATTACGAGGTAGTTGGCATAGGTGGCGGGAAGGCGCATGCCGTCTTCGTCGAAAGCGGCTTCGGCCATGGGCAGCGGCACGAGGCGATAAGGCTTTCCGCCTTTGGTGCGGAAGGCTTTGAGTTCTTCTTCCATGACAGCAAGGGCAGCGAAATGTTCGTCCTTTTCGTCCGTACACTTCACGTAGGCTATGGTGTCGTTCGGACACAAGCGCGCAAGGGTGTCGACGTGGGAGTCGGTGTCGTCGCCGGCAAGGTAGCCGTGGCTGAGCCAGAGGAAATGGTCCACACCAAGCCGCTCGCCAAGGATGCGTTCCACGTCGGCCTGCGAGTAGCGTCCGCCGTTGCGGTTGGGATTGAGCAGACACTCTGCCGTGGTGAGCAGAGTGCCGGCGCCATCGGTTTCTATGCTTCCGCCTTCGAGTTCAAAGTCGAGGCAGTCCACGTACTTTCCGTGGAGCACATCGGCTTCGGCCAAACGGCCGTTGATGGCATTGTCCTTGTCGGCAGCAAACTTTCCGCCCCACCCGTTGAAGCGGAAGTCGAGCAACTGCGGTCCGTCGTTCGTCACGAGCGTGAGGAACGCATGGTCGCGAGCCCAGGTGTCGTTCGTCTCGCAAGCGAAGTAACGGATGTTTTGCGTGGCGCGCGAGGGAAGTTTTTCCTCGAGCAGACGGCATACGCTTTCCACCTCGGGAGCAACAACAAGGAGCGGCTCGCGCGTGGCGATTTCAAAGGCCATACGCACGTAGCAGTCCGTCACGTCCTGGAGCATATAAGCCCAGTCCGTTGCGGCATGGGGCCAAGTGAGCTGCACCGCGCTCTGCGGAAACCATTCGGGCGCAAGGGTGCGACTCAGCGTCATGGCACTTTCGGCATGGGTCTTTCCGCCCAAAAACAAGCCCAAGTCCAAATCGGCCTGCGGAGCGGAAGGGGGAAGGGAGAATAAAGCCATTGGGAGTTTCGAAGAATAAAGTTTTCAAGTTTAGGGTGGTTCTATAAATTACCACCGTAAAATATTCAAAATCGGGTGCTTCAGCGATTATTCGCCGATGACAACCTCTCAAGTTTCTTTTGAAGATGGTATAGCACGACACCACAATAAGGTATGTACTTCTGCTTCCCGTCTTTGGAGTGCATGCTGTTGTACTTTTGCATTTCCTTGGTAAGAATTGCTTTACTCCAAGGTTTATTTCCAACAAGTGATTTCAATCCTCTAATAACTCCCTCCCAAGTAGCTTTTCTATTTGCTTTAAGAATAGGTGTATTGAGGTTTAGCACTTCATTGATTTCAGCATTAAAAAGTTCGTTGGAGGATACAAGTTCTCCATCAATCTTATAGGATAATGTGGCGATAAAGTCGGCATCAAACAAGTTGAACGACACATCGTTGCTTCCTTTCATGCGGTCGCAATGTGCTTCACTACCAGCATGACCAGGACAACAAACCACCATATTGCTATAATCCAATTTCTTGTCTGGATGATTTTCTCTACTTAAGACATGTTCTACGCGATGGTCTTCGGACGAAGCATTATCCTTACAAGGTATTCGACGCATACAATAAGCGCAAATGTAACCTTGTTCCTGCAATAGAGATTCGACGAGTTTTGAGGTCGCTTGATAGTCTACCCCAGGAGTGTTTCTGTATTCTATCCATTCCTTGGGCTCTTGCTTCTTGGTGATTTTTATCATGACTAATCCTCGTAGAATGACAATGTGGCCTCTATTCTAGACAAATCGGGATTGACGGTACTTCCTTGACGTTCAAGCATTTTTTCCAATGCTTTTCTTGCTTCAGCATATTCGCCATTGTCTATACACTTCTCAACAGCCTTAATTTGGGCATCGACTCTAATGTCGCGAGGTACCTGATTCATATACACATCCAAAATAGTTGAGGCATCCAAACCATAAGTGTCCAACTCAACATGGGTATATTGCCCCTTATTAAACTCTATTTTGTAAACAACATTGTCGTCATTCGTTTCGACTGACGACATGACTAAAGGTGCATGTGTGCTTACAATGAACTGAAGTTTAGGAAAGGATTCGTGTAGCGACTTAAGAATGCGCACTTGAAGTTCAGGATGAAGATGCTCATCTATTTCGTCGATGATTACTGTGCCATAAGTATGTTTATAGGCTTCATCGCCATACATCACTTTATTAAGCAATGCACTGCGAAAAGCTAGGTCTACAACGATACTGACAAGTCTGCGATAACCATCGGAAAGAAGATCGGAGCGCACTTCCCTTCCATCGCAATAAATAAAATACACTTCGTTGTCATTATCGCGCACCTCCATATTGGCTATAATGTTACAACCATTTGGACCCAATACGGAAGCAATGGCCTTTCGAACACATTCAATCTCCAGCTCTCCTTTCTTTGCTTCTTTCAGCACAAGCAAACGCTTTATCCAGCAATCAAGTAACCCCTTACAATCATGACTTTCGAAATAGCCAAAAGAGGGCTTTTGAGGGTATTTCTTAAATTCCTTCTTCTCCTTATCAAACTTTCTTATGGAGTGAATATCTTCGGTCGTAAAATAGGCGAAAAGAGGCAAGGCATTGCGTTGTATTGCAATGCCGTCTACTATGTCGTGCGAGTTTTTCTGAAGTAATGCAGCATATTCTTTCAACGGCTTGAGACCTGTCAAAAGATTGCGGGAATTTTTCTTCGATTTCTTTTCTATATATAACTTAGGGGTCTCAGAACTTGCAGATGAATCGAAGGACTGTATTGACCTTACACTACCATCTACAAGGACGATGTCAGGACAGTCACTTTCATTGAGCTGAAAAGCGATGTTTATGGGCTTTTCGGCAGTTTTTATATTCTCATTCTTGATTTCTCTAAAATCGTCGTCTGCAGCACTTTTCCAAGTGGTATACTCATCACTATAACCGCTGAAAAAAGAATTGGCCACAAGATTGCAGGCTCGCAACAAAGAGGTCTTTCCTACTGAATTGTCTCCAATTAGCAAATTTATTCCCTTTCGAAAAGTCATGGATTTCTTTTCGTAACAGCGAAAATTGTTTATCGTTATCTTATACATACAAGGAACTGTAAAAAGCATGAACAACTGAGTGAGAATCTATGCCAGTAATGTGTAAAAAAATAACTTGCGCATTTTTCTCAAAAGAAATTTTGAGCGTGGAGCGGGCTTTACATTTCTGTGCAAGTTATTTTTTGCATGTTACCAAACAATGATAGTCTCATTGCCGCAAAGTTACGCTTTTTATTAGATTTCTTTCTGCTCTCGGAGATAATTGATGAAAGCATCGGTCGTAAACGACATGCCTTCAACCTTCACTTCCTGTTCGTCGGGGAAGAAGTCGGCGCTGTAGCCGTCGCCGCCGTGGGTCATGAAGTCGTCGGCCACGAGGTAGTACTGCTTGTTGGGCTTCAAGTGCACACGCTTGCCCTTGGGACTGACGTAGATGAGTTCCTTGACGTGGGTGTCGGCGTCCTGCACCATTTCCAGGTTGCCCACCTGAATCCAACCATAGCGCTGGTTGTGCATGCCAAACTCGGCAAGCGCCAAGAGTTGCTTGCCACTGAGACGGAAGGCGCGCAGACTGTTGGAGAAGGGCAAAGCCTCGCCCACATCGAGCACACTGACGGGACCTTTCACAAAGCCGGAACGTATGCTGCCGAAGTGGCTGCAGCCAATGACGGGCTCACTGTCCTTAAGATGCTTCGCGCGACGGAACTCTTCGGCATAGGCACGGCATACGAGTGCGCCCACCTCGCTCTGGCGGTATTTCTGCATGCGGTCGTGCTCCATATCGGCATGGGCCGTGGTGAGCGCAGTGCCAATGGGCGTGCCGCCTGCGGTGCAGGTGTGCGCCAGGAGCGAGTCGATCTGTTCCTGCAGACGCGCCGGACCGGCTTCGAGCTTTGCCTTGGGGCTGACGCGGAAGGAACGCGGCTCCACGCTGACGAGTTTCATGGTGGCGGTGTCGACCTTGCAGATGAGGGCACTGATGAAGTTGCCGTGCCAATGACCCTGCACCACGGGGATGCGACTTTCGTTGATGCGTCCGCAAACGGTTTCGTGGGAGTGGGAGGAAAGGATGCCGTCCCAGTCGCTCGCACGGAGTTTCTTGAGTTCGGCCTCGTCGAGGTCGGACCATTCGGGCTCGTGCGTTTGGGCATTTGTGCGCGTGCCGATGTGGGTGAGCAAGAGGCGCACGGTGGCATCTTTGAGCAAAGCGGCATCGGGCGTGAAAGCCACTGAGTCGATCACTTCGGTGTAGCGTCCGTCGAAGGAGAGTCCGGCCACGCGGCGCGTGCTGACCTGCTGGGGCGTGGACGAAGCGATGAGTCCCTCAAAGGCGATGGACACTTTCTTGCCAGGCCCTACGGGAACATCTACGCGGGCGGTGGGCTGCGCATAGTCGGGCACGCGTCCGGTCTTGTTGTCGCGCACGTTGGCGCAGACGTAACGGATGTCCCATCCTACAGGGCGCAACGGCGAACTGCCCCACTTCTCGGCGAGCGAGCGCTGGCCGTCGTCGAACTCGTGGTTGCCGATGGCGGAGAGGCGTATGCCGAGATCGTTGAAGAACACGGGGAGAAGCGCGCCGTGAGTGGCGTTGTAGAAGTAACTTCCACCGAAGTTGTCGCCGGCAGAGAGGGTCACGTGGTAGGGATAGATGCGCTTGAGGGAGTCGAGCGTCTGCCAAACGGACGGCGCACCGGCTATGCCTTTGTGGTCGTTGCGCACAAAAGCACCGTGGAAGTCATTGATGGAGAATACGGCCACGTCGACAGTCTGCGCCGCCACAGGGGCAACGGCCAATGCGAGCGCGGCAAGCATTGTGGTGAATTTCATTATTCAGAAATATTTTCTTCTTGGAGGGAGGATAACCTTACGAGCGACTCACCTGAAGACCGGTCTTGGAAACGCTCATCTCCACGAAACGGGATGTCTTCGTGAGCGGGTCGTCGTTGAGCATCTTGCGGATGCGCTGTGCAGCCTCAGGATCTTTGGCCACCATGTACATGAAGCCACCGCCGCCAGCACCAGGAAGTTTATAACCATAGCAAAGGTCGTCCACACGGCGACAGAGTTCGTCGATAACGGGCGGATTGGTGCCGGCATCGAGTGCTTTGTTTTGTTCCCACGTCTGCATGACCATGCGGCCGAACTGCTCAAGATTGCCCATCTGAAGCGTGTCGAACACACTGAGGGCGTGTTGCTTCATGTGGTTGAGGAGGTCGAGGTGGCGCGTGTTGTTGAGGAACATGCCACGGACTATTTCGGCGAGGATATTCTTTGCCGTACGCGTCACGCCGGTGTAGTAGAGCAAGTGGCAGGGACGCGTGTCGGGGTCGGTGAAGAGTGTGTCGGGCAACCAACGCACCGAAGCGTTCTGGTCAAAGCCGGGCGCGGTCTGCAAGAGTTTGAGTCCGTGCATCACGCCGCCGTACTGGTCCTGCCAGCCACCGCCGGTGGTGAGCAACTGTTCGAGCACGAGGGTGCGGTTGCACACTTCGTTCTTGTCCCAGGCAAGGCCGCAGAAGTCGCTGAGCGCTCCGAGCACCGTGGCGGCAAGCACGCTACTTGTGCCCAGGCCGGAACCGGCGGGGATGGCAGCCAGGAGCGTGATTTCTATGCCGCAGCCAAAGGCTTCAAGTTGCTCGCGCAGCGTGGCAAACGTTTCCACGCCGAAGCCGGGCATGAAGCCGGCAAGGGTGAGCGCGGCCTTGGGGATGGAGAAAGGAGAGCCCACCTTGTTGAAGTGGCCAAGTTCCTCGTAGGTCTCTATGCGTTCCATGGCTCCGAGGTCGATGGACCGGCAGATGACAACGGGTTCCTTGCAGGGCTTCACGTAGACCTGAAGGGGAGGCTGTCCGTTAAGTTCTATGGCGAGGTTCACCACATTGCCTCCCGTGATAAGGCTATAGGGCGGAGTGTCGGTCCATCCGCCGGCAAGGTCGATGCGCACACTGCTGCGTCCCCACACAATTTGGTCGCTGAGGGTGGTCATGCGCGGCTGGCTCTTGTGGCGAAGCACGTTTTCGGTGAGTCCTTCGCGCAGGAGGGAGAAGGCTTTGTCGCCGTAAGCGGCGGCCTCGTCGGCTGCCGTGCTCCGCAACACTTCGGAACGGAACATGGCATCGTGGATGCGCGTCATCAAAGGCGCATCGGCAGGGAGCTGTTCGGGTAGTTCCAGGCCGGAAGCGGTGAAGCGCTGGGCCATATCCTTGAGGTTGGTCTGGTAGAATACGCTCTTGCGCCAATTGCGCGCGACGACGGGCAACGTCTGCGCCTGGAGTTCGCGGCGTTGGGCAAAGAGGCGGCGCAGGTTGGCGTGGATGCTGAGTTCGTCGGCTGCATAGCGTGGCAAACGGCGCCAAAGGGCGGCGACACTGGCATCGGGTTGGTCGGAGAGGAACCAATCGAGCAGTTGCTGCAACTCTTCGGCGTGCTCTGTGGCGGGGAAAAGACGTGCGGCTTGCAGGTCGTCGGTGCGGCCGAGTTCTTCGACTTTGATGCCGCGGCGCTCAAGCCACTCTCCCACGGGACGGCCCATGAAGAGCGTGGCGGCAGAGGTGACATCGCCGCGGAAGGCGTCGTCAAACCCGTAAGGACGGAGGGCGTAGGCTTTTTCGCCCACAGGCACTACGTCAAGGCAGACGCCCGGAGCGAGATTGGCGCAAAGGTTCACGGCGGGTATGCCGGTGATGATGTTGTGGTCCGTATAATGGAAGCCCTCGGAGAGATAGGAATTCTCAATCCACACGCAGTGGGTGCTTTCAGTGGGACGATTCGTTATGAGGCTGTTCTGCGTAAACACAGAGGTCTGGGGCTTCACGCCTTTCTGAAGGATGAAGCGCTGGTCTTTCACTAGGTTCTGGATGGCCACGCTGGAGGCTATCATGTCGGAACCCGTGCCGTAGTGGTAGAACTCACCGCCGGGAAGGGGAAGTATGACGACCTTGAGGTCTGAGAGCGCACTGTCGGGACTGGAGGGATGGGCACCAAGGGCACAGCCGAACTCTGAGTAGAGGTCGTAGCAGTCGGGCACCTTGAGTGCGTCGGCTGCAGCATCGGCGTCCATGCCACACTTGTCCATAAGGCATTTCACAGCACGGTCCGAGAGGAGCCATACGCCGATGTCCATGAGCATGAAATGGGAAGGCAGGAGTTCGGCTTGCTGCTTGACGGAGGGTTTCTGAAGCATGAAGTCGAGTTCCGTGGGGCGCTCGCGGTTCATGAGAAACACGCCGTGGTGGGATGCCTGCACGGGATCGGCCCAAAGTCCGTAGCAAACGACGTCGGCATCGGGGATGTCCTGCAAGGGTTCGGTGGTACGGAGCAGCACGTCGCCGCTGGCAATGAGGGTGCGCAGTCCTTCGGGGGCCTTGTTGAGGATTTCGGTGTAGAGGGGCATCTGAAGGTCGAGCAGCGTCTGACCTATGCGTTGGCCACGCGCCCAACGGAACACGGGGATGGGAGTAAGCACCTTGCCGCTGGGGGCATAGGCGGGAAGGCGACGGCTCTGTCCGCCGGCATGGAGGAGTATGCGTTTTTCCTTGCCGAGCCACTGTGCAAAACTTTCGCCAGGGGCTTCGTCGGCATGGGCTGCTGCGAGGAGCCATGCGGTGCCGCCGCCGGAGCCGAGCTTCTTGTCGGCAGGGTCGGAGGTGCAGAAATATTCGTTACGGTCTGATTCTGTGATTTCATGGAAAGCGCCTACCACGTTGGGAGGCAACGATAGTAATTTCTTCATCGTCGGTTTTCTAAAAAGAAGGAAAAGAATGGGAGAATGTCTGGCGGAGCAAATTGCTTGCACCTATGCTTTGGGGAACCACGGCTAGCGCTGATGCGCACGGGCGTGCCTCCGCTAAATTCAAGAAGAGAGGTTTGAATGGTTTTTAAACTTCTGCAAATATACCTATTTCCAAGTTTTTGGCTCAGCGCGAAGCGCAACAAATTGCGCCGAGATGCGCATAAAAGACTCGCGCCGCCTACCCGTTTGTCGGATAGGCGGCGCGAGATGGTCAATAACAGAGTTGAGCCCTTCAATAAAGAAACGTCGAACACGCGCGCGCGTATACACCAAAGTTTGTGCAAGTTGCTGTCACCCGTCACCGTCACGGACGGTTTTGCGTGCTGCGCCGCATGTGAGTGCGTAGCGCATGGGGGTCACGTCTCTGACGTGACGCTCTACACGGCCCCGCAGGGTGACAGGTGACAGCAACTTGCACAAACTGCGGTATAACGCGCGCGTACGTTATGCGCGAGGCAGCAAAGCATATATTTTACACCAAAATGCCAGAAAAGAAGAACTGCAAAGAGTTTTAAATTTTGGGCTGCGGGCCCAACGTTTTGGGCTCGCAGATAATTTTGACTTGCTGCCCAAAAGTTTTTGCACCAAAGGCACAATTGCAGCGAAGGAATGAAACGAAAAAGAGAATGCAAACAACTGCAAACAACTTTCTACGAGCTCAACGATTTGAGCTCGTAGCAAATTCTGATTTGCTGCCCAAAAGTTTTTGCGGGATGCTGAGGACTTGAAACCCTTACAGATTTTTTGTACAGATAAGTGCCTTGTTTTGACGAAAACCCACACCGCTAATTGCCTGGAGCAAATACTATTGCGTCTCTTTCAGGAAAGTAAAAAGTAATGTGACAATTCTCCTGAGTTTGACACCAGTACTGGCACACTACACAACCTAAAAATTTGGAAATGGGCGATTTGGCATATTACCTTTGCAACAGCATGGGACAGCGTATGGGGTGCCTACGCATGGGGTCACTTCTCTGACGTGACGCTCTACACGGCCTCACAACTTCGCGCTCATCACTCACGTCTGAGACGTGCGCCCCATGCGCTTGCGCATTCAAAAGCCCCCACTACAAAACCACAAGAAACTCCCCATGTTGACCAATCGAAGCACCGAGCAGGCAATAATCTGTGTAAATCCGTGATATCTGTGGGAGTTTTTCCTCGCCCGAGCAGGGCGAACCTCAGAAGAACAATCCGTGGGAATCCCTTACATAAACTTCGCTTTCACGAACTGCGGCACTTTCCATGCCATTTTCATCAGTTTCGTCAACACCACTGGCTTGAAACCATAGCCAGAATATACTCGGATATCTTCCTTCCACATCTTCTTGCGCTTCACGGGGTCGGTACTCATGCCCCCCATGCGCATACGCGTCACAAACTCAGGAAGATATGCCACCTTCAGACGGCAGTTGTAAAGGTAGTTCACCAACAGGTTGGTGTCGGCCGCTATCTTGTAGCTCTCGTCATACAAGCCACAGCGCATCATCACATCCCTACGGATGTAGCACGTGGGGTGCAACGGCAACCATCCGCAGCGCACCTTCCAGCGGGCATAGCGTCCGCCAATCCATTTGCGCACCACCTTGTTTATGTTGCTCTCGTTCACGTAGATGCCATCGGCATAGAGGAAGTCGCACTGCGTCTCCTCCATCCGCTTCACCACGTGGCTCACGGTGTCGTTGGCAAAGATGAAATCGTCGGAGTGGCAGAGTCCTATCACGTCGCCCGTTGCCATGCGGATGCCCTTGTTGATGGCCTCGTACATGCCGTGGTCCGGCTCGGAAATGAACTTCACCTTGTCTTCGTGACCGGCGATGGCCTGGCGGATTATCTCCGCAGAATGGTCCTTCGACGCGCCGTCCACAATGACGTACTCTATGTCGGGATAGTCCTGTGCCAACACGCTCTCTACGGCACCACGAATCGTCTTCTCGCGATTGAAGCAAGAAGTTATGATGGATACTTTCATAAGTTTTCTATGATTTCTGAATGAATTTACCGTCGCGGACGGTTCTCACAAATGGTTCCTCCCCGTCAGTGCGCGGTACCCCTTCATCCACGGCCACGCCAACATCTCGAGCGGACACAAACGGAAGAAACGCACGAGATTGAAAAGAAAAAGCCCATAATAACGGACAAAGCGCACACGCCCTTCGCCCAAGTCCATCTCCTTCCCAAAGTTGCCGCAGGTCTCTATCCAACGCAGCAACTTCTCCCCTACCCTCCTCACCTGCTCCGAGCGGATGTCCACCCCGTGAGCAGAAAAGAGGCTTTCGTCCATACCGAGGTGCGTCACGTTGAGGTACGCCAACACCTCAAACATATGCCTCATGCCGGTTTCCTCAAGCCACCCCAAGAGCATCTCCCAACGGAGCGTGCCGGCCGTGGCAGCGAGCACCACTTGCCAGTCCACCACTTGACGCAGACCGAGGCCACCGCTAACAACGTGGTTGAACGCATGGACCGTAAGGAGCAACACGTTCAGTTCGGGCGGAAGCACCGTCACGGCATAACCGCCGATGGTCATCCTTGAAGGCGTCTTGCTCTGGTCAAAAGCCTCACGGGTGATGCGTTGCAAACGTCGGTAGTACGGGATGTGCTGGAGTTTCTGAAGGGCAAAGTGGAGTTCTATGGTGAGTCCTCCGCGCTCAAACGTGGAGTGGAGCATCGTCCGGTCCACAAGCGCAAAGCCGAGGGCTTCGAGCAACTGTGCGGCACGGTCGAAATGGTCCGCCACGACATACACGTCGATGTCGCCCGAGCGGCGATAGAGCGGTTCGGGATAGTAGGCGGCACACGTCTGCCCCTTCATCACCGCATAGTGTATGCCATGATGGTCGAACGCACGGGCCATGCCCGCCACGTCGCGGTTCATCCGTTCGCCCGTTGCCTTCAACCGGCCCGCCTGCCCAATCCACTGCAGGCGCTCCATCTCCTCTTCGGGACGCACCCGAACAGCGGGCAGTCCATAAAGCATGCCGTCAACGGTCTGCTTGCGTGCCTCGGCTATCAGCGAACGGAAGTCCGTCACCTCCGTCGCCTCTCCGCCGTGAAGCACACAGCGCAGCAGCGCAAAGAGCTCGGCATAGACCGCCTGCTTCTTTTCGTTGTTCATTGCCATTTTCCATTAGTTCTTTTGAACACGACTATTCTGTAAAATCTGTGAGATCTGTGGGAGACTATCTTCGCCCGAGTAGGGCGTAGATTCGTGTTCGTTACAAATTCGTGGTAATCCACTGCTTTATCTTTGCTTCATCAAATGCGAAGCGTTTCTTCATCTCGTAGACCTTCGC